>JBAPOI010000473.1:0-3148 GCA_049279555.1 Candidatus Sulfotelmatobacter sp.
TTTCTGGTCGCCCGTGTTCCTGAAGGAGCAACGTCAGGCCCCGTGGTAGTGGCCGCCGATGGGCAAGTCAGCAACGCGCAGAGTGTCAAGGTAGCTGTGTCCATCGCTGAAAACCTGCACCCTGTGACGAGTCCAGCGCTCGATGCGGAGGGCAACATCTATGTAACCTTCTCGGGTTCGCGCGGGCAGAAAGTCCCAGTCGCGATTTTCAAGATCGACACGAATTACACGGTGAAACCGTTCGTCACCGAAATGATGAATGCGACCTCAATCGCATTCGACCGCGCAGGGCAGATGTATGTTTCTTCACGCCACGACGGAGCCGTCTACCGCGTGTCGCCGAATGGGAGCATGACAACCTACGCCGAAGGAATGGGAGTAGCTACCGGCATCGCGTTTGACCGGAATCAAAATCTCTACGTAGGCGACCGCAGCGGCACCATCTTCAAAATTGGCAGCGACCAACAGGTTTTTGTCTTCGCTACGCTTGAACCCAGTGTGTCGGCGTACCATCTGGCGTTAGGTCCGCAGGGCGATCTGTTTGTCACCGGCCCCACCACCTCAAGCTTTGACAGCGTCAATAGAATTGACCCTCACGGGACCGTGCACACCTTTTACCGCGGCCTGGGTCGGCCGCAGGGCCTGGCCTTCGACGTTGCCGGCAACCTGTATGTAGCTGCCTCGCTCGGCGGCAGGCGCGGCATTGTGAAGCTCACGCCAGATGGCAAGGCCAGCCTGGAAATCGCTGGCCATGGATTAGTGGGACTGGCCTTTGCGCCGGGAAGAAGCGCGATTCTAGCAACTACAGACGCGGTTCATCATCTTTCCTGGAATCTTCAGGGGCTGCCACTGCTGCCGGAGTAAACGCCGAGTTAATCCGCGCTCGCTCCCAAGCCGCGCACCGAGCGGTTTTCATTTACACTTCTAGCCGTGAATGCCGAGATCATCGCGGTGGGGTCAGAGTTGCTCACTCCCTTCCGCATGGATACGAATTCCCTCTATCTCACCGAGCAACTCAATCAACTCGGCGTTGCAGTGATTTTCAAGGGAGTGGTCGGTGACAATCTCACCCAACTGGTTGCGGCGGCCCAACACGCGCTGTTTCGCTCGGAGATTTTGATTTTCAGCGGCGGTTTGGGGCCAACTGAAGATGACCTTACGCGCGAGGCGGTCGCCGAAGCGTTGGGCCTTCCATTGCGGCGCGACAACGAGATTCTCGCGGCGATCGAGCGGCGATTCGCCGCCCGCGGCTGGAAAATGTCTCCCAACAATGCCAAGCAGTCGGACGTGCTGGAGGGAGCGGCGGTGCTGCCCAACCCAAACGGGACCGCACCGGGGCAGTGGCTTAGCGGTAAATTCGATGGACGGGAGCGAATCATCATCCTGCTGCCCGGGCCTCCACACGAGCTGAAGGCTTTGTTCGAGGCTGAGTGCCGCGAGCGGCTGCGCGCCAAGCTTCCGCCGGCATTCCTTGCCACTCGCGTACTGAAAGTTGCCATGCTTGGCGAATCTCTTGTGGACGCCCGAGTAGCGCCGATCTATAAGCAATTTGCGGATGTGCAGACCACGATTCTGGCGGGAGCCGGAGAAATCCAACTGCATTTTCAAGCTAAGGCCAGCTCGATTGAAGCAGCGCAGAATCGCGTAGATGAGGCCGCCGACGCGGTCGAGCAGGAGCTCGATGACGCGGTTTACTCGCGCGATGGGGAGTCACTGGAGCAGATTGTCGGCTACTGGTTGCAAATGCGTAATGCCACGCTGGCGGTGGCAGAATCCTGCACCGGAGGTCTGCTTGGCGAGCGGATCACCTCGGTCGGTGGCAGTTCGCGCTACTTTGCAGGAGGTGCAATCGTCTACTCCAACATAGTAAAGACTGAACTCGCAGGAGTTCCTGCTGACATGATCGAACGTCACGGGGCGGTGAGCCGCGAGGTGGCCGCCGCGCTGGCCGAAGGCATTCGCTATCGTTGCGAGGCGACGCTCGGGATCGGCATCACGGGTGTGGCTGGCCCGACCGGAGGGACGCCGGAGAAGCCCGTTGGATTGGTCTTTCATGCCCTGGCCAGCGACAGTGGGACGGAAGTGATCGAGCGAAACTTCCCGGGTGATCGCAAGCGTATCCGCTGGTTTGCGAGCACGCTGGCGCTGGACATGGTGCGGAAGAAGTTGATGTGAAGCTAGCTCTTAGCCTTTAGCTATTGGCTCTTTGCTTAGCGTTTCTGTCGTTCAGGCGTCTAACCTCGGAGCGAATAATATCGCTAGAACGGTTTAAGCTAAAGGCTAAGAGCCAATGGCGAAGAGCTTGTTTATGCGCCTTTTCGTCGCACTCGATATCGACGATAACATCCGCGGCCGATTGAGTCGTTTCGTCGAAGGGGTTCGAGGATTTTCACCGGAGGCGCGCTGGGTTCGGCCCGAATCCTTACATGTCACGCTGAAATTCATTGGAGAGAAACCAGGACCCGAGGTCGAGCTAATTAAACAGGCGCTCCGAACGATTGAGGCCGACACTTTCGAAATGAACTTTTGTGGTTATGGGTTCTTCCCGGGAGCGCGCGCTGCGCGAGTCTTTTGGGTGGGAATCGAATCGAGGGATCGATTAACCGCCCTGGCCGCAACCGTGGACAAAACACTGGCGCAGATCGATATTGCGAAAGAGGAGCACGCCTTCAGCCCGCATCTTACGCTAGCGCGGCGCGGTGGAGGTTCGGGCCCGCCGCACAAACAAAATGGGGATCATCTCAACCGCGACTTTGAAAAGCTCCAAGAGAAATTGGCGGCCCTTCCAGCACCCGAATTTGGAATCATGACGGCGCGTCAGTTTTTTCTGTACCAGAGCAAGCTTTCGCCGAAAGGATCTACGTACACGAAGCTAGCAGGGTTCTCTCTGCCCTAGTATGCAATCGATCTCCATATCCGCGTTACTCCTGGTCATTGCTGGAAGCTATTTGTTAGGATCCATTCCTTTCGGATATCTGTTGGTACGCGTTTTTCGTGGAGAAGATGTAAGAAAAGGCGGTAGCGGAAATATCGGGGCGACCAACGTCTCGCGCTCATCGCCGATGCTAGGAGTTCTTACACTGCTGCTGGACGCCCTAAAGGGAGCGGCGGCCGTCTGGCTCACGAAACTGTTCGCTCCCAGCTATAC
>JBAPOI010000474.1:0-2815 GCA_049279555.1 Candidatus Sulfotelmatobacter sp.
TCGCTGGATCTGTGAGTGTGTCCAGGTTATCCCGCTTGTAGTTCGGCGGGTTCATGTGGTTGTCGCTGGCGAGCGCGGGAATGAACTTGAACTGCTTCGCGATGCGCTGCATCTCTGGCGGAAAGTCGCTTTCAATCCAATACTGCTTTACGAACTTATGCCCGATTCCGCCTGGGTTCGTGCCTCCCATGAATGGCAGGTTGATCGAGCCTGGTTCCATGCCAAGTCGTTTCTCTACTTCCACTGTGCCAGGCCAGCGAATACGCTTTCTCAACTCCTCGAACACTTCGGCTGTGTTGCGGGTCAGCTCGTCCACGCCAATGTTGGAAAACTCTGAGGAGTTGTATTTCGATGGATCGTCCAGGTTGCGAAGCAGCATTGCGCCGCCTCCAAATCGCTCATGTAATCTGAACGCGAGGCCCAAGTCTCGAAACTCTTTCAGCTCGCCTAGCCATGCCGGTGCTTCACTCGTCAGCTTGATAATCTGGCGATCGCGGAGCGTGGGGTAATCCTCGCAAAATAGGCCGCTCGTGGTGTTTCGGAAACCGTACTGCTGGAATAGCCGGATGTGGTAGCGAATATTTGCCCATCGTAGCCACCAGCTTTTTCCGCCTCCGGCTGCGCCGCCGTACAGCACAAAGCGAAAATGCTTCACCGCTTCGAAAGCCTCGTCCTGGCGGTGGTTGCCTTTCGTGTCGAACAGCTCAGAGAATTTTACAGTTTGGATGGTTGCTGCGGTCGCGAGGGTGAGGCCCACAAGGTTAGACGCTCAAAACAAACCAGGCCGTCGCCGCTGCCAGCGCGACAAAGCTAGTCGCAAGAATTAAATTTTGGTGGCGAAATATCCATTCGTCCACTTCGGATGCGATGCGAATTCTCACTTGCCTTCTTCCTTCGCCTTGCGCTGCTCCGCGTAGGCTGCCGCAACTGCCTGCTTGATCGGATGGCCGGAGTACACCATCTCGGAGATGTTTTTCGCTCGCGCCTCTTTGGAGCTGCTTTCTTTCAGTGGCATCTAATTTGCCTTCGCGATCCGCTTCGCGCCTGGGTGGTCTGCCGCGTAAGCTTTTTCACACTCGCGGGAGTAGTCCGTCAACAGGTCTACCATGATATTTTTCAGCATCGCGTGAGTTTTCGGGTCTAGCTTCCGATTCATAAACAGCGATTGCCCAACGCGATCGGTGAGCGTGATGAGCTGGCGCACAAAAAGCGGCTGCTTGTGCTTCTCCATGAAGGCGTCGAGGTCTGTCCGGTGAATCTCCTTGTTGCAATGCGGACAGCTCTCAGTTTCGCCCAGCTGCATTTTGTCGAGGTCGAGCACTACTATCAGCTTCGCCACAGCAGTTAATCCTTGTCGTCCTCTTCGTCGCGGTCAATGCCGTCGTCTTTCGGCTCGTCGGATGTGAGGCCCAGCGAAGCTTCCTGCTTCGCGATTTCTTCCTCCTCGTCGGCCGATACCAGTTCCAGTTGCGAGAGGTCGAACGTGGCAAAGGTGTTGTAGCTAAAATTCGCTTTCCCCCAGTCTAGAAGTTTTTCCGTCAGCGGCGCTTCGATCACTAGCGAGAAAATTATATTGGCCTCGGCGCGCTCGAACTTCAAGCGGTGCGCTTCGACATCGAGCAAACGCAGCGAGGGGCGCACCTGGTCGGGTTGCGTTCGGAATTCGAGCAACAGGTGCTTCCAGCCTTTTTCGCAAGTCAGCGTGTCGATGCCGTTCGCTTGCCCGCGCATGATCTTGTAGGCGGCTCCGACTTCTGGTGGCAGCCATTTGTAGCCTTCATGGTTCAACACGACGGAGATCCCGATCGCGATAAATCGCGATTGCTTATCCTTCGCGAACCACATGCGGCGAATCGTTACTTCGGTTGGCTTCGACTTTTTCATTTTGCGGCGCTCCTATTTGGATCGCTCCTAAAAATTCTCCGCTTCCCCACACTTCGATGACATCTTCCGGCGTGCATGAGTTCGGGCAGATTCTAAAACCGAGGAATGTCTCGACGATTTCAGCCTGCTTCCCGCGCGGCTTCACGACCGTGCGAAAAAAGTCGGTGCATTCTTCCATTAAACCAAGAAATCGCTCGTTGTAAAATTGGTCGCTCACCATCAGGTGTGTGATCGGCTGCGCGCCATCCTCGTGCCGCTGCATTTTCCAAAGTGCCGCACGGATCTCGCGCACATCAACCTGGGGGATTGAATAATTACGGCTCACGCCTCCACGTCCATCACGATGTTGATCGTCAGCGGCGGCGTTGCCGGCGCTTCTGCGGGGTACGCTCCGAACACGCGGTTGACTTCCTTGACCGCTTTCAAACTTTCGGATTTATTGCGCTGCTTGGCGAGCGCGATCAGTCTCGCCGCGTTGTCGCCTTCGCTGTAGCCAAGCGCGCGGAGCGCGTCGGCAATCTGGATGCGCGCCTTGCGTTTGTAATACCAGGCATTCGCTAAGGCGCTACGCCGCGTCATTCCCATCGAAACACAAGCAGCGACGGCGTTGCATTTATGCTCCAGATACTTCTGTGTGAATATTACGATCTTTTCCTCGGCGGGTTGCCACTCGTGGCTTAGGCGTCTGGTTTCGGGGGCGCGTACTCGGAAGTGTGGCTTTTTTTTCTTCTGTGGCATGGTTGTTTCCGCGTTTCAATCCTGAGACTGTCGCGAATGCCGGAGAGTGTCCCGCAACTCGCCTAAAAAATCAACTGGTGATTTTGTGCCCTTCTCGTTTGTGATACCTGGCTACGACTTCGGGTTTGATTTTGGTTCCAGGCGGCAGAGGGATAGAGCGCGCCGCTGATGTGTGCGGCGTGCGGTTGCTTTT
>JBAPOI010000475.1:0-13507 GCA_049279555.1 Candidatus Sulfotelmatobacter sp.
GTCTCCGCATGATCATCTTCTAGGTCGCTGACCGCAGACCCTTCGACGTAGGAGGCGTGATGTGTGAAGTATTCGTACGCATTAGGAGGAAGCAGATAGCCATCGCGCATCACAGCTTCCATGCTGCTGCCGGACTGGCTGATAATCGGCGGCTGCCCCTCCATAAGCAAGAGAACCGACGCAACACCCTCGGTAAAGTGAACCTCACCACTGTTACACGCTCTGACATTATGGGAGATCAAAGCATCGGTCTCCGGCAACTGTTCCTTCGGATGCAATATCTCGTCCCGGGTCAAACCCAGGCTTATGCCGAAATCCACAAACGTCTCCAAATGCCGCCGCGACTCTGTGATTCCCCCGGTCTCTTCCTCGTAGATGTTGTCGACCAGCTCTTTTCGCAGCTCGTAATCTTCAATCCGGGATGCGATTCCCAGAATGTTGCGCGACCAGTGGTTTTTGATGGGACACCGATGAATTACAAAATTCTGCAATAGGCGCTTAGGAGCAGCACCTGAAAGAATCAACTGATACAGTGGATTGGTCATCTTCTTGCGTGAAGCGATCATCGTATCCAGTTCAGCGATGAATTCGCCCGCTCGAGTTGGTGGTGGTGCAATAACTGCCGTGGTCATATCGATATCTTCCCCGGAGTAAATAACTATATGGTTTAGTGCCGGATATTTCGTCCCGGCTTAGCTTTGAGATCAGTGGCCGGCGGGAGAGCTTCGTACCGAGTCGGGGTCCGGAGAATCTTCTGTCTCAGACGAAGCCGTCTCGCTACTGAAGCCGTTCTTGGCGGCGACGTAGTGCATGATTTCGGATGTGGTACGAAAACTGTACTGGTCAAGGTCTTCTTCAAGCATTCGGACATCAAAGGCCACTTCCAGATTGGCAATCAGTTCCATGAAGGCCAATGAGTCGAAGCCAATGCCGCGCAGTGGCGAATCCAGTTCGACGGCGTAGGCCAAGTCTGGCCTTGGCAACACAGACGCCACTAACTGCCTGACTCGCTGCTCCAATTCCTCGCTCATCGCACCGTCTGCAGAGCACTCAGGTTGTACCCGTGAAGCTTTCGGGCCTCTGCAAGCGGCGTTCCGCCGCTCACGGATTCGCGAACCAGACCTTCCATTTCGGTAATTCGTCCAGCAACCTCAAGTACGGTACCGACTACGTCAGCAGGAATCGCCAGCACTCCATCGTCGTCGCCAAAGATCCAATCCCCAGGCTGGATCGTGGTTGCACCCGCCGTGATCGGAACGCTATGAGCGACCATGCGGACACGATTCTTGCCAGACTTCATGTAAGTTCCCAAAGCAAACAAGGGATAGTTCATCTGGCACGATGCGGCGCTATCGCGGCACAACCCGTGAATCACCGTTCCAGCAACACCTCGCCGCTGGGCGCAGTAGCTCAGAATGTCACCCCACACGGTGCAATAAGTGATGCCACCGTTATCGAGAACAACCACAGAGCCTTCCGGCACTTTGTCAATGTAGTCAGCAGCGGGGGCTCGCTCGCCGACAGCAACGGATTCAAATTTTACGGTGAAGGCTGGACCAATACAACGCGCATTGCGTGTAATTGCCGTGATTCTGCCACAGCCTCCGTTCACACCTAGCGTATCCATAGCATCGGAGAGAATAGTCGACGAAAAGCTGGCCAGCGCGGTCGCGTTTCGATCTTTCACCTTCACTTGGCCATTCTCTTCCGGTTCGGTAGCTATTAAGCTGCTCTAGCCTCAATACTCTCGCTGGACACAACACTGGATAGACACTGCCGTAGTCGTACTTATTTTAATACTGAAGCTGATAACTCAGGAGAAGAGTGTAGTTATCCGCGAACATGAACGCCTGGTTTGTTCTATAACTTACTCGTTGGAAGACTTATTTGGACTCAAGTACTTGTTATCCATGAGCTTACTGTAATCGACCTAGTGTGTATCTAACATATGGATTCCCCGACCTTTAGACCAGTATTTTTCACTGGGCAGCCTCCTGCACTTGTCCGGAATCTGTAACAAGTGCAGTTGACAGCATCAAAGTCGTCGCAAGGCGGTTTTCACAAGCCAATAGGCTTGGGTTGCGGCAGCCAGATCTGACACGCGCCCCGCGCTTCCTGATAGTCTTTGAGAGTCCAGGAGATTGCCGCGCATTGCCACCGCTTATCAACGTACAGAACATTTCCAAGGCCTTTGGAGCGAATCCACTTTTTCAGGACATCTCCTTTGCGGTTTCCGAGGGAGACTGTATTGGGCTTATCGGGCCGAATGGCTCGGGCAAGTCTACCCTGCTGAGGGTTTTAGCCGGTGAAGTAAGCCCGGATACGGGGGAAATCGCATTTCGAAAACATCTTAGAACCACATACGTCGCGCAGGAGTCTAGATTTCACCCAGGGAACACCGTGCGGTCTGTAGTAGAGAATGCATTGGAGGACTCGCGAGTACCTGAATCCGAGCGGGGCACGCGCTTCGCCGAAACCTTAGGACGCGCCGGTTTCGATGACCTCGAAGCACCCGCAAGCAGGTTGTCAGGGGGCTGGCAAAAGCGGCTCGCGATCGTCGAAGCTCTGGCACAGGCGCCTGAAGTACTGCTGCTGGACGAACCTACGAATCATCTGGACTTGGCTGGAATCGAGTGGCTTGAATTCGTTCTGGAGCAGGCTGCATTTGCTTGCGTAGTGGTCAGTCATGACCGCTATTTTCTGGAGAATGTGGCGAGTGAAATCGCTGAACTCAACCGTGTTTATCCCAATGGCGTGCTCCGGGTTCGCGGAAACTACAGCACGTTTCTGGAAAAGAAAGAAGCATTTCTTCACGCCCAATCCAAGCGGCACGAGGCGCTGGAGAATCTGGTTCATTCCGAAATTGAATGGCTTCGCCGCGGTGCAAAAGCTCGCACCAGGAAGTCCAAGGCGCGAATTTCCAAGGCCGGTGACCTGAAGGAAGAACTCGCCAACCTCAATGCGAGAACGCGGACTGCAATCGCTCAAATCGATTTCTCGTCAAGCGAACGGCAGACCAAGCGATTGATCGAACTAGATAGTGTCGCATTCGAAATTGGCAGTCGCACTCTCTTTAGTGCGCTTAATTTCACTGTTACCGCCGGGATGCGGGTTGGATTAGTAGGTCCGAACGGCAGTGGCAAGACAACCCTGCTGCGTCTGTTGCGGGGAGATCTCGCCGCAACCAGCGGCGAGGTTCGTCGTGCTGACCGACTGCGAATCGTTTACTTCGACCAGACTCGCGAACTCGATTCGAACACGACATTGCGTCGCGCCTTGGCCCCGCAGGGTGATTCCGTCATCTATCAGGACCGGGTAATTCACGTCGCATCCTGGGCGGCGAGATTTTTGTTTACAGGCGAGCAGCTCAACCAGCCGGTCGAGCGCCTTTCTGGAGGCGAGCGGGCCCGAGTCCTGATCGCCCAGCTCATGCTCCAACCCGCTGATATTCTGCTACTCGACGAGCCAACCAATGATCTTGATATCCCTACACTCGAAATACTAGAGGCCAGCCTGCTCGAATTCACCGGTTCGCTCGTACTGGTTACCCACGACCGCTATATGCTTGATCGGTTATCGACGATCGTACTGGGCTTGGATGGTCGAGGGGGCGCGGCTAGTTTCGCGGATTACTCTCAATGGGAAACATCGCAGGTAGAACGGAATCAGACGGCGCAGAGCGGTGTTCGTGCCGCTTCCCGAGCTGCGGCCTCAAGCGCATCAAGCACCAAGGGAAAGAAGAAACTTTCCTATATCGAAGAGCGCGAATATGGCAGCCTTGAGCAACGCATTGCCGATGCCGAAGATGTGTTGCGAAAAAAACGCGCACAGATGGAAGATCCAGCGATAGCCAGCGACGGGCCGCAGCTACTGAACGCCCACGCTGAAATGGAAGCCGCCCAGGAAGTCGTTGATGCGCTCTACCGGCGCTGGTCCGAGCTTGAGGGAAAAAAAGATCCGGTCTCCTGATAAGCCATACATGCAAGGCTGCCACGCCTGCCCCAGCGTAATCGCGTGAGCCTAAGTACATCAGGTCTGCTTCCGAAACCAGTCCAGAAAGCTGGATTCCGATTCGCCGTCGTGTCCCGCCTCGTCAAATTGACATGAGATAATTTAGCGACCGTTGCGAGGCCCCGTAGCTCAGTTGGATAGAGCAGCGGTTTCCTAAACCGTTGGTCGGCGGTTCGACTCCGCCCGGGGCCCCCACTTGCCTGAACTCAGCTGCCCGTCTCTTGCGACTTCCGCTAGTGAACCGGCGCCGGTTGCGGAGTCGCCTGCGGCGCTGGACTTGAAAAGTTCACCTTCGGAACCTCGCGCGACGCAGGCGTAGCCTCGAAATACGCCTCATTCGGTTTAAACCCTGCGATTCCCGCAAAAAAGCTGTTGGGGAATTGCTGTACGTAAGTGTTGTAGTCACGAAGCGTATCGTTGTAGCGCTTGCGCTCGACGGCAATGCGGTTTTCCGTGCCGGCAAGCTCGTCTTGCAGGCGCAGGAAATTCTCGTTCGACTTCAACTGAGGATAGTTTTCGACAACAACGAGCAAGCGCCCGAGCGCTCCATCGAGCTGGCCGTTGGCCGCAATCTTTTCCTGCGGTGAACCAGCAGAAAGCAACGCGGAACGCGCCTTTGCAATATCGCCAAACACCGTCACCTCTTGCTGGGCATATCCCTTCACCGTCTCAACCAGGTTTGGGATGAGGTCCGCGCGGCGTTGCAACACGATGTCAACTTGCGACCACGATGCCTTTACCGCCTCGTTCTTGCTGACTAGCGTGTTCTTCACGCTTACGTACTCGCCGAAAACAAAAAAAACGACCAGTACTACGATTGCGATGATTACGACAACCGCGATCAGTGCCTTGCTCATGAGAGTCTCCTGAGGATCAGCTTCCGCGGCTCCTACGCCGAGCCGGCGGTGCCCGAGTCCAGCATTCTATCAACTGCGGCGGTTACTTGTTCGATCGCCACCAAATACCGCGAGAAAACTTCCACCACATTGAACTTCTTGCGCTCCGTTTTTCGCTCTCGAACGTCCAGCACCTGCAGGATGCCAGAGGCATCAAATCCAATTTGCTTCGATAATGCCTGCACCGCCTCGCGCTTTGCTACCGGCGCTTCGTGACCCAGCACAATAAGGGCGTGGCGAAAAAGAGCAGTAAATGATGAAACGGATCGCACCAGCACATCCCATAGCCGCGAGTCGCTGCCGGTAGCCAGAACCAAATGCTGGCGCAGCAGGGCAAGCTTCTCCCGGAGCTCGTATTCCACCTGTGCGCGATGCAAGTTTGCTGAGATCGACAGCCTCTGCACAACATCTTCGCCGAACAAGACTCGATGGTGCTGCTGCATGTCGAGCAACTCAATCGTGAATACATCGGCCGATCGCTCGATCTCGTCGCGGGTCATGAACAGGGGCGGCGGCTGGTTCTGCTTCTCCCACCATTTCACGGCCGGCGCAAAAGCCTGTAATGCTGCGAAGGAGCTGTCGCGAAGCACGCAAAACAAATTTATGTTTGAAAACTCGGGATGAAAATCTCCCGCGACCGCCGATCCAAAGAGGATCACGCTTTCCAAATTCGCACCAGCCGCGGTTCGCAGCCGGTTCACAAAGTCCGCAATTTTTTCTTCAGGAACCATCGCATTCGAAACCATCGCACCCCTCGCTTGCTACCAACTGCTGCTGGCCCCGCCACCGCCCGAACTGCCACCACCGAATCCGCCAAACCCACCGCCGCCGCCGAATCCACCACCACCGCCGCCGAACCCACCTCCCCGTCCGCCGCCAAACATTCCGGAAAACAACATCCAGAACAAGACGCTGCGCAACGGCGTAAAGAGGACGATCAGGATCACAATACCGATGATCACGATTCCACCGATCGATAGATGGCCGGATGGCTCCTGTTCCGTCGGTTGGATTGGGCCTTCCGGTTGCGCGTTCGTGAGCTGAATTCCGCTATCGTCGGCAATGACTTTTGCCACGCGCGATGTGACGAGAAGCAGCGCCTGACTATAGTTGCCACTTCGCATGAGTGGCACGGCTTCCCGTTGAAATCCGCCTACCTTTCCATCGGGCAGAATAGACTCCAGCCCATAGCCAACTTCGATGCGCGCGCGATGGTCGTCAATCGCATACAGAATCAGAACCCCGCGGTCCGTTGACTTGCTTCCAACTCCCCACTGATGAAAGAGATCGACGGCGTAGCTTTCAATGTCGGAGCCATCGAGCGCCCGCACAGTGACCACCGCAATCTGTGCATGCGCTTTTTCGTCGATTTGCCGACAGATGTCATCCATCTGCGCAATTGTGTTTTGATTTAATACGTGGGCAAAGTCGTTAACGTAGTCGGTAGGCTTGAGCTGCGCGATTGGCTCCGCCTGCGCTGCTAGAACCAGCAGTAACGCACTGGCAACACTCAGCCACCATTTTGCGTACGGACTCATCGGAAGGAAAATTGTACAGCAGGTCCGAAACTATCTTCTTCGGATCACTTCTGCAACGTCGCGTGCTCCGTGCAGTACGGCGACTATTTGCAGTGCATTGGGGATACTGCGATAAACAATTAGGTATGAACCTACTGGCCAGAATCGCACGTCCCGCTCGGCGAGATCAGATCGAGTGTGTCCCATCCGAGGCCGCTCAGCCAACATCTCGAATACCTCGAAGAACTCATTCTCCAGCTTGTCCGCGGCGGGGACATTGTCTGAGGCGATGAAGTCCCAAACGTCTTGCAGGTCCTGAAACGCGTCGGGAGAAAGCACATACGGCAACATCACGTCTACTTTACGCTTCTTGCCCGCCGCAGTCGCGATCGTGCTTCAGGCCCGGGAATGCCCTGACCCCTATCCAGTTGCTCGATCCCACGGTCAATCTTCCGTCGCACGTCGGCTAGTCGTTGCTGTTTCAGGGCTTCGTGTTCCTCCAGCAACCGCAGTCCCTCGCGGATTACTTCCGAGGCAGATGCATAGCGTCCGCTCTTTACTTTGTCGTCGACCATTTGTTCCAGCTCTGGCGTTAGGGAAATGTTCATTGATTGTGCCTTTAATGTGCAGTATGTCCCGAATAGCAGGAAATGTCAATAAATAGCATAAACTGTTACAGTGGGCACGAACAGCCATCTAAGTTTCGTCGCTAAGCTTGGTGTAACGACCCTTCAAGTAGGAGCAAAGCCCGTCCAGGTCAGGTAGAAACAGCGATGCGTTGGCGTTGAACATATTCAGCTCCTTGCGAATTGCGGCAAACTCTTTGTGCGGAACGATAAACTTAACCAGCTTCCCTAGGTAGTTCTTATTCTTCTCGAGAGGAACAAACTTCCCATTGGCCTGCAATCTGTGGATGGTGAACACCCCCGATTGAGCCACAATTCTGCGTGAAATGGCTTTCGGTCGGAATACCAAGGTTCTCGATTTATTGCTCAAAGGGGAGGATTTGGCTGTTTTTATGCGATAGTCTTCCTTCAAGGCGTAGAGGACCCAGACAACGCCGTCCTCGATGCCATCACCGTTCTCTTTGATTTTCGGCGGATTGCGAACGGTGAACCATAACGCCGCTATCGCACTGTAGGTCCAGTCCAAGAGCCGAGTGGGCAGGCCGTGATGCTGGGCCAGTGCCAGCAAATCCCATTTGTTTCTCGGCTCGAATTCGTGAAATGGGAGGCTCGTTCTCTCGAATTCTTCGAGAATCAATTTCTCTACGTTGGGAAGATCGCCATTGACGTTGCATCGTCCGAGATTAGGAAGAAGAGGTTTATCGCACGATTGCCCTCGGAACAGAAGATCGGCCTCGTTCCCTTTCGCTTGTTCGCCCGCCTTGACTCTCGCGATGGCCTCCACAAATCCATGGACGCTTCTGACGACGGTTACTGAAGGTCTTTTCTCGGCTTTCGGCATCTTACCCTCCAATCATATCAATCCAACCACGAATGACTCCTATTGCATCTCAATGTCATGAAATTCCACCGCCTTTGCTCGGGGTCACTAATCCTCCTCCTCTCATCGTCGTTCTTCACCTTCACCGCGTGCAGCGGCAAACAGGACAATCCAGACGAAATCCGGGAACGTACTGCTCAGGCTACCGAGACCGTGCGGCGCGATACCAAGGCCGTTGTCGAGGGTGTGAAGGAGGGCATGAGAAGCGATAAGGCCATCAACATCAACAAGGCTTCACGCGAAGATCTGCTCACCCTGCCGGGAATCACGGAGCATGAAGCGGACCGCATCATTGCCGGAAGACCATTCGACGATGCCCATGATCTGGTGAATCGACACATCGTGTCGCAAACCGAATACGATAAGATTAATGATCGTGTGATTGCGGGTCACTAACGGCTTCTCTGTGACTTCCGAGGTCATCCTGCGCTATCATCAAGGTGATGTCTGCCCTGCGCCAGTACCACTCATTCCAGACTGACGACCCACGCCTTCAGCCGATTCATGCCAAAGTTATTGCCGCCGAACGCCTGAACTCCGCGGACGCTCTTACCCTCTACCGCACCGGCGACATCCTCGCTGTGGGCTGGATGGCCAACCACGTTCGCGAGCGAATGCACGGCGACAAGACGTATTTCAACGTCAATCGCCATATCAATCCAACGAATGTTTGTGTCGCAGCCTGTCGTCTGTGCGCCTTCGGTCGAAAAAAAGATGCGCCCGGCGCCTATACCATGGCGCTCGACGAAGCATTCGAAACCGCGGCTTCTGGCTACAGCGAGGCAGTGACTGAATTTCACATCGTCGGTGGATTGCACCCCGACCTGCCATTCCAATATTTTCTCGATCTGTGCTCCGGCCTGAAGCAGCGCTTTCCGCAAGTGAACCTTAAGGCTTTCACCATGGTTGAGGTCGCATATCTATCCAAGCGCGCCAAGCTTTCGATTCGCGAGACGCTGGAACAGCTTAAGGCTTCAGGAGTGGATTCGCTGCCGGGCGGCGGCGCGGAAATATTTGCCGACCGTATTCGACACATCATCTGCGATCACAAGATCGACGGCGATCAATGGCTCGACACCGCGAAACTCGCTCACCAGATCGGACTGAAATCCAATGCGACCATGCTTTACGGCCACGTCGAAAACGACGAAGACCGCGTCGATCACCTGCTGAAGTTGCGGGCGCTGCAAGACGAAACCGGTGGCTTTCAAACATTTATTCCACTGGCCTTCCATCCCGAGAACACGGCCCTGCAGCATCTTCCAAAAACTACGGGGATGCTCGACATCAAACAGATTGCGGTCAGCCGCCTTGTGCTCGATAATTTCCCGCACATTAAATCCTATTGGCAGATGATGACCGCCAAGATTGCGCAGATCTCGCTACGCTTTGGTGCGGACGACATGGACGGGACGGTGATCGAGGAAAAGATTTATCACGACGCCGGAGCCACGACGCCGCAAGGAATGCAACGAGAAGAGCTGGAGCGGTTGATCCGTGCGGCGGGACGGGAACCTATCGAGCGCGACACACTGTACAGACCTGTAACGAGGACGGAGACGTCGGTTACTGTCGCGGTGTGATTGTCAGCTAGCCTGAATCGTTATTCAATATCGGCAGACTTAGTAAAAGAATTCGGTCATATCGGGTGCAGTCGCTGCTGCTCCGGGCAGGTCCGTAACGCCCAAGCCTTCCATCATCAATCGCAGCGTGCTTTCGTGCTGATACAGGGTTGTGGATTGGTATCCCGCTCTTGCCTTGGGACTGACAATCACAGCCGGAACGTGCCCACCACCGTTCGTTACGTCTGAGTCTTCCGCTTCATCGAAAACGATGATCATCAGCGAGTTTTGAAAGGATGTACTTCCGAGCAGAGGACTGATATTTGTCGATAGCCACTGGTCGGCGGCCGCAAGCTGTTGATCGCTCGTGCATGTGCTTATGCCTGCGGGACAATTATGCGCATCGTCGTTGACGTTGGGCACGATGAACGCGTAATCCGGCAGAGCATTATTCGCTATATCGGTTGCGAGTTGAGTAAAGGGAACAATATTGCCCGCCTGGGTGGCACTGCTCTGCACGTCAGAAAAATAAATAAAGGGATCATGATGCTGAAGATAGGCACCGTCGTCGCCACCCAGGTAGCCAACCGAGGGCAATGACTCGGCGTAACACTTCCAGGTTTTCCCGGCAGCGGTCAACGCGCGGACTACATTGTCTTGAGTTACGACTCCGTTGTAAGCGTCACCTGCGCTTCCAGTAATCGACGTCCCTTCGCCAACCGTCAGCATAAAGTAATTCGGCAATGACGGATGTGCGTCGGCATAGTACTGCATAGCCAGGCCGTTGGCGGACGCCAGCCCGTTCAGGTAAGGCATGCTGCTGTTTCCGATGACATCGCTAAAGCTATGATTCTCTTCCACGACGAGGAACACATGCTCAAACTGCGGAACGCTATTTCCTCCGGAGTTTCCCCCTCCACCGCCCCCGGTTCCTCCACCTCCACCCGTTCCACCGCCACCTCCAGTACCGCTGCTGGCGCTAGGGGGGCTACCACCGCCGCAAGCGCTCTGCTGAGCGACAGCAGCAATAAGACAAAAAGCGACAAGCCATTTGCGGATGCCGGGGTGAAAATTCATGGAGCGCGAGCCTCGATGGCCGGATGGCGCCACCCGACACTTCAGACGAGAATTGGATGGTAAGGAGCGGCAGGGAGTTGCCGGCTACGAGAGCGAAATCGCCGGAGCGGAAACGGGTTCCCTGTCCTCCGGCACTCCGAAGATCTGAGAAAAGACTTACAACTTTTCGAAGAACTCACACGCAGAACAGGAAATGTAAATCCCGCCAGGGGTGCCGCGCTCCCGGTCCTTCATGCGTTTGACGATGCGCGTCGACTTGCCGCATTTCGGGCAATCCGTGCTCTTGCTGGTGTCCATAACCTTCTTACGATCCGCTGTTTTTGCTATCTTTGCCCCTGGTGCCATGATTCGTTTCTCCTGGTCGCAATCGCGCAGCGTACTCCGCCAAAACTTTCCGCAGTAGCTAGTGGATTGGATATTTCAGAATGCGGAAGAACTCATTGAGGCGCGTGTTACTTCTCTTCCGTGGTTGTTCTTAGCTATTTTACAGGAAGGGCCGCCGGATGTCTTTAGCAGGAGTCTGGGTCGCGCGCTCGTTGACCCCGTTCCCCTGCCCCTGCTACCGTCATATGTTTGCCCTCCGGCAAGCGCTCCATTCTGCGGGCGGCAAACCTTTCTGGCTGCCTCGCTTGCCGGATCGTTTTCCGAATCGGTATCCATGTCATTACAGGAGACTCGCAATGCCTGCTATCAAATTTCGCGGTGTCGATTTCATTCAGTACGATTCGCTGCTGACCGAGGAGGAACGGCTGGTCCGAGACACCACGCGCCAGTTCATCGAAGACAACCTCGTTCCCATCATCGAGGAATGCAACCGCGCCGGCCGCTTTCCGCGCGAACTGGTGAAGCCCATGGCCGATCTGGGATTCTTTGGCGCGTCGCTGAAGGGCTACGGGTGCGCGGGCATGGGCAACGTCGAGTACGGGCTGATGACGCAGGAACTCGAGCGCGGAGACTCCGGCGTGCGCAGCTTCGTTAGCGTGCAGTCGGGACTGTGCATGTATCCCATCTACGAATTCGGCAGCGAAGAGCAAAAGCAAACCTGGCTTCCGCCCATGCAGAAGGGCGAAAAGCTCGGCTGCTTCGGACTCACCGAACCGGGCTTTGGCTCCAATCCCGGCGGGATGCTCACGCGCGCCTGC
The DNA here is from genome assembly GCA_049279555.1 of Candidatus Sulfotelmatobacter sp. Lineage (GTDB taxonomy): Bacteria > Acidobacteriota > Terriglobia > Terriglobales > Acidobacteriaceae > Sulfotelmatobacter. The sequence goes on from JBAPOI010000475.1 coordinate 11,712, forward strand.
AAGGTGGGCAATGAATACATTCTCAACGGCGAGAAGATGTGGATCACCTCCGGTACCATCGCCGACGTGGCTGTGATCTGGGCCAAAGCGGAAAACGAAGACGATAAGATTCGCGGCTTTCTGGTCGAGACCGACCGTCCCGGCTTCTCAGCCAGCGATGTTCACGGCAAATGGTCGCTGCGCGCCTCGGTCACGTCGGGGCTATCGCTGCAGGATGTTCACATCCCCGAGTCGAATCTGCTGCCGAAAAGCGATGGCCTCAAATCGCCGCTGATGTGCTTGAACCAAGCCCGCTACGGCATTGGATGGGGCGCGATTGGCGCGGCCATGTCCTGTTACGACTGTGCCTTGCAATACGCCATCCTGCGCAAGCAGTGGCGCGACCAGCCCATCGCCTCGCATCAGCTCGTGCAAGACAAGCTCACCTGGATGATCAGCGAGATCACCAAAGCGCAATTGCTCGCGCTGCAAGTCGGCCGCCTAAAAGACGCGGGCAAGGTCGAGCATCAGCACATCTCGATGTTGAAGCGCAACAACGTCTGGATGGCCCTCGAATGCGCCCGCATCTCACGCGACATCCTCGGCGCAAACGGCGTGGCCGACGACTATCCCATCATGCGCCACATGATGAATCTAGAGTCGGTGAAGACGTATGAGGGCACGCATGATGTGCATTCATTGATTATCGGGCAGAGCGTTACGGGGATCGACGCGTTCTAGAGCAAGCTGCCCGGTAGGGATTGCTTCTGAGGAGAAAAATCGCCTCATAAACCGGCACACTCTCCTGCGTAAACGCGATTTGTGATGAGAAATCCTTTAGGTCGCAGCAGCCTGGATGTGGGCAGACTCGCGCAACGCCGATTGTCGAACTAGTAGGCGGGATCGTCTTGATCGTCCTAGTGTTTGCAGTAAGGATTATTCCGGGCGAGCGTAGCCCCGTTAAGTCAAATGCGCGTCTTCCAGACCTGTTCCGTTTTCGTAACATCTCAGACGGCCTGACTAATGCCGTTTCCGCCCATTCGATCCAAACGACTCCCAAGTGTGAGCCGCATGGCGAAGTGACGAGGCCCAGATTTACTGACCATGCTAAGCCTTTGTTCTGAATTCGTAACAAAACCGCGTCACGCTAACTGGTGCAGGTTTGTTGAAGTACTCTATCCTGCCCAATAACGTTAGGTGCTCGAACCCGGAAGGAGGCCGCTATGGCCTGCACGCTGAAAGTGAGCGGTTTGAATTTTACGGGCCCGACAGGGGGCAAGCCCACCGTTAAGATCATTGCCAACAATACCAAAATCGTGCGTGCGGAATACAACGGCCAAGAGCAGCCCGTGAAGGACAACACAAGCACTACTTTCCCCATACTTTCGGGGAGGAACCTGCTCTTATTAAACCTCGCAGGCCCCCAAGAAGACGTCGCCATCGTGGAGGATTGCGGTACCGATCCCCCACTGCCGATGGGTGGTTACTCGAACGATTTCCAACCAGCACTAGGCTTCACAATCGTCGGAACTTAGGAGAAATATGCGAACAGTGGCTGCATTTCTTATTCTGGCCGCATCGTTCCTGCTATCCGCGATTCCCGTTGCTTCGCAAGCTGCGGTTGAAAACTGCCAGGACAGCCGGGGTGTCTGTGCCTATCAAAAGCCCCTTCAAGACTTGCTTGCGCACGGCAAAGATTCTGAAGATCAGCGTCGAATAGCCGTGAGGAATTTGCTCGCTCCTGAATCGGTACCGCAATATTTGGTGCTAGCGCTCTCGGAAGGATCGATTTTCGATAATCTGGTGAGTGCCTGGGA
>JBAPOI010000476.1:0-1556 GCA_049279555.1 Candidatus Sulfotelmatobacter sp.
ATCATCAACATTTCTTCGCGAGCGGCGCACACTGGATCAGCCGGAGAATGGGTACATTACGCCGCATCCAAGGGGGCAATCGATAGCTTCACAATCGGCTTAGCGCGTGAAGTTGCAACAGAAGGAATCCGTGTAAACGCCGTCGCTCCGGGCCTGATCGAAACCGGACTGCACGCCGCCAACGGGATGCCGGACCGGCTAGATCGGCTTACCGCGACCATTCCGATGCAAAGGCCTGGTACGCCGATCGAGGTTGCCGAGGCTGTGCTGTGGCTGTTCTCTCCGGCGGCTTCTTACACCACTGGCGCAATCTTGGAAGTCGGCGGAGGCCGCTGATACCCGCTCGTCCATTGCCTATGATTTCGCTGCTTTGCGTGCGATCGCCAGCGCACCGGCAACCGGATCGATAATTTCTGGATTCAGCGTAACCCGCGGGTCGAGTTTGGCGGCTTCCTCTCGAAAAATCTCGCGTACTCGCTTTGAATGTGCAAAAACTCCACCCACGATCCCCAAAGGGATCGTGAGCACACTATTTTCAGGGAACAACGCGCGAGCAATGATCGAAGCGAGTTGTGCCAGTTCCCTTCCCGCGTACAAGAGAACCTGCTGTGCCAACCAATCGTCCTGTTCGGCAGCCGCCAGGACTGCGGGAAACAGCGCCGCGAAATCTCCATTGAGGTTCGCATCGCAAACCAGCGCTTCGAGCGAGCGCAGGTTCCATGTCCCCTGTATTTCACGAAAGAGTGCGGAACCATCCGGTGAATCTCGGAGAGACGCAGATCGGTCAACTGCGCGCAACAAAGCAGCGACCGCAGTCCGGCCAATCCAGTGCGCAGAACCCTCATCAGACACAGCGAATCCCCAGCCTCCAGCACGGGCTGTTTTTCCCTGCGCATCGCGTCCGTAGGCAATCGAACCAGTCCCGGCGATCACGATCACGCCCGGCCCTTCGCCGAAAGCCGCTTCCAGAGCGATTTGCATGTCACCAACGACTTCGATTTTCGCTGGCAAGACTTCCGCAACCATCTTCCGCACAGCGTTGGCGGTCTCTTCATTGCCGACGCCGGCAACACCCACGCAAGCACGCTGCACCTGCCCCGGATCAATGCCTGCCGCTTCGCACGCTTGCCTGATGCCTTCGTGCAACGATTCGCGAGCGCGAGTTTCGCCCACGCGGTTGATGTTGCTGGGCCCGGTCGTGACCCGGGCCAACACAGCGACCTCGTCCCCTACAACACAGGTTGTCTTGCTGCCGCCGCCATCGATGCCGAGGAAGTATGCCACGGGTCAGTTCTACCACAGGCAGTTCTCAGTTCTCGGTTCCCGGTTCTCAGTTTGTCACCCGGAAATCCGCGAATGCTGTCTCGGCAACCCCGTCCATAAACCCTCACTCGCGCAGCCCGAGGATTGCCTCCATAATTGAAGGTGATCGCCATGAAAATTCAAGTGTCGGTACTTGGCAATTCCGGCGACGCGCGTGGCTTCAGTTTCACCGCCCAGCGCGAAGCACTCGACTTCGTCGGCTGCGTCGCGGATATGCATCTCGCCTCCACGGC
>JBAPOI010000477.1:0-2111 GCA_049279555.1 Candidatus Sulfotelmatobacter sp.
TCAGGTTGCGCGGGCGTTCCAGCGGGCCGCAACTGAGCCTGCAGAGTCCGCAACGCCTGTGACATGTCAAAGCTGGCCTTCTCATCCTGCGCGCTCAAGTAATACCAGCCGCCCACCGCCCCAGCGGCGATCAGAGCGACCACCACAACAGCGATGGCCAGGGTATTCCGGTGCTCGACGCTCCAGTGAGCGGTCTTCTCGGCAGCTCCGAGGGTCACCCGGCTGAATCGATCTTCTTTCAGTTGATGGCGGGTTTCTGCGCGCACGACTACCTTTCAGTCTCAGTCTTGAGTATCTGTCCTGGTGGGAACTTTATAGTTTATCAGGCTGAAAACCGCACCGTCAAAGCCCGTGCGCCTACCGCGGAGCTTCTTCCAGCAATCCCTGTTCGAGCTTTTCCTGGCACTCGATGCAGTGCCGCGTCCAAGGAACAGCTTCCAGCCGTTTGGCATTAATCTCTTTGCCGCAGTGGATACACTCGCCGAAGCTGCCCTCGCGGATGCGCGCCAGCGCCCGCTCGACCATCTGCAGCAGCTGCCGCTCATTATTGCTCTGGCTGAAGAGAAACTCTTTGGTATAGGAGCTGGCGGCCCGGTCGGCGATGTCTTGCGCGGTATCCTCGTCAGCCGAGCGGCCGTCCGCCTGCGTGCGCGAAACCGTGCGTCGAAGATCCTGCTGCCTGGTCTCCAGCCGCTTCTTAAATATTTCTAATTTCTTCTTGTCCATAAGCTCACTTCATAAGTCTTGCGACGGCTCCCGAGCCGCCCATAGGATTAGAGCCAAACAAAAATCATAAGCGCGCCAATTGAGATGCGTCAACCACCCATCCGTTGGCGCTCCGCGTGGCCCAAAGTCGTGAGCAGATTAGATGCCAATCCAGAGTGAATCGATCTGCGCCGGATCACTCGCTTGCCCGACTGCGTCTACTTGCCCTGAAGCAAGCTCTCCGCGTGACGGGCGATCAGGAGAAGATGCTGCGCCTTGGCATCCTTCTCGAGCGCCGTAAGCTGCTGCCGGGCCACAGCCGGATGTGATGGCAACTGAATTTCCGCCAAAGTTAGACGCGCCTGATATTCGAAGGAGCGGTATCCGAACTTCTGCGTAGAAGCCAGCATCGCCGTCAGTTCTTTGCTCGCCTCGGCCATGTTCCCGGCCCGTGCTTGCGCCTGCGAGTCTGCCAAAACTGACTCGAACCGCGCCGCCTGAGTAACCGACTGCTTCGACAGTGCGACAGCTTTTGCAGCGACGATCTTCGCTTCATCCACCTTTCCTTCACCCAATAGGCTTCTGGCCAGGATTGCTCGGGCCCACCCGCCATTATCCGGCGCATTGTCCTTATCGAAGATTGCTGCCGACTCGCGCGCCATCTTCTCGCTATCGAAAAAGCGCTTCTCTTCCAGCGCGACCGCGGCAAGCGCGGTCTGGATCTGCGCGGCGTGGTCGTCCTCGTGTGCATCCTGTGCAGCCTTCAAAGCCGTTTCGTACTGTTTTCGCGCACCTGCGACGTCGTCTTCCATCAACAGAGCATCGCCCAATCCTGCGGCGGGATAAGACTCACCGGAGACATAGGAAATCTCATGCATTAGGTTTAAAGACCGTTGGTAATAGTTTTTTGCAGTTCCGGGGTCGCCAATTTCTACCATCAGATTTCCCAGGTTGCCCAAGGTGGCGGCTTCGCCACGCCGGTCAGTACTTTTTTCGAAAGTGGCCAGCGCCTGCTCTTGCATTTTTCGCGCGCCCTTCAAATTCCCCAAGCCGTCGAGTGCGTTTGCGATGTTTCCATAGTCGCTACCTAAATTGAACTCGGTTCGCAGATCAAGGTCGACCCGCAAGGCCTGCTCGTAGAAACTCTTCGCCTCCAGCAATTTTCCCTGGTCATAAAACGAATTGCCGATTCTTTCAAGTGCACTCCGGAGGTGGCGCTGGTCTCCAATCTCACGAAATACCGGCAGCGCGCTCTGAAACTGCTGTCTCGCGCTCTCGAAGTGACCGGCATCGTAAAGACGATCGCCGTTCAGTAACAAACAAACCGCCGCGCCGCTTCGGTCGCCGGCCTTGGTGTAGAGTTCTTTGGCGTGATCGATCAGCGGCTGCGACTGGTCTGGCTGTCC
>JBAPOI010000478.1:0-12403 GCA_049279555.1 Candidatus Sulfotelmatobacter sp.
CTCAGAAGAAACTGATCAACTGCATTGCTAGGGAAGATGGACATAAGATTACCGCCACACGATGCGTTGCACAGTGAAATCTGATCTTGGTTACAAAAATAGGAATTGCCCTCTCCTTGGAGAGGGGGGTGGGCTACACCTGAAAGTGGGCTGAACTGTCCACCAAGGGGATTACATCACACCGGTGTGTGATGTAGGGTACCTTCTAGCTCAGTTCAGAAGTATCTTCCAGAAACCACGGCGCCAGCTTCTGCGCTTCGTAAAATTACTACTACAGGACAACCAAGGAGTCTCCCGCTATGCCTAACATCGCCGTGCTTACGAATGATCTGCAGTACGAGATGCTTGACAGGATGACGGGCGGGCGCGAACTTGCCGCTCGCGTCCCCCCCCATTCACAGCCTTCCTGAATGCAATCCGCTCTCTTGGACACGTAGTAGTACACCTGCAGCTCATCAACAATCCTGACGACCCGCAAATCGCGCGCCGGTTCCGTAACAAAAGTGAAATTCCCGTTATACGCGGGACACCGGGCACCGCTCTGATTCGCGAGTTTGTCCATCCGTCGGACGTGATTGTCGAAAAACACCGCGACTGAACGGCCCTGCATCTCCTCGACGTCCTGGCGAAAGTAGCCGATCGTCAACTTCTTGGGAACTGAGACCGTGCCATGGTCGGAACTTTCCTCGCCGACCACCATCCGGAAGAGCGTTGTCTTGCCCGCGCCATTGGGGCCGACCAGCCCAACTTGTTCGCCGGGATTCAACTGGAACGATGCATCCACGAAGATTAACTGCTTGCCATACTGCTTATTGATGTTTGCGAAAGAGATCATTTTGAAGGAGGAACTCGGAGGGGACCTTTCTTGTTCGGCGCTTATCGTCCCCTATTATCCCCTGATTTGTGGACGATAGGGTTGCAAGTGCTGGAAAAGGAATGGCGGGACGACGGGACTCGAACCAGCGGCCTCTGCCGTGACAGGCTAACGTGGTTAGGTTTTACAACAACCTACAAGACCGCGGGGACTGCCAGACTGCGCGGAAGTCGTACAAGACATCTTATGTTGTGGGTTGGGCTGTGGGTCGGAATTGAGTTCACAGACTCAGGAGCAGCGCTACCTTCGTTTTCCCAGAACTTACCAGGTTTGGCCTGAAGTGTTGGAGTGTTATGCACACTTAGGCGTTATCAACAGTACTGAATATCGCGCGATCTTCACCAGCATGCGCGCAGGCGTGGCCAATGATGAATGATATATTTGTCTAGAACGACCAATCGCTGCAATAACCTTTCAGGCAGGAATTGTGCCTTGATTCAAACTCGCTACGCCGTGACGCTGGTAACGTGTGACGCTCAATCGGTTCTGACGCGAAGCGATCGAGCTCTAAAGGAGGAGCTGGAGAACTTAGGAGCATCCGTTCGGGTTGCCATATGGACCGATAGTAAAGTCGACTGGTCTGCGTCAAGTCTCACAGTTATTCGATCGACTTGGGATGCATGCGCACGATTTCGAGAATTCGAACTCTGGCTGCGGCGAATCGAAGCGGAAACGCGTGTCTGTAATCCTGTAGGAAAAATATTGTGGAACTTCGAAAAGCACTATCTCACGGACTTGCAGAGACGGGGCATTAAGGTAATCCCAACGATCTACTTTCAGGCGGGAAGCCGTATTTCTCTGAATCCAACGGACGTTAATTGGCCGGAGGTTGTCGCAAAGCCGTCCATCGGCGCAAGCTCGTTCGCGGTTCGCCGATTCTCCATGCCATGCGAACTTTCGCTGCTGGAAGATCACCTAAACGAGATTCTCAGCCGCACTGGAGCCCTGGTGCAGCGTTTTGAGGAGACAGTGACTACTCTTGCGGAACGCTCCCTCGTATTCATAGGTGGCGAGTATTCACACGCTGTCCGTCGTCTACCATTTAACACCGGAGACACGCCCGACTTGCCCGAATTCGATCATGAAGCTGAAGAAACAGAGATAGCGTTCTCAACCCAGGTACTTGAGGTCTCAGATAGTAGGAAGCTCGCGTTCGCTCGAGTTGATATTTTGCCCGGGCCGACAGGTTTGCGGCTGATGGAGCTGGAGTTGATCGAGCCTGCTCTGTTCTTGACGAGAAAGCCCGGAGCTGCCCACAGATTGGCGTCAACTCTCTTGGCGCTGGTCTAAGGAAGCGAAACCATTCAGGGAATCCCGCGTCATACCAAGATTCAAACCACGCTCGATTTGTATACGCAGGAAGACAGCGATGAAACGCGGGCCGCACAGGGCGAATTCCTCAACGCTGTAGGGGGTGAGCGCAGCAGTGAATTAAAAGCTGTGGGTTGAGTTGTGGGTTGGAGTTTCCGACGTCACGTCCGGTAACTCTTTTAGGAAGAATGGCGGGGACGACGAGACTCGAACTCGCGACCTCTGCCGTGACAGTTTAGCGGGAATAGGTGTTACAACAACTTACAAGAACGCGGGGACTGCCAAAATACCCGCACGACAAGACTACACGAATGGTGGGTTGGGTTGTGGGTAAAGAACTTATTTCCGCGCTGTCGACCGCCTGCCGTTTTCATTGCTCCACATCAGTTGGGAATGCACAGTTTGAGACTTGTCCTTCGATGATCTGGGAACTACTCATTGACTGATTGCTTGTCTGACTTCGGGCCCGCGTCTTTGAAAGTCCATCCTGGGCATAACTTCATGGTTGCCCGTCAACCGGGAGCGAACGCGATCGCTTCCGTAAGCCGACTCATAGGTACTAATTTCCCCGACGGCCCTCCGGCATTGCGATGCGCATTGTTGACAGCGCGAAAGAGGCTTCTTGACAACTCCAGAATTGGTTGGCGGGTGGCCACACTTCGTAGAAATTTGATTTTCCCCTTCCTCATAACCAAACTACGCCTTCGAGCATGCGGCTGCGTGCGTCTTCGGAAAATGTGTTATGCCAAGCCATTACTTCGTCTCCTTGCGTTCAAGGACAGCGGTCACGGCGACTTCGTCGATCATCACGCAGTAAATCGGTTCGCCGGAGTCGTCCACCAAATCCATGCCCCCGCTGATAGCGGAGAAGCGGTCATACGACACAAGGTCACCGGGGTTGAGGTCATCGACCACGGATGCGTGGACGAAACCAATCTCCTGATCTGTTGGTTCGGACTTCGGGAACACGCTCCGTGCCGGATGAGTCGCGGGGCACGGGCGAATGAATATGTACCGATGACGCGGGTGGACCGTGTAGCCCCATTCCTGACGGGGTTGAATGAACTCCAGTGCGGGAACAGGCGCAACGGTCGGAGTATCGCTATCCACCGGGACATGCTGTTCGAGGTAGGCGCGGAGACCGTCGATGTCATGGAGCAGAGTCGAAACCACGTGTGCATTGACGCCGTATTTCTCGGCGATGAACTCTGGCGATGCTGTCTTGACGAGGAATTCCAAATCTTCGAAGGAATAGATCATCGGGTGAACTTCTCCCGGCGACCCTTCACGTAGAACTCACCGCTCAAGGCGTCGATGCCTTCAGCCTTCATTCGGGCGAAGTCGAACTCAGCCTTCGGGGATTGAGTCAGCGAATCGTATCCACCAGTCCACTTGACGGCGTTCGAGGTCGTACCAGCACCCGAACCCGGTTCGCTCTTCGAGGCGGCATCCTTGCGAATGTTCTCCTTCAGCTTCGAGAGGCGGTTGCGGTACAGGGTCTTCGCGGCTTCGGCGGCGAACTCGGCGCGGTACTCGTCCACGAGGGAATTGATGTCGTCGTGGTTACGCGATTGTTGTGCGGCGTTGAGCGCCTTCATGAAACGGGCGTTCTTCCCAGCGGCGATGTACCACTGCTTGGTCATGTCCGCCATGTAAGACTTCATCTCGTCCGAGGACGGTTTGAAACCATCTCCGAGCTTTTTCCCAGCCTGCTTGAGAGCCTCACGCAAAGCGGAGTTGATCTTGGGAGTCGTGACTTGGTCGGACTCGCGCTTGAAAATCTGGGTCTCACGGGTCTCCAGTTGGCGGGTCTTCAGCAAGGTGGAGTCCGGTTCGTACTTGGAGTTCTGCACGATGGCGTCGAAAGTGTGAGCTACGCGCTCCAGCAGCTTCTTAGTCTGCGGATCGGTCGTTGCCTCATAGGCGGCGTTGAAGGCATCCAGAGCGGATTGCCCGTAGGAGTCCTTGCCGACCAGCGCGGAGACGGCAGCTTTGGCGAGGTACGCCACCGACGCTTTGGGGTCGGCGGTGAACCACGCATCAGAAATCTTCTGTGCTGCGGCGCTGAACTCTTCGGGCGACTCTTTTGCCCAATCGCCGGGATCACCGGACCGCAGGGATTGAAGCTCGGTCGCGATCTTGTTGACGGAAGATTCCAAGGCGTCCAGCCCACGTCCGCCCAGTCAGGCGCTCAACCCGCTCAAGGTGGGCGTCGAGGTCCTCCGGGGATTTGAACTTGTTAGCGAAGCGGGAGTGCTCAGATAAACGTCGCAGCAATGCCTTGTGGAGGTCGGCATGAGACTCCTTGATCGCATCGAGGTCGCGAAACTTAAACTCGGCACCGTCGTCGGTGTCGTCGGACCCGCCCTCATCGTCGAAGTCAATCTCGAACGGCTTGCCGTCGCCGAGGTCAATCGCGAACTTCTCAGGGGCAGAGGGCGTGGATGTGCCCGTTCCGGCGTCTGTAGCGCCGCTGGAGCCCGTATCGGGGGTCGTGGCAATGTTCGGTGTACTTGGGGCGGCTACATCTGCGCCGACGCCGGGGGATGCGACTGATGCTTCGGGCATGATTACTTAGTCTCCTGAGACTTCTGTTGGAGTTGGGCAGACGGTTGGTGCTGAGGCTTCGTAGCGGCGACACCGAGGATCGCACGTGCTTCGTCCTTCGTGATGATTTCGCTTTCGGCGAATTTTTCCACGCCGAAAATGTCGGGGAGCCCGGTGAGCCTTCTGTGAGCCCTATTAGTGACCTACCCCCCACTTAAGGTGCCCCGTAGTCGGGACTTAGCGCAGGCGCTCAGGGGGTACGCGAGTAATCATCGGATCGGGGAGTACGAGATTATCCAATGGCACCTCGGTTACTTGGGGTGGGCTTTATAGCAGATACATCCCAGATCAGTGGGTTGGGTGTGTTTAATGCTGACCGGCAAGGGCATCGAGAGGCTCCTTCAGATCCGGCACCTTTATTCTCACAGGAATGGCATAGTTGATGAAAAGTTTCTCCGGTACTATCCCGACTTGCGCCTCGATGACGAGCATCTTATGTCGTTGGACGACTTCCTAGAAAAGTTTGAATACTTGGCCCAGACTGTCGACGCGGTTGATCGCTCGGCGCTGGTCAAATACCAACTCGCTTCATTTGATTGAGACATCGCTCCCGGGTGTGGGAAGAATCGAGGCCCTATGCGAGCTTGCGGTCGACCGGGCGCTGCCGTCAGGCCTCCCCAAGTCACGCCAAGTGAGCGAGGTAGCTAAACCCCCTTCATAAATTCCGAGATCGTCATATCGAAGCTCTTGGCGAGAACGTCTTGAGTATTCAGGCATGGCTCCTGTTGACCCTGCTCAAGACGAACAAGGAACGATTCGTCCAAACCCGAATGTTCGGACAAATACACATACGTCCATCGCTTTTCCTTTCGCAGCGCCCCAAGCCTTTTACCGAACCGGACATTGAGTGAACTCCAGGGTTTACCACTTGCCATGGAGCGATGATTGCAGGTATTATCGGAGTCGTACTGGACGATAGTCCAGTGCCTTTAAGTGCCTTTTAATGCGAGATTACGCGATCTTCCTGAAACTCCTTGCTGAACGCGTTTACACCGCCCAGCTTGGCAACGGCGCGAGAGTGCTCGATCCGTCGGATTTTCGCGCTTGGCTGGTGGAGTTGAGCGACATTGCGGATCGCTCGTCCAGCGTGGATGAGTTCTTCAAGCGGACGTGATGGAAATATGATTGGATAAAACCTCGCCCGGTCGAAGTGTTCGGTCGTTAGATACGACAGACGGGCGGTCAGATATGTATCGTTGCCATCAGGCGATGGCTTCTTCATTCGGAACGTGGCGACAACCGCCCTCAACGAGTCCCCGCCTTCGATGATCCCATCGTTCCCGTCTTCAGTCCGGCCCAGATTATGCGATATATGCTCGCCGGGGTGGGATTTCCACAAATATCTGGGATTTACAAGGCTTTCCCACAGCGAGTGCCCTCTTCCGAGGCACCGTCTCAGGGCGCGGTATCACAGAATAGATAAAGCGACGCGCGTCAGGTCACCGATTCCCGGGTGGGAAGCGATTCCGCATTGTGGGAAGCGATTCTGATTGAGGTCAGTCGGAGCGAGACCGTCAGAGGTAGAGTTGGAACGATGGCGATTCGGTGGGACGAGTTTCCGCACAAGAGAATTCGTTGGGAGATCTACGCGCGATTAGCTCGTAACAATGTTGCGCGTTCAAACGAAGACTCACTGCGGCGTATCCTCTTGCGACGGCTTCCATCCCTCGACACTGAAGATCACAGACGCTACATCGAACTGGAAGCGCGTAGCCTCGTTGAACACCTACGTGTTACGCGAGACCTTTACCGCGAGTTTGTTGAGTATCGAGGCTGTCGGCCTGTGCTAGAAGCACAGTGGGTCGTCTTGCGCTTTGCAGTATTTCCGACCGCTATTTCGATTCTTCGTGGAAAAGTGACTGAATACGCGAAGCTCACGAGAATCCCGGGCAGAGATCTCTCGCTGCTGTTCGGTGTAGTGACGCGCACTTGCTGCGAAACGCCAAGTGAAGGGTTTGCGCTGCTACGTCCCTCTGATCTCGAGGACGAAACTGCTGCCACTGACGAGGAACTTAAGTCCCTTGGCCAACTAGTCGATGAAGACAGTCTTCTGATATTCAAGGACATTCGTGAGGAGGGAGGCAGTGTATTCCGCCTCTTTGGAGGGGGACCCTTCAGTATCGACGACCAAAGATCGATTTTGAATAGTTTCGGACTAGGCGCGTTGCGGTTAGGGATCACTGTTCCCGAATGGTTTGGGATCCGAGAAAGAATTTGGAATCTCCGAGTCCCCTGGACGGAGGGACTGTGCGATTTGTTTAACTCTGTGCAGGAAGAATTGATGTCGCAATGGCGTGCATTGCCATCCGACAGTCTCGTCCATGAACTTAAGCTAGGTGACCAAAATTCAAATCCTCGATCGATTGTTGTGCCTTCGATAAAGCCTGCGAATGAAGCCGAGAAGAGAAGACCCGGCCGCAAACCAAGATTGCCGCAAGAATTCGTGGTTTATGCCGGTAAGCTGTGGCGAAAAGCGTCTTCCAACAATGCTGGGCAAGTATCCGATGATCAATTGCAACAGATAGCCTCTGCGCTCGATACCGCCGCATATTTGCCCCCCAGTGCTCACCTCGAAGGCAAGTTTGCAGAAGAACTGAAAGCTTTCAATAGTCGCAATTCCAATTCAAAGGCCGGTCCCGTCAAGAGCTGGTCACAGTTGGTCTCCCTCGGAGACAAAGATCAGCTGCGAGGAATGCGTCGGCTGCTCTCACGTTGTGCCAAGAGGTTGGACGAGAGCCATCCGCCGTCCGGAAATTAATTCCGGACAAAAAATATCGTCGTACCTGCGATCTGCGCGCACCGCGAGATTCAGCCACCAGCCGGTGTCCCCTCCTGGTTCCCGGACAGCAAGCCCCTTCTCTGAAAATGGGAATTGAGGCTTAAATACTGGCAGCAGGCACATTAACCTCGTGATCTCGGACCAGTCAAAACTCGGGGTCGTGGCGTGTTGCGGGACCATCCCACCTCTCGCCCAACACTGTGGTATTGTTTCGGACCAGGCGAACGTCGGCGCGCTTTCTTCAAGAGAGGAACTTGAAAAAATGGCGCGCCGAAGGTTTCAACGCGGTAGTGTACTGCTCAGAGGTAAGCGTGAGCCGAAGTGGGTTGGCCGCTGGAGAGAGGATGTTATCAATTCTGACGGCCAATTGGTACGGATTAACCGCAAGGAGGTCCTTGGAACAAAGAGCGATTTCCCAACGAAGAAGCTGGCGATGCGTGAGTTGGAACGACGTATCGCTCCAATTAACAATGTCAACTATCGAGCTTTGAGAACAGCAACGTTCGCTGCGTTTGCGGCGTTTGGAAGGATAACGCTCTCACTCAGCATAAACAATCAACGCAGCTTGCGGTTCGCAGCCAACTCAAGAAATGGCTGGTCCCCTACTTTGGAACCTGCGCTATGAGGGAAGTCGTAGGACAAACGGTCCAAGTGTTCATCCAACGTTGCTCTCTGGCTCCAAAGAGCTGCCGCAACTTGGTACTCACACTTCGGATGATGTGGAGGAGTGCCAAAGCGTGGGGCTATGTCTCACACGATCCGTTTGAAGGACTTGTGCTTCCCAAGGTGACACGGCAGGCGCGATTCTTCTTCACGCTGGATGAAATCCAGAGGATCATCGCTGCGGCCAATGGGCCATTAAGACCCTTCTACTGGCTGGCAGCTGAAACCGGAATGAGGGCTGGAGAATTGTGTGGTTTGCGAATCGAAGACGTGAACTTGGGGCAATGCTTTGTCACAGTCAAGCAGTCTGTCTGGCGAGGCAAAATCCAAACCCCAAAAACAGCGAACTCGATTCGCCAATTCGCCATCTCTCAGAAACTGGCCTCTCATCTCCGTGCGCAACTTTCGACGTGGCGGCCGAATCTGTTGAATTTGGTATTCGCCACCAAGAACGGAACGCCGTGGGATCAGAATCTAGTCGTAAAACGGAAGTTGCACCCGCTGCTCGAATCCCTCGGGGTTCGGCGTTGTGGGCTTCATGCATTCCGACACACAAATGGAAGCCTGATGGACAGGCTCAATGCGCCCATGAAGATACGCCAGGAGCGATTCGGACACGCTCCCGGATCGAGCCTCCTGCTTGGCGTCTACACTCACACCGTTGAGGAAGATGACAGGCTGGTCGCCGAGCAATTGGGCGAGATGTTGTGTCCAAATGTGGCCAAGTTGGCGCAAGAGAAAACCTTCGCAGAGAGCGAAGGCGTGGTGATTCAGTAGGTTAGTTGGTTGCGGGGGGTGGATTTGAACCACCGACCTTTGGGTTATGAGCCCAACGAGCTACCAGACTGCTCCACCCCGCATTTCAATCATAAACAATGCCTTCTATATCGTCAAACCTGGGCAGAACGGCCACGGTGAATGAGGGCATGCGCCACGCTTGCAATCTCACCGATTGCGATCCTGTGGGCATGACGATCCATCGCCTATGGCGCTCAACTCTGCTTCCATGGAAATTGCCGTCGCCGGGACGATGCTTCGCATCCAACTTCGCTTACCGGGCATCGAAATAATCGCCCAGGTATGCGAATTACCAATCGAAAATAACGAAGCAGCGAGGAGAAAATTACTTATGGCTAAGAAGGATCTCAATGGGAAGGGACCAGCGTCGAGCCGGGAAAAAGTAACGGCGCAGCCGCACCTTCACCAGCGCTCTGCAGAAATTCAGGCGTATGGAACCGTGTCTCATCTGTTGCCTCTCGAATTGGAAGAACCGGTTCGCTTGGAAATGACCGAACAACTTAATTTGTTGCTTGCCGATACCATGACTTTGCGCGATCTCTACCAAAAATCTCATTGGCAAGTTGCGGGGCCGACTTTTTATCAGCTTCATCTGTTGTTCGACAAACACTACGGAGAGCAATCCGAGATTGTCGACACCATCGCGGAGCGGATTCAGCTTCTCGGTGGCGTCTCGATTGCCATGGCTGCTGATGTTGCGGAAACCACGCGCATTGAGCGGCCGCCTCGGGGCAGGGAAGAAGTTCCGGTACAGATTTCCCGTCTGCTGGACGCGCATCAGATCATCATCGGTCACTGTCGTGAACTGGCTGAGCGCGCCGACAAATTGGGCGACTTGGGTACGAACGATCTCGTGGTAAGCGATGTGCTGCGCGCCAACGAGTTGCAAGTGTGGTTTCTGAGCGAGCACCTGGTGAATGTGCCGCTTGTTCACACAGAAGATACCCGTCTGCGCGACGCCAGCTAGTTTTTTCGCAACCCAATCAGAGCAGGCTCGCGAGAGCCTGCTCGTGGTTTGTTACATAGTTATTTCCGCGTTCCCGCCGTCTTCATGTTGTCGTGATCGTAATACTCGTAGGCTGACATCGGCTTCTCGCCGTCCTTTTTCCAAGTCCACGAATCTTCCGGCAACTTTCCAAGGACGTGCGCCATTTCGCGGATGTGCATTGCCACTGTTCCGCAGCACGCTCCAATAAAATTAATCCCGATGTCGCGTGCCTGCAACGCATATTCGCCCATTTCTTTCCGCGTAAGTTGCAATGGGTCTAATGCGTAGGGAAACTCTGGGAGACTGGTGAAGTCTGGCTTCTCTCTCGGAGTGCGATAGGCGACCGGCTGGCAAGCCAGATATCCCGAAACAGCGTTACGCATCTCTTCCATCGGACCTAGAATGTGCTGCGGCGGCCGCAAACAATTCATGCCAACGATGTCCGCTCCAGCATCGAAGAGCGCTTTAGCGGCGTCGGCGGCGCTTTTGCTCTCGGCGGTCTCATCTTTATTCTCAAAACAGATGGTAACCATAGTGGGCAAACCAGTCTTCTTCGCGCGCTCAACTGCGATGAGCGCTTCACCCAGCCACGAAAAAGTCTCGCCGATGAGGAAGTCCACGCCTTCCTCAACTTGAACTGACAGCTGCTCGTCGAAAGTTTTTCGTACACGGTCGGCTGCCGATGCGCTGCCGGGTTCGTACATCCACGTCAGGCTCAAGTTTCCCGCCACCAGGCAGCGGTCGCCCGCAACCTCGCGCGCGATACGAACCGCCGTTCGATTCAAATCTTCCAGTCGATTTTCGAGTCCGACGGTTGCCAGCTTGTCGCGACTGGCGTAGAACGTGAGCGCTTGTAGAACTTCCGATCCGGCTTCGCGAAATTCCACATGCAATTCGCGCAGAGCCTCCGGATGCGTTAGCACAACCTCGGGAGTGAATGGACCTGCGCGCACCCACCCGCGCTTCTCAAGTTCCAGCAAGTACCCTCCGTCCCCAAGCACCGGACCTTCTTTCAGACGCTCTAGGATTCCTTTCTTTTTCATGCCGGCTCCTTAACTTGTAGAAATCGAACATTTGACATCGAATCTATGCCGCCGATTTGAAACTGCCCTTCTTCCAGTCCCGCAGAGCTTGCAGCGCTGCGTTGCGCCCCGGCGCGCCAGTAACACCGCCTCCGGGATGCGCTCCCGCGCCACACAGATATAACCCGCGAATCGGCGTTCGATACTGCGCCCATCCCGCCACCGGGCGCATAAAGAATAGTTGCTCCAGCCGCAAATCTCCGTGGAAAATATTGCCCTCGGTCAATCCGTAAGTTCGCTCGAGGTCAAGCGGAGTGAGCACCTGCCGCGCAACGATTGCATTCGGTACGTTGGGCGCATACTCGGCGATTTTTCTCACCACGCGATCGCCTAACAATTCGCGCTTTTCGTCCCAATTACTTTCGCGCAGTTTGTACGGCACATATTGTACAAAGCAGGTCAGAATGTGCTTGCCCGGCGGCGCCAGCGACGGATCGGCATTCGAGGAAACCACGCAATCCACCCACAGCTCTTCTGGGATCTCTCCAAATTTTGCGATGTCATAACAGCGTTCGGCGAATTCGAGCGACGGGACCAGCGTGTAAAACGTGCGTTCCAACGGCGTCGCTTGTGGCGGGGTTCCTGCGAATCGTGGCTCTTCCGACAACACCAGATTTACTTTTGCGCACGGTCCGTCCATCTTGATGCCGCGTATGGCAAACAGAAAATCCTCCGGGAGTTCGCGCGCTGCAACCATTTTCAAGAATGTCCGCTTAGGGTCGGCGTTCGAAAGAATCATTCGCCCGCGAATCTCGCTTCCATCCTCCAGCACAACGCTGCACGCGCGCCCGCTACGCACCTCAATGTGCGCCACCGGAGACGAAGTTCGAACCTCAACGCCCTGCTTCTTTCCGGCGGCCGCAAGCGCCTGCGTGATCGCTCCCATGCCGCCCATCACGTGTCCACAGAAACCCTGCAGCTCGTGCTCGCCGCCGTTCAAGAGATGGAATAAGAGTCCAATCGCCGTCCCCGGCTGGTACGGTCCGCCATGCTTTCCGTACACATTGTTCGCCAGGAACAGCGTTTTCATCTTTTCGGATTTGTAGTTGCGATCGAGAAATTCCCCCAGACTTCCGGTAAGAAACGAAATCAGTTGGGCAATCTCGGTGTTGGAGATTCCGCGAAACCGCTTCCCCACGCGAAACAGATCGCTCCAACCACCCACCGACGACGTATCGAATTCAGGCGGAGGCTCCATAAAAAATGGCTGCAGATATCGCGCCAGTTTTTTCAGTTGATCGTCGACCTCAACGAATCGTGCCGCATCTTTCGAAGAGATATTGGCGAACTCCGCTTTAGCC
>JBAPOI010000479.1:0-7226 GCA_049279555.1 Candidatus Sulfotelmatobacter sp.
GCCGCTTGATTCCATGAATTCGGGGTCGCTTCCGATCGCCTCTTCAAAACTCCCGCGTATCATGCCGTAGGCACTCTTCAACCGGTAGAGAGACAACAGGCGCTCAACCGGGTTGCGGAATACGCAAACGATCTTCGCATCCGGCACAATCAGAGCCATCCGTTCCCGCGCATGTGCCGATGCGAAATAAGTGGGCGCGACTTCACCCATACAGCGCTCGCCGCTCGAATTCTCATAGTGAGCCAAGTACCATTTCAGACCGCGGTGAAAATGAGTGTCGAAAAACCGGGTCTCTTTCGAAGGGCTGGGCAATAATGTGTGCGGGCTTAGGATTTCATGCAGCCAGCTACTGCCGGTTCGGGGAGGACCGATAATGAAAAACGATGGAAGCCGACGGTCCTCCGAAAGAACCTGATCAACTGCCGGATCGGCGGTACCCTCGACTGGGATCTCATAAGCGAGACTCTCCGCGATCTCTCTAAAAGCAAGATCCTCCGCCCGGAACTCGGCCATCTTCCCTCTTTCACCGACTTCACAATTCGGGGCGGAGCTCTGAGCATCCGCCTTTCGACGAACGGCTTTTCTGATATGAATCCCGGAATCTTTGCTCGCGACGTGGCAGACGGACTCTACATCGCACGAAACGGTATCGAGTCGAATCGGATGACAATTCACCGAATTTGGTTGTCAAAATTTCTCGGCAGATTAAGTGAAAAACGGGTTCCACCGGGTTGTGGGCCGGTGCAGTGCCCTGAATGTAGGATCAAACGTTCATGTCTTTTTTGTGGTCAAGCTAGGGTGTCGCCCGGAGTGGGCGCGGTTCGCAGTTCCAGCGTCATCGTGAATCCAACCGCCACTACTACGTACACTCTTTATTCCACGAACCAGTTCGGCCGGACCACCTCCATGGTGACCGTGACAGTACAGTAATTCTGCGTCTGTCATCGCAAAATAAGGAGCGACCCAAGCCGCAGCTCTACGCTAGATTTAACCCCACCGAGTCGAAGAAGTTGCGGCCGCTCCTGCTACTGCGTCGATGCATCTTCTCCACAACCCTCCGCATCGAAATAATTAACCATGCAGTTAATTCGTAAAGTTTCGTCAATGGGTTGGAGGTGACCTTCATGACACACTTCGTAACAAAGTTCGCAACAAAGAAAGGCTTGTTGAAAACGATGGGGGCGTTGCTGGCGGTGGGATTATTGAGCGCGACGCTTGTCGCAGAGACCACCGCGGCTGCGGCCCGCCACGACAATCAAATCACAAACACAGTCTCGCAGAAGCTGGCTGCTAAGAGCCGGTTTCGCGATGTGAAGTCCACTGTGGAAGACGGCATTGTCACGCTTGCCGGGACAGTCGATCTCTACCAGCGCAAACTCGACGCGGCCAGGCTCGCCCGCAAAACTGCGGATGTGCAAGGCGTGCGAAACCTGATCACGGTAGCGGGACCGAGCGTTGCAGATGAGCAACTGGAGCAGAAACTGGCTCGCAAGCTCACATACGTGCGCTCCGGCTATGACAGCACGTTCGATTACTTCGCGCTCAGCGTGAAGGATGGAGTGGTGACAGTAGAGGGGCGGGACCGCACCGGCCTGGGGCGCGACGAAGCGCTGGCCGACATTTATAACCAGCCGGGTGTAAAAGATGTGGTCGAAAATATTTCGATGGAACCAGTTTCGCTGTTCGACGACGGGCTGCGACTGCGCGCGGCCCGGGCGATCTATCGCGACCCGGTACTTAGCAAATACGCGATCGATCCGGCGCGTCCGATTCGCATCATTGTCGACAACGGCCATGTGACGCTCTACGGTTCCGTGATCAACTCCATGGACAAAGAAGTCGCCGGTATTCGAGCCAACCAGCTTTTCGGCGCCTTCAGCGTGGAGAACAAACTCGTGGTCGAGAATGACTCTGGCCAGTCAGGAATGTAATTGCTTCGAGGGGGAGGAACTGGCGCGGCGCAAGCCGCGCCTTTTTGTCGTTCAATGCGACTTATTTTGGAAGAGCGATTCACTGCTTGGATTCAAGGGAGCCGGTTGATGAGCGACGCGACGTATCCCGCGCCGAATCCATTATCGATATTTACCACACTCACATTCGACGCGCAGGAATTTAACATCCCGAGCAGAGCAGTCAGTCCCTGGAACGATGCACCGTAACCTACGCTGGTAGGCACTGCGATCACGGGAACGCCCACCAGCCCTCCAACGACGCTGGGCAAAGCACCCTCCATGCCGGCACAGACAATGACCACGCGGGCTTTGGTCAATGCCTCGCGATTGGCCAGGAGTCGATGGATTCCGGCAACGCCTACGTCGTAGAAGTGCTCCACCTCGTTGCCCATGAGCTCTGCCGTAACGACGGCCTCTTCCGCCACTGGAATGTCGCTGGTTCCGGCTGAGACCACGGCGATCATGCCTTTGCCGTAGGTATGACTGTCGCGCTGTAACACGATGGCCCGCGCCAGTTCTCGATACTCGGCCGCACGGACTTTCTTCTTTACTGCGGCAAATTGCTTTTTGTCAGCGTGCGTAGCCAGCACGTTGCCGCCATGCTTCGCTAAACGCGCGAAGATTTCTGCCATATGCGAGGCAGTCTTCCGCTCTCCAAAAATAATCTCAGGCATGCCCACTCGCAGGGCGCGATGATGATCGACTTTGGCGAAGCCGAGATCTTCGAAAGGCAAATGGCGCAGGCGATCGACGGCGTCATCGGGCGAGATTTTGCCCCGGCGCACCTGCTCGAAAAGTTTGCGAATGGACTCGGCGTTCACGATTGAGGATTCAGCATCCAGCGCTCGGCATTCCGCCGAGCGGAGTCTAGCTTAGCACCGGATGTGCAGGTGAGTTTTCAAATCGCGGGCAGTGCGCGATCTGGGGTGGACTCTGGCAATGACCGCGGTGCAGACCTTGCGGGCGAGACCAGGTTCATCGATGTGGGCAAGAAACAGGCGGCGTAGGCCGCGAGGCTTCACTCTGCCAGCGATATAAGCGTCGTAGATCGCACTCCCCAGCCGGTAACCGCAATCGCGAGCGGTCGCTTCGAACTTCTCCGCGTCGGCCCGAATCGCGCTCTGAGCGGCTTTTTCAAATGCCGCGCGCGATAGAGATGGACTATCTTCGGCAGGCGATGGTCGCGATGGATAAAGCACCCGCGAGCCGAAGTAAGCGACAGCGTCTTCGACCACTTGAGTGAAGAAACTGTCGTAGGCCGCGCGGGCGCTGGCTTGCAGGCCTTCAGAGGTTGCGCCCACCGCTCCCACGCGCCGCGGAAGTCCACGGCAGGCATGATGCAGAAAGCGAGTCGCATCTTCGGCGGCGTGCACCATCTGAAATTCGCAAACGTAAAAGGCGTTTACCTGCGGCAAGTAAGCGCTTCCGCGTTCCTCGACCGTCGCCAGCATCGCTTCCCGCTCCTCTTCATTCACTCCTTTGCGGGAAAGCAACCGGCGCAGCATCGCATGGGACGAGTTGCCGTGCACCTCGGGCAACATGTCCACGAGAAATTTCGGCTGCGTGCCGTTGTGCGGTGAATAGCGGTTGATCTCCAGAAAGCTGGCCAGACTGTCAATCAAGTTGTAAATAGTGGGGGCGAAGTCTGGCCCCGTATCGCAGCGGCTCCACTGATCGAGAAACAGACGGTAGCTTTCGTATTTCTCGAGCGGCGTGGCGTTGAAGACGCAGAGGATGTTGTCGTTCACCCTCACCGCCTCGACCTTATCGGGCCGCTCGCCGGCCGCTCGCCAGTAAAGCGCATCAACATTCTGCAAAACGGTGAGGATTTTCGCCTCGGGAATTTCCGCCTGCAACACACGAGGCATATGTCCCGGCGCTAGGTGAGATTCGCCGAAGAGCACGAAAACGGCCGCGCCGGGATGACGCTGGCGTATCTCGGCAATTT
This sequence comes from Candidatus Sulfotelmatobacter sp., assembly GCA_049279555.1. Lineage (GTDB taxonomy): Bacteria > Acidobacteriota > Terriglobia > Terriglobales > Acidobacteriaceae > Sulfotelmatobacter. The sequence continues at coordinate 3,901 of JBAPOI010000479.1, forward strand.
TCGCAGCGGCGTGCCGGTCGCGCGCGCCAATTTTGCGCAAGTTCTCGCGGGGCATGCAATCCAGGCCGTAGAGGCCGTCGGCATGATCGCGCGCGGTGACCAGCAGTTCGTGAAACGGAGTCCAATCGTATCCCCAATCCAGATCGAAACGGATGCGCTGCCGCAGTTCGTCTTCGTCGATCTCGCGGCGCCACCATTCTTCGAGGATGTGCTGATCGCGCGCGAAAATCGTCTCTACTCCGAGCACCACCCGGCGGTCGCCGGCCAAAGCACGCTGTTCGACGAGAGATGCAGCATAGCGCTGGGCCGCTGCCAGCGCGTGATAGTCGCCGATTAAAACAATGTCGGCGTAGCGTAAGGCAGCCTGAATCTGTTGAGAATCGAGGATACAATCGTAACTGCGGAATGCTTCGGTAAACTCGCGAAGATATTTGCGGCGGCTGTGCGAATCCTGGGCGCGGATTTCGCGTTCCACTCCCGCCAGCGCGTGAAGTTGCGCCGCGCTGCGCCGGATTCGCAAATTGACCGTGGATGCCATAAAAGCAGCTTCTAGCTCACTTCTTTCGTTCTTAAACTCTCGTTCTTAGATTCTCTGCCTTGACTTCCGCTTCGCCGACTGCCTATGCTCCGAATTCGGGGTTGCGCTGCCCCGCGGAGAAGCCTTGCCGAATTTTCCACCGCAAAATCTGACCATCGCCACCACCGGAGCTAGCGGGTCAATGTTTCTTCGCCAGCTTCTACTGACAGTCGAGCGCGATGCGCGCATTCAGACCGTGAACTTCATTGCGTCTGATTCCGCTCTGCGAGTGATGGCCGAAGAACTTGGCATCAAAGGCCGCGCGAATCTCATTCGCCAGATCCTCGGCTCTGCTGGTTCTCCAACACGTTTCTCAAAACCCTCAGCCCGCGGTGCAAACTCCACAGCCGGTGTCAAAATCAAAGAGCAATCGAACGCTGACATCGGAGCGAACGTGGCGAGCGGCTCTTACCCCGCTGACGGCATGGTCGTGATCCCTTGCAGCATGGGCACTTTGGCCCGCATCGCCAACGGCGTTGCGGCGCACCTCATCGAGCGCGCAGCCGATGTTTGCCTGAAAGAAAAGCGCCCGTTGGTGCTGTGCGTCCGCGAAACTCCGCTTAACAAAATCCACATCCGCAACATGTACCGTGCTGCTGACGCAGGAGCGACGATCTTTCCGCTTATTCCCGCCTTCTATTACCGCCCCGTGAGCCTGGATGCCATGGCCCGCGAGTTCGTCTATCGAGTGCTCGCCCATCTGGGTCTCCCCCAACCCAATGCCTTCCGTTGGAAGGGTTAAGCTGGCGGCGGGTTCACCACCTACAGGTAAAAAGTCTTCAACCTAATGAAAATCGGCAACCCAAGGGGGAACTTCAGTGTAGAGAGCCCTCAGAGCATGTCCCAGATACCCGGCGGTCATGTACGAGCGGGAAAATCGTCGCTGCGACCCTCGCTTCCATTTTTCCTCGGATTTCCTAAGCGACGATCCTGGTTTCCTGGCGTAGAATGCGGCAAATCCCCGGGTGGGTTTTCCAGTGTCTTTGACGATTCATCGATCACCACGAGACAGAAATAAATTCGTGCTCCCGGCTTTGCAGGCGCAGAGATTTTTCTTAGCTTCCGTCTGTATATGCTTGCTGCTGCTGGCCGCTATCGCTGTTGCAGCCGACGATCGCAATCCGCTGGCGGGAGATGCCAAAGCCGCGAAGGCGGGCGAATACGAATTCCGCATCAACTGTGCGCTGTGCCACGGCCTTGGAGCGCACGGCGGCGGGCGCGGGCCCGACCTGACTCGCGCACAGAAAAAACATGTTCACTCCGATGCCGAGATGTTTCAGGTGATCAGCAACGGAATCCCCGGCACTGCAATGCCGTCGAACGGGACCAATGGTCAGGGTGTGGGGATGACCGACGAGGAAATTTGGCAAATCATTACTTATATCCGCAGCGTCGAGGTGAAGGCTCCGGCCAAGCCGATCGGCAACGTGGCGCACGGCAAAGAGCTCTTTTACGGAGACGCGAATTGCTCGCTGTGCCACATGGTGGAAGGCAAAGGCGGACGGCTGGGCCCGGAACTGACCTCGGTGGGCGGCTCTCGCACCAGAGAGGCGATGATCGATTCGGTGCGTAATCCCAGCCGGCACCTAGCTTGGGGATTGACCGAGTCGACCAAGGAATTTCCTCAGGAGTACGAAACGATCACGGTAGTCACGGCCAGCGGGAAAAAAATCAAGGGCGTCGCCTTGAATGAGGACAACTTCAGCGTTCAGATGATGGATTCGAGCGAACAGATTTATTTGCTGGAAAAAGACAAGCTGCGCTCCTTCAGCAAGAGCCGCCAATCGATCATGCCAACCTACGCGCCGGATCTGTTAAGCGACAAAGATCTCGATGACATCATCGCTTTCTTAACCAGCGCGGGGGCGAAATGAAGGCGCAAGGCTGGGACGAGGGCGGGTTGCAGGCTGATAGTAGGCCAGCTCAGACGCGTCGGCTACCGTGGAAGAGCGGCGCTTCAGCGCCGCATACTGACGGGCTGAAGGAGCCGGGGTTTAGCCCCAGCGTTCTACAGGGCCTAAAGGCCGTTCCTGCGGCGGCCCAACACGCGGCCCCAAAAGGGCCGCTCTTCCACGGTCGTGCCGGAGTTTTCTTAAGCATCCTAACCACCTTGCTGCTCTTTGCAACTCACGCTCTCGCTCAGATGACATTCGAGCGCCTGGTAAACTCTGGCAAGGAACCGCAAAACTGGCTCACGTATTCGGGAGATTATTCCGGACGCCGTTTCAGTCCGCTCAACCAAGTCAACTCATCCAATGCTCGCCAGATCGTGGCGAAGTGGGTTTACCAAACCGGGGCAACGGGCAAGCTCGAGACAACGCCGCTTGTGGTCGATGGCATTCTCTACGCAACCGCGCAGGATGATCGTGCCTTCGCTCTCGATGCCCGCACCGGCCGGCCCGTCTGGATATATCAGCGCCAACTCCCCGGAGACATTCGCCCGTGTTGTGGCCGCGTGAATCGGGGCTTGGCGATTTTGGGCGACAAAGTTTTTCTCGGCACGCTCGACGCCCACGTGATCGCGCTCGATACGAAGACGGGAAATATAACCTGGGATGCGGTCGCCGCTGATTATCAAAAAGGTTACAGCTTCACGGTCGCGCCGCTGGCGGTGAAAAATCTGGTGGTCATTGGCGTTTCCGGCGGAGAGTACGGCGTGCGCGGATTCATCGATGCCTACGATGCGACGACAGGTAGTCGGAAATGGCGGTTCTATACGGTTCCCGGCCCTGGCGAACCCGGTCACGAA
>JBAPOI010000480.1:0-11487 GCA_049279555.1 Candidatus Sulfotelmatobacter sp.
GTCCAAAGCCGGGTATGACAAATGTAACCTTGTTAGTCTGTGAGACTTGCACAGTACTATCTTTGAGATTCATCGTCAATGCGGATGAAGGTGATCGAAATGCATCAAGAAAAAACGATTGGAGTTATAGATCCAGCTACCTTTGGTGAACTGGCAACACTTGTGATCAGCCAGTTGCAGAAAAGCTTTTCCGAACTGGACAATCGGCCGTTGACTTGCCACATACCGCCAGCGGAAATATTGAACAGACTACGCGAACAAGACGTTCCCGATGAACCAAGGAGTCCTGATCAAGTCTTGCAGGAAGCTATGGATCTAATGCTGAACTACTCCTTGTTTTCCGCGCATCCGCGGTTTCTGGGGTACGTATGTCCGGCTGTAGATCCGATGGGCGTACTTGCTGACATGATTGTTGCAGCGGTTAACCCGAATGCGGCGTCGGCTATGATGGCGCCTATTGGCCATGTGCTCGAACATACTGTTATCCGTTGGCTAGCGAAGCTCATCGGCTTCCCCGCCGAGGCGGGTGGGATACTCCTCAGTGGTGGCAACGAGGCAAACTTGGTTGGCCTGTTAGCGGCCCGGGAACACCGCGCGCCATGGCCAATACGGGAGGTGGGATTCAATCATCCCGATGCTGCTCCCTTGTATGTGTACACGACGAAGGAAGCTCATAACGGACTGCAAAAGGCAATGGAAATCGCGGGTCTTGGGCGAAACGCGCTGCGAATTGTAGACACGGATAAACAGCTTCGACTGGATGTTAATGCATTGCGAGAGGCTATTCGCAAAGATCGAGCAACCGGAGGCATACCTATCTGTGTGGTTGCGACGGTTGGGACCATCGCAACTGGAGTGATCGATCCACTTCCGGAGATCGTCGAAATCGCGGCCGACGAAGGACTGTGGGTGCATGTTGACGGATCGTACGGAGCGGCCGCTGCCATGTTACTGGATGCGCCTGTTGAGCTCCGAGCCATTTCACAAATCGACTCAATAAGCTGGGATCCGCATAAATGGCTGCGCGTCCCGTTCGAAGCCGGCTGCGTGTTGTTGCGTGATCCGGGTGCATTGACACGGACATTTGGATTGCGGCCCACTTACTATAATTTCGGAGAATACTCCAAAATCGTCCATTACTATGAACAAGGACCGCAAAATAGCCGCCATTTGCGTGCTCTGAAGGTATGGATGTCTCTTAATCAACACGGAAGAGAGGGACACGCGTCGCTAATCGCACGAGATATTGACCTTACGGGTGAGTTCTTTCGTGCCGTGCAAAGTGCAGATCAACTAGAAGCGTGGACCTGTAATCTTTGTGTCGCGACTTTTCAGTACGTTCCGGATGCGCTCAAAGGACACCGAACAGAGCCTGAAGTCCAATGTCGACTCAATAAGATTAACCAACTGATCCTTAATCGGATTCAGGAAGGCGGCGACAGCTACTTAAGTAACGCCGTAGTCGACGACAATTTCCTTCTACGCGCGTGTTTCGTGAATTATCGCACCCGCTACGAAGACATTCCGCATGTGATCGATTTGGTCCGTTCGCTTGGCCGCGAGATTGCTGAGGAGGTTCTCACGGTAGGCTAAAGTATTTCAATCTGACCCTAGATATAGCTCAAGCGAAACCGTTTCTTAATTGTGGACTACTTAGATGCTTACAGTTTACAGCGAGGATCATCGCCAGCATTTTCCGAAACACGAATTGTTCAAGGGTGAATTTGTCACTCCATTTGAAAAACCTGAACGGGTCGATGCTGTGTTGAACCGCGTGAAGGCAGTGGCGCTCGGAGAAGTGATAACTCCGCGAGATTTCGGAATGGCGCCGCTCTTACGTGTGCACGCGCCGAATTTCGTTACCTATCTACAAACGGCCTGGATGCAATGGATCGCGCTCGGGCGTGACCACGATATTCTGCCATTTGTTTTTCCGGCGTTAGGCTTTCGTAAAGTGGAGCCGCAACACATCGATGGCAAAGTTGGCTTCTTCGCATTTGATACAGGCGCCCCGATTAGCGCACACACTTGGCAAGCCGTGCAGAGCGCAGCCAACTGTGCGGTAACAGCGCAAAAGCACTTATCAGCCGGCGCGCGCGCGGCCTTTGCGTTGTGTCGCCCGCCAGGTCACCATGCCGGATCGGATTTTGTTGGGGGCTATTGCTATATAAATAATGCCGCCGTGGCGGCGCAAGCTTTCCTCGACGATGGTGCGCAGCGAGTAGCTATTCTCGATGTGGACTACCATCACGGCAATGGCACGCAGGAAATATTTTACCGACGTTCGGACGTGCTCTATACTTCCATCCACGGGCACCCCGAGCGGGAATATCCCTATTTCCTTGGCTATGCCGACGAAATCGGAGAGGCTGCGGGCCTCGGTTACAACCACAACTATCCGCTTCATGACGGCGCTACTTACGAGCAATGGGGAGGTGCGATGGCGCATGCCTGCAAGAAAATATTGGCCTATGCACCCGACGCTCTTGTTGTGTCGCTCGGCGTCGACACATTTGAGGCTGATCCAATCTCCCGCTTCAAGCTAAAGAGCGAGGACTATCTGCGGATGGGCAAAACCATCGGCCAGTTGCGAGTGCAGACTCTTTTCGTGATGGAGGGTGGATACGCGGTGGAGGCAGTCGGAATTAACACTGTGAATGTGCTCCAGGGTTTTGAAACCACTGCTATCTGAAGGCGATCGATGGATATTCCGGGATCTTCGACTTGTATGAACCTTGTTCAGGTGGATGTGTGAGTGCACGCCAGCGGAAAAACATGACAAGAAAACCTTCAACCGCAATGGTCCGACAGTTATTCGGAATCATCTTTCTGTCGTTCGTTGCGCAGATCGTTCAGATTGGTATCCTCCCACCGTTGATTGCGCTGCGCCTTAGTCAAGCACAAGAGAGTGCGCCAGTGGTAGGCGTTGTAGCGAGCGCTCCCTGGATTGCGATTTTGCTGTTTGGCCATTTCGTTCCTCGTGTATTGAAACGATATGGTTTTATCGTAACCACTATCATTTCCTCCACGTTCTCGTTGTGGGCAGTTATAGGGATATCTCTTACTGCTAAACCAGCGATCCTATTTGCCTTAAATCTACTTTCTGGCATCGGCTTTATTATGCGATGTATTGCGTGCGATACGTGGATTGTGTTAGTTGCCGCACCGCAAATCCGTGGCCGAGCCATCGGAGTGCACGAGGCTCTGATGGGCTGTGGAATTGCTGCGGGACCGTTGGTGCTTACCTTGATTGGCGTTAACGGGATGCTTCCGGTCATCGCATGCGCGGTTCTGCTTTCAGTCAGTACCATAACACTGATGTTTCTTCCCAGTGTTAATGATTGGCCCGACATACCAGACAAAGGTATGGCCGCCGCTATTATTCGCTTCATTCCCACCGCAATCGTCGCTGCATTCGTGGCGGGCTTCATTGAAATATCGTCGGTATCTTTTTTGCCTGTCTATGCCGAGCAACATTTCTCAAACGTTGCCATCACCACGGGGTCGGTCGTATTTGGTGCGGGGATCACGGTTATGCAAGTGCCATTGGGTTGGCTGGCGGATCGCATTGGATGCCGCTACACTGAATTGATAAGCATCATAGTTATTGGCTTAGGCGCGATATTGTTGCCTGTGCTTGCAGCACATCCTTTCCCGTTACTGGTAATGTTATTTTTTTGGGGCGGCGCTACTGGGAGCATGTACACACTAGCGGTTGCCGACGCAGGTCAAAGAGTAAACAACAAACAAGTGTCGACCGCGATGATGGGGATAGCAATGTCGTATACCACTGGCGGCGCGCTCGGCGCAGTAGTGACCGGCTTTGCAACGAGTTGGCTGGCAATTGGAGGACTTTCGTTTACGGGAATCGTTGCGGCCATTGGCTTCATTCTAGTTTGGAGTTTCAATGCAAGACAATCACCTCAAGGCACACTTGGATCGCAGGAGGCATCGTTGAATTCGGTGGATACCTAAAAGATTCGTAGGCTCGTTTGCAAAGTGGTTTAATAATCGTCGGGTCGGATTTTGGCGATCATCCCGCTAGTCGCTTTTTCTAGCCGAGTATAATGATTGCATGACGCCTGTGTGGTATTGTGATGTCGCGGTCGGCACTCTTCACGGGTATCAGGACGATTGGAGTGATCTTTTTCTTTTGACATGGTTGCAATCGATGCGGCAAGCATTGGAGGCGGAGGGGCTGGAAGCAGTAAATTATCCACGTTGCTTGCGCGAGAGTATTCTAGCAGCGATGGGACTCAGTTTATTGACTCCTCACGTCTATCTCGATACGGTGGTATTGTTAGGCAGCATTGGCACGAAAGTTCCCGTTGTGGAACGTCCATCGTTTTCTGTCGGAGCAATAGTTACCTCTTCCCTGTCGTTTTTCAGCATCAAGTTCGGCTTGGCCACTCGCACCTCGTGGGTAATCCCAGCATCGCTCGTGGCCGATGCGCTTCAGTAACTTATATGTGGTGATTGTTAAAAAGAGGGCCTGATTCAAATACAAATGAAGACAACGCAAGTCACAATACGGCGCGCAGAACCGCAGGACGTGATGTTAATCTTGGCCCTGATCCGTGAGCTTGCCGAATACGAAAAACTCTCGCAGGAAGTTGTCGCTACGGTGGAACGATTGCGAGAATCGCTCTTCTCTGACCATCCGTTCGCAGAAGTCGTGATCGCGGAATTGGACGGAGCGTCTGTAGGCTTCGCCCTTTTCTTCCATAGTTACTCAACATTCTTAGCACAGGCTGGGCTCTTTCTAGAGGATATCTATGTGCGTCCATTCGCCCGCGGTCGTGGTATTGGGCGTGCATTGCTCGTCCACCTTGCTCGGCTTGCTGTAGAACGTGGCTGTGGCCGGATGGAATGGTCGGTCCTCGACTGGAACGAACCGTCAATCACTTTTTATAAATATCTAGGCGCAAAACCGATGGACGACTGGACATTATTCCGACTTACGGGTGAATCGCTTGCACAACTCGCACGGGAGTAAAAGCCATCAATCGAATTTCATTATTTTGTTAGAAATCTTGTGAGCGATACGTGAACCACACTGCTACCGTAGTGGGCATCAATTTGACCTGCCCCCGGGATAACTGGGGAAGGAACTCAAACGCCGTCCCTTCCCCAGACCCCATCCCTACTAAAGAATCAACGAGATGAATCGTCAAGGAAGCGGTGTCGTTGAGTGTGGAAGGACCAAATTGTCTCACGTGACGGGTCGGAAAAAGCGATAGCTGCTGGGTGTCGAGACAAAAACTGTCTCAGGAGCGGGGGTCACTCTACGTGGTGTAGACGATTTTGTGACGGTCAGAGCATCCTAGATCAACCAAGATCAACGGTCGGATAATGTTGGCCGCAACTAATTCAACCACAATCACTTGCGGTCTACAGAATTCAATAGAGTTCAGTAAATGCTGGAATCTGGTTCGGGACCAGGGGGTCGGAGGTTCACCTCTCTCCCCGACCATTCTTTTCAAGCACTTAAACTGCACTTCTGGTTTTCCGTTTACATCGATGGTGTTGAAATTGTAGACGGTGGCTGCATCGTTGATTCCTCTGCAGTTTCTTGGTCGGTCCTTCAAACTGTATTTTTGGATGAATGTTAGTCCTAGGAATCTATGCATGCAAGCGACCGACTCGCTCCTCCACAGGCGAACACTGATTGTTATCAGATTCAGTCGCAGGCGCAAACCTGCGGGTGCTCGCAATCTTGAGATTTCCATTTCTGAAAATGGATGAGGAGGCCTCCGCGCCGTTCCAAGTTCTGCCGCGTGATAAAACGTAATGAGCAGATAGACATTGGAACTCGACGTCGCAACAGTCCGCGGAAAGGCAAATCATGAGTACAGATTTAACATCAAAATACCGCCCAGGGGTATGACGATCACGACCTATGTTCAAGGGATTTCGGATCGAGATCTCTCGGCATGCGAAGAGTCAAAATACCATGGTCAATCGCGTCACGCCAGCGATTATGTTGCTTATTGTTCCTCATGGGAAGGCCCTCGTCCCTTTTGTTGGGAGCATCTCGAACGTCACATACAGGGTTCGGATCTATTCCGGGCAGCTTGGGTCGAGTTCCTCCGAAACCGCGATGGCGGCGCCTACTCCCAGGATGTGATGACGGAGGCGAAATAGAGGGTGATGGCCAAGCCATGGCCGCTTTTGAGAAGCGAAGGGAAGTTTTACTTCGCAGACGTTTTTGCGGGGTGCGGAGGAATTTCGTTGGGCCTCGCGAATGCACGGTGGGTAGGCCGATTCGCTGTCGAAAAGAACCGAGATGCTTTCAACACTCTCGCGTTGAACCTGATCAATGGCAAAAGGAAAGCTTTTGCATGGCCGGACCGGCTACCGAAGAAGGCTCTTACGACCGCGAATCTGTTGGGCAGATATGGAGGAGAGCTTGTCAAGCTGAAAGGGAAAATAGACCTTCTTGCGGGAGCCCCACCCTGTAAGGGATTTTCGCTCGCTGGAAGACGGTTGCACAGTGATCCGAGAAACTCGCTCTTCGAGCAATATTTGGGGATTGTCGAGAGAGTCGAGCCAAGGCTCCTTTTGGTCGAAAATGTGCAAGGCTTTAGCCTTCCTTTCAGGAAGAATGGCAAGGGCAAGAGAAGAGACAAGGCATACTCGAAAATCCTCGCCGAGGAATTACAGTGTCTCGCTATAAGATGTTTTCTGAACTGGTTGATTTCAGCGAATTTGGCGTCCCCCAGCGCAGGAATCGGTTTATTCTCGTTGCCATCAGGAACGGCGATCCAGCGCTAACGAGACTTAGAGGTAAGAGCCCGTTTGAGAAGTTGCGAAATCTCAGAAAAGCGTTCCTGTTCTCCAAGCGTCTTCGCGTTTGTGGCCCTGATTCGAGAGGAAGCTCTATGTCTATCTCAGCCCTTGTCTTAGCTGTTGACTTCGTTAGTTTGTCCCCACACCTCCATCGAGCTCGCTTGCCATCTTGCCCTTGAATCAAGTTTGTACGATAGCCTTGGGTCGTTGCAGGATCTCTTTGCTTATACTAATAAGATCGCCCACAGTGCGGAGTCGGCCGACATCAATCTTCAGGTTCATCTGGCTTAGGTCGACACCAAATATTTCTTCAAAGCGAAAGACCAATGCTAGAATTGCGATTGAATCTAAGCCAAGCTCCTTCTGCAAATAGGTATTCTTTGTAAATTTAATCTTTTTGAACCTACCTGGGATACAGTCCGCGATAAGAGAGAATATCTGTTGATCAAATCGCTCATCGAATTCCATTAGAATCTCCTAGTGACAGCTTAGGTTTAGTATATCTCGTCTTGGGATGTCTTAATTTGGAAATGCTGCGCGATTTTCCTCCGGTCGAGTTTCAAGTTCGGCCGCAAGAGTCCGTTTTCACGGGAAAATATTACGCTGGTGATAATGACCTTTCCGATGGGTGTGGACGTATTAACCTCGTTGATATCATCGACAACTTTTTGGATTCGTTTTCTGGCGTCGAGATCCTCCGGATTTCTGGTAACGATTACGGCAATCAGAGATGGTAAGTCGGAGTCTTGACAAATCACTGACTTTAGCACGTCAGAACAATTGTCTATTTCTGCTTCAAGGACCTCAGGGTGCACTTTCTCGCCACCGGCTGTGATTATCATCTCTTTCTTACGACCAATCAGATACAGATAACCGTCCTCGTCGAGACGACCGATATCTCCAGTGGCAACCCGATTGTTCCCAATGAAAGTTCGCTCCTGCTCTCCCTGGGTACATTCAAAATAGCCAGATGCGAGAATCGGGTTCCGATGAGCAATGATCTCGCCGTCTGGAGCCAACTCAATCTTCACTCCGGGAAGGGGGTGGCCAACTGATCCGACCTTGCTGTCGCCCCGACTGTTCAGTGAAATCGGACCACATTCGATAAGCCCGTAGGTTTCGTATAACGATAACTGCAATCGGGCAAATAACTTCATCGTGGCGCGCTTGATTGGAGCCATGCCCGTTATCACGATTCGCATTCGACCGCCAAACGCATCGTGCGCTTGTTTAAAGATGAGTTTACCTAATTTCCTACGTGCCCTCCGCCAAGGCACCGACAGAATGATGTCGCCCGCTATGTTGGCCATCCATCGTTTCCACGCGGGCAGGTTGACAAAACGCGTTGCGAAGGCTTCATACAAGGCCGGCGGCGCAATCAGCATAGTGGGTCGAAGCTCTTTCAAAGCACGAAAGATCTGGCTGGGATCAGTTACGATTAGATCGAATCCATACCAAAGCGCGGCATAATACATCATCCGTTGTTGGAAATTTGACATTGGCAAAAACAATAATAGGCAATCGTTGTGTCTAGGAGCGATTGCCTCCACAAATGACTCCAGACTGACTTCAACTCCTTTTCGGTCGAGGATGAGGCCTTTTAGTCCGCCGGATGATCCCGACGAAAAGACAAGCCCCATCGTCTTAAAAGTCTGACCGCGTGTTTCAGAGCAACGATCTAACAAAGTAACCGTCCCATTGGTACCATCGAGAAAGGCGACAGGTGCGTCCCGACAATTGTCGGGCACCCCATTTGCAACAGAAAGAAGTAGCAGAGACAGTGAATATCTGTCACACAGCTCTTTCACATTCACTCCGCTGAAATCGTCAGCAAACGCGACTGAAACCGCTCGCAGCTCGATAAGGGCTAGATCGTAAATAATCCACTGATAGGAGTTAGGGGCTAAAATCCCCACCCTCATGCCGGGCTTAATACCCCAGGCCCTCAACTGCTCACATGTACGTTTAACGTCTGTGTACACAGTCGCGTGATTTCTTACTACTCGCTGCCCATTTTCAAAAACAGCAATTGTCCTTTCACAACTTTGAGTCAATCTAGCAACAAGCAACGTCAGGTCTATCACAATACATTCCTAGCAGTTATAAATGTGCAGCCATATAAGCGAAGTGTAGGGGTCAACATAACGCAAGTCAGGTGCAAGTTACAAGCTTAATGATTTGTGGATAATTGTGCGACGACAGCACAACTTTCTTATTCCTCGAGAATAGTCGCTGACATCTAACAAAAGATAATAACTTTCAGCAGTCTTATCTTGTCATAGTCGACTTAGTGTTATGGTATAGCCATACTACGCAGAAATGATGCTGACAAAATAGCCGATCACACAATTCCCAGCTTCCACTTTTAACGCCACATTAAACAATGTGCAGTACAGCTCTAACGCCAACCCACTTACTATTACCATTCGCTATTTGATCTAAACAATTGAGTTTGCATAACCCCTTTAGCCATTAGATAGCAGTGGCCAAGGAATCGAGGTAGCTATGGAAGTCCAACAAGAACCACATGAATTAGTGTATGTACTAATTTATTAATAATATATCTACGATCACATTGTGACCAGCAATAGTTTACAGTTACAGAACAAAACTTAAGATCATATGATAGTTTTGTGAAAAATAGGTAAGTGTAACGACATATAACTAATTGCATTAAGTAATTAACCGTCAATGAGACGCATACGAGCAAATCGTTAATGTGATTATTCAATGTTGGCTGTTTCATTGTCGTAACAAGTGCATACACATATCGTAGCTTTTAACTTATTAGCTTGACCTGAGAATACTTCCGCGTTATTTTCACGATGTGATCGGGAATGGCTATTTGCTTGATTGAGATCGGATTTGGCTTCCGCGATGCCTTGTTTTGCATGATTGTAATGATAGCGACGAGTGTGACCCCCATCGTGGGCTTGGTGTTGGGCTTTTTAAGGAGGCGCGTTGCTTGGCGGCATGACGCGAGTTTGTTGGCGAAGCTGTGCAGGTGACTTAGCCTGAGGTAAGGAGACTGGTTGACTTTTGACCGTCGTCTCTCGATTCCTTTAAGAGTTTGCTAGGCGAGGGTTGAGTGAAATGTTTCGCGTGAGATGCTGGACTCTAGAGTGTAAGGAGGAAATATGGTGAACACCTACGATGTTATTGTTGTTGGCGGAGGACCTGGAGGATCATCCGTAAGCACCATGCTGGCCCAGGCAGGCCGAAAGGTATTGCTTCTGGAGCGCGAGCGCTTTCCTCGATATCACATTGGTGAATCTTTACTCTCTGGCTCAACGGAACTCTTGAAGAAACTCGATGTTGTAGAAAAAATGGAGAGTGCGAAGTACGTGAAGAAGTTCGGAGTGACTTGGATTTGGGGGTCAGGCCGAACCCCATGGACAGTGTATTTTAAGGATGCCCTTGCTACTCCGTATGATTTCGGATATCAGGTCGATAGAGCATCCTTCGATAAAATGCTGCTGGATAATGCCAGAGAGCACGGCGTAACGGTGATGGAAGAATCGTCCGTAACGAGTCTCTGCCGCGATAATGGGCGTGTAGTTGGCGTGGAATATAGTTCTCCCTCGGGATCCAAGCAGAGGGCCAGTTCGCGGTGGGTTGTTGATGCGTCTGGCCAGACAAATTTCATTACCAAACAGGTTGCGCAGAAGTTATGGGATGAGAAGCTTAAGAATATGGCCCTATGGAGTTATTGGAAGGGTGCCGTGCGTCCCGAAGGGATCGATTCCGGGAACACTTTTCTGCCTACCTTCAAGGATGGATGGTGGTGGTTTATTCCGCTTCGCGACGAGATTACCAGCGTCGGCGTGGTTCTAGACAAACGGAATTACGCTGCGGCCAAAGAGCGCGGGTTGGACGATTACTATCTCGAAGCCATCGACTCCACGCGAGAGCTCAAAGAGCGTCTCAGTCCCGCAAAGATGGTGGATGAACTGCGCGTCACTATGGACTGGTCGTATACCTATGATTCATTCCATGGGCCGGGTTATGCCGCGGTCGGCGATGCCGCCTGCTTTATCGATCCATTGCTTTCAACCGGGGTACATCTTGCCATGTTGTCAGGGTATCTCTGCGCCGCCGCGATCAATACTGTGCTGATGGGAAACTCTAAGGACGAGACCTCGATAATGGACTTCTATCAGGAGCAGTATTCTCGCGAGTTCCGGCGCATGAAAGAGCAGATTTACTTTCTGTATGGCGGGCACCGATCCCCAGACTCATACTTCTGGCACGCTCGCAGAGCCATTGATATCCCTGGCGCACAACCCAAGGCAGCCTTTGCTTCACTGATTGCCGGAGCTTTCGAGCACCGGTCATGGTACCGCCAATTCCTGACCAATCTGGCTGTGCCGGAGTCGCTTGGGAAGCTGGGTGAGGCCATCTTCAAGGGTGAAGCTGTTGGTGCTGTTTTGCTGCCGTACGACGTGCCGCTTGCCCTGAATCCTCAGTGGCAGAAAATCGAAAGCTATGCGGTTGACGGTCTCGAGTTTCGCCGGGCGCAAGTACTAGCCAATGGCAAGGGGCGCACTCTTCCACTGACGGAAACCTTGGCGGCAGCTCTTTCCAATATTGATGGTTGCAAGACCCTACAAGAAATTGTGGAGTCTCTGCCCGAAAATGATGATAAGCAACGTGCTTCCATCAAGGCGGCCGTGAACGAAGCTGTTACCTATGGTGTGC
>JBAPOI010000481.1:0-5561 GCA_049279555.1 Candidatus Sulfotelmatobacter sp.
ACAAATGCAGATGCTCGATTGCGATAACGGGAAACTCTACGGCATCACTCCCGCCGGAGCCTGCGGCACAGGACCCGCTGTAGTCGCGGCGGCAGCCTCGTTCAAAATCCGGTGATGGATCGTGAAGAGCGCCAACTCCAGGCGGTCTGAGACGCCAATCTTGTCATAGACGTTGCGCAGATAGTTCTTGATGACCTGCTCGGTGGTGCCGAGCTGGGTGGCGATTTCTTTATTTTTGTAGCCTTGAACGATCAAGGCAACGATGCGCAGTTCTTTCGCGGTCAGGCGGTCGCGCACGCGCAATCCGACCATGTCGTTTTCGGTGAGCTCGCTGGGCACGGCAACGTCTTGCACCCAAGTCTCGCCGCGCGCAACTTTTCGCACGCAATCGACCAATGCGGCGCTGGTTACGTTGCGGTAAACCACGCCGTGCGCGCCATTCGCCATGTGGCGCTGGGCGCTCTCGCCGGTATCGGCGAGCACAATCACGCGGGTTTTGGCTTTCGATGCCGCCAGCACAATGGCGGCAAAGTCGTTATGAAAGCCTGCCGCTACCACCAGCACTGCCGCACGGAATTTGTCCAGAGCCATGAACATCTGCTCTTGAGTTTGAGCCTGCGCTACGATGCGCATCTCGTCTTCTACGGCCAGCACCTTGGCGATGCCGGCGCGGAAGATTGCCTGGTTATCGGCCAGAATCAGTTTGAGCATGTTATCGGCGCTCCAAAATTAGCTGCAAAGCTATCGAATTGCTGATTGTTGATTGCAGATTGTTGATTGAAAACAACCCGTGGGCAGGCTTCCAATCAGCAATCGAAAATCAGCAATCAGCAATTTCTATTTAAGAATTTCTGACGAATTCATACGAGTCGATCACGCAGGCGACGCCTTTGCCGTCTGCGGTAGTTCCAGTGGGATCGGTTCGCACCACGCGCCCTTTGCACTGGATCACAACGTTCTCCATGCCCCCGGTGACATCTGGCGGAAGCGTGATCTCAAACTCCACTGGCGAACCAACATCCAGGGAGGCGTCGGCGCGAATGTAAACGCCCGCCGCGCTGAGATTTCCTGTAAGCCCTTGTGCGTCGCTGCCCGCACCTTCCTTATGGACCTTTATCGGCAGTTCCAGCGGAAACCTTTTTCCGGTCCGTGCTTCGGACACAGTCCCTCCTCTTTCGTGGCCTGATTCTTCCTGAGCTGATTGTCCCTGACTTTTATCTTTCTCTGCAAACCGGGCCACAGCCATCGAACGCTCCTGGCGGGCGAATCGCCCACTCTATTGCTTATCGGCGGTTATATCACGGATGTTACCTCTAAAAAAGCCTGATCGAGAGTTAGTTAAGGGTAGGAACTAGATTCCCCCGGTTTGCCGCGGGTTAAAGTCGCGCAATCCGCTGCCGAAGTTACAAGAGGACCACTCGGAGCCAAGGCTCTTGGAGAACCGATTCATTTGCCGAAAATAATGTGGAAAACGCCCTCTTCGCATGTCATTCGATCAACGTTTACGGGGTTGACACACAGTCGCTGGTGATGGCCACCACGAAGGAACGATCAAGATGCAACTGACGATTAAGACAAAGCTTTTCGGCCTGGCCACCGGCAGTCTGCTGCTGTTGGCCGGTGTAAGCGCGACGGGCTACTGGGGCATTACTTCCGTAACCAAGACCACCGTCCAAGTCGGGGCTCTCGGCGTAGCGATCCGCAACCACGTCGAAGCGAGCATGTTCAACGACATGACTCGTGAGGACATTTACGCGGTCTGCACAAAGAAGGCGGACGAGCAACAGGATGCCATAGCAAACCTGGCTGCGCACTCCAAATTGCTGGCCGACCGCACGGCGGCTGCGCGGGCGATGGTGACGGATCCGAAGCTAGAGGCAACATTGGACGTCGAGAACCAAAAGGTGCAGGAATATATCGGCACAGGCGATTCGTTATCGAAAGTGATCGTGAATGACCGGACGGCGGCGGTAGCGGCATCGGGAAAAGCCCTGGAACTGTATCAGGCGTTGCAGCAGGAGATTCAAGAGGATGGGGATCAGCTGGCCACGAGTGCGCAAGACGCCGAACTTAGCGCAAAGACAAAAGCGGCTCGGGCCACCCGCGCGATGTTTGCCATATGCGGAGTGGCGCTTCTGATCCTTTTCCTTGGCAGCTTTACGCTGGTGCGAACCATCTCGCTCTCCCTGCGGCGATTGACGTATATGGTTCAGAATATCGCCGAGGGCGAGGGCGACGTTACCCGGCGACTGGAGACTTCCGACGACTTCGCGAAAGACGAACTGAGCGAAATCGGACGCCTCTTCAATCTGTTCCTGGACAAGTTGCACCAGATCCTTCGCGGGGTCGTGACCGATACTCAAAAGCTGATCGCTGCCAGCCAACAACTGCTCGAAACGAGCGAGCAGATTACCGTGACTTCGCGGGACACCTCCACCCAGTCGAATTCGGTTTCGCAGGCCACGCAACAGGTAGCTCAGAATCTGCAGAGCGTATCGACGGGCGCCAGCGAGATGACGTCAACCATTCAAAGCATTGCAGAGAACGCCACTGAAGCCGCGAAAGTGGCTTCATCGGCCGTGAACTCAGCTAAAACTGCCGATGGCACGGTGGCTAAGCTGGGCAAGTCCAGCGCGGAGATCGGCGTGGTCATCAAGGTGATCACGGCCATTGCGCAACAAACCAATTTGCTGGCCCTGAACGCGACCATTGAAGCCGCCCGTGCCGGAGAAGCGGGGAAAGGCTTTGCGGTGGTGGCGAACGAAGTGAAAGAACTTGCCAAGCAGACGGCTAAAGCCACCGAAGATATTGGGCGCAAAATCACGGCCATTCAGGGCGACACAAAAGAGGCCGCCTCGGCGATTGGGGCGGTCAGCGGCGTAATCAATGAGATCAACAACATTTCTGCCACGATAGCAGCCGCGGTGGAGGAGCAGAGTGCGACCACCAACGAGATGACGCGCAATGCCAGCGAAGCGGCTACCGGCGCCGGCAACATCGCGGTGAACATTGGAGAGGTGACGAAGGCCGCGGACGGAACTCTATTGCGCGCGCAAGAGTCACAGAAAGCGGCGCAGGAATTGGCTTCCATTGCCGCCCACCTGAGCGGCCTGATGGGGCAATTCAAGATTGAACGCGCCGAAAAGCGGGTCGATGTTTCTCTGCCAGTCAGACTCGTCGGCAGCGATGCCAAGGGCGATTCGTTGGAGCAGGAAGTCATGACCGGCAATGTAAGCCAGAACGGAGCTCTATTGACGGGCATTCATGGTTCGCTTAAGGCTGGCGCCGAAGTTTCGCTTTTCCACTTACACAAGCAGGAACAATTCCGGATCGCGTGGGTGGGAGGCAAGAATACTCCGAAGGCCGGGCAGATCGGTGTGTCTGCGGTTAATCAGCCGAGTTCGTTCTGGAATGATGTGCTTGGAGCGGCGGGGCAAAACAGCGCCGGGGGAAATTATTCAGAGGCACCGAAGCCAAGAACTATGGCCCACGGAGCATAAATCTTCGAGTGGACTCGATTAGAAGCGTCGCGAAGAGAACGGCTTCAGAGACTACAGAAAAAGTCGCGCAGCCTACAAAGGCTTACCTCAGGCGCTGAAGCGTGGACTTATTTGAGCGGCTTAACGGCACGAGTGGAACTCGTGCCCCTCCCGAACCCGACTGATGCAGACTTCTTCCGCAGCTTCTTCGACTGCTTGGACTCCTGCATTTACTTGCAACCGACCCCACCGAGGAACCGTCAAATGATAGCCTTCTTCTTCTTTTCTTTTCAGGAGAGCTATCTCATGCCCGGTCGATTCTTATTTTCAGCGCGCGGGAACGGTTGGCCGCGACGCTTAATTCGTTATGCTGTCATGTTTCTTCTGGCCAGCGCGCCATGCCTGTTGGCGCAGCAGTTGCCGGCGCAGAAGTTGCCCAACCCAACTCCGGCTACCAAAGTTATCGACGGAAAATCGAAGCCGAACGTTGAGTCTCCGGCGGCATCGGCGGAAACTCTGGCTCAGTTCAACGATGCGCTGGAAAGCCTGGCGGCGAAAGTCTCTCCCGCGGTGGTGCAGATTCTGGTCACTGGGTATGGGCCGCTGCATGACGAAAGCCGCACGCAGACCGCGCTGATTGTGCGGCAGCATGCGGTCGGTTCGGGCGTGATCGTCGATGCCTCCGGCTACATCATGACTAACGCGCATGTGGTGGAAGGAGCGCAGCGCATTCGCGTGGCTTTGCCGCTGCCGGGCGATTCCAGCCGTCCGGTGCCGGTCGGGAAGCGGCGCATTCTCGAAGCGCGTCTTGTGGGAGTGCATAAGGATACGGATCTGGCTTTGCTGAAGATCGACGATAAGGACGAGAAAGACCTTCCGACGTTGACGCTGATGGCGCAACAACGTCCGCGCGTCGGGCAGCTGGTTTTCGCGATCGGAAGTCCGGAGGGGTTGCAGGGATCGGTGACCATGGGCGTGGTGAGCGCGGTTGCGCGCCAGCCTGACCCGGACAAGCCGCTGACTTACATTCAGACCGATGCTCCAATCAACCCTGGAAACAGCGGTGGCCCGCTGGTCGATATGAATGGGGCGGTGGTGGGGATCAACACGTTCATTCTGTCGACCGGTGGGGGCAGCGAAGGGCTGGGGTTCGCCATTCCGGCTCGGATCGTTGATTTTGTTTACCACAGCCTGCGTAAGTACGGGCATGTCCATCGCGTGGAGATTGGCGCGGTCGCTCAGGAAATTACGCCGACTTTGGCCGACGGACTTAAGCTGGCGCAACGTTGGGGAGTGGTTGTTGCGGATGTGAAGCCGGAAGGCCCGGCTGCTGCCGCTGGGCTGCAGGTGCAAGACATCGTGCTGAGCGCGGACGATCGCCGCATTGAGACGCTGCCTGGGCTTTCCTCGGCGCTCTACCTGCACCGCCTCGATCAGGTGTTGAAGCTGGAAATTCTGCGCGGAGATCAGAAGAAAATTCTTTACGTTCCTGCTATCGAACATCGAGATCAGATGGATCAGCTTTTCGATGCGGCTGATCCGGATAAAAGTCTGGTGCCGCGCCTCGGGATTTTGGCCACCGATCTTACGGCCGATTTGCGCAATCTGATTGGCACGCTGCGAATTTCTTCGGGCGTGATCGTTCTGGGGCGCGCTGCCGACTTAATCACTCCCGACACCGGGCTGCAGACCGGCGATGTAATCCATGCGCTGAATACGACGTCCATCACTTCCATGGAGGAGTTGCGCGCCGCGGTGGTTGCGTTGAAGACTGGCGATCCGGTGGTGCTGCAGGTCGAACGAAGCGATGGGCTGACTTATTTGAGTTTTGAGATGGAGTGAGTGAGAAGGAAGAGGAATATGTGGGGACGGCCGCCCTCGGCTGTCCATCGAGCGAAGCTCGATAGGTTTTGCACTGGGCGACAGACTGTACGTAAAAACTGGTGTCGTCCCTCCGGAGTCTGTGTCGTAGCTGAATGCGTTGTTGAGCAACCGACTTGCTAGTTGGTTTGGTTTTACGACGTCCGGCGTGCCATGCGGGTGAGGTTGTAGGCGATGGCAGCTAGGGTCCACTCCGTGGTC
>JBAPOI010000482.1:0-9590 GCA_049279555.1 Candidatus Sulfotelmatobacter sp.
GTATCTCGCCTTCATCCTCCCATTGATCGGACCACTCGCACGCTGGACACACCTTCAGCTTTCCGTTCCCGTGATGGCCGCTCTTTTGTTTGGAATATGGAACCTTGGACGGGAAGAGACTCGCGCCATAACTTCCAACTAGCGAGGAATATTTCTCACCACGAAGAACGCGGGCAAATACAGAAACCTACGGTCCAAACAAAAACTGCAAAGCTTCAGGAAAACGGTCAGCCCAAGCTGCCTCGTTGTGCCCTGCACCTTCTTTTATAACCAGCCGAAGCCGCTTCTCACTCAGCACGGCTCGCCGCAAGATGGCTGCCAGTTCCCGCACATCGTCAACTACCGTCCGGCTGCGCTCGGCGCTTCCCGTCTCGGCAGTTCCCACAGCAAGGAATATTCGTTCAGGCCACTCCCGAACGCTCCGGCTCTCCTTGATCGACTGTCGGCCTGACGCCCACAGCGACGGACTCTCGAGCAGCAGTCTCCCGATCACGCCGGGCCGCACGATCGCGGTATATAGCGCAATCAGTGCTCCCAGCGACGATCCGCCTAACCCGGTATTCTCAGGTCCAGTCGCGATGCGGTAAGCCTGGCCGACAAACGGCATCACTTCTTTCATCAGAAAATCCGGATAATGTCGCCCCCGCACTCGCAGCATCATGGGATGCGTCGAGCGGTGAGGCATGTATTCGCGAATCCGTTCTCTCCCCGTGTTATCGATCCCAACAATGATTATCGGAGGGACCGCGCCCGCTCGGATCAGTCGATCTGCCGTTTCGTCTACTTGCCATTCCACTCCCGCGAAGGCAGTGGACGACTCGAACAGATTCTGCCCGTCATTCAGATAGAGCACCGGATAGCGGCGATCATGGTTTTCTGCATCATCGTAGTCGGGAGGAAGCCACACCCGCAGAAATCGCGTGTTACGGAAAATGCGGCTGCGAAACTCATGCAGGCGCAGATCGCCGGCCGCGCCAGTGGCGCGTATCACCGCGGAAATGGCGCCACCCTTGTTCTTAATTTTTGGGATTCTTGGCATCGGAAGAACTTCAGCGGCCGCGGCCTGCCTTCAGCTTGATAACTCCGGCCAGCACCGTGATCATAGCAATCAGCGCAAGTGAACTCAGGCACAGAATGCACCAGGTCTCCAGCACCGATCCCTCGATATACGTCAGATACGAAGCGAAAGCCAAACCCGCCAGTGCTGCCGCCAGCAACTGCAGCGGCGCAGCGGTTCGCGAACGGTAAACCGTAGCCAGCGCCAGCAAGACTCCATAACCCGCAATTCCAATCGCCGCAACTGGGATTCCCATCACAGTGGAATACTCGCTGCGGTTCACGATGTCGCAATTGAATCGCTCGCCAAAATCGCAAAATGCCGACGCCGACCTCGCATAGTGCCGCTGCAGCGAAACCACCGACACCAACACTCCCGCGACGGCAAGGGCAGCAATCGCCAGATACAGAATTTGATTTTGCGTAGCAGGATTGGCACCTGCTCCGGCCGGTTGCCCCTCAGGCGCGGCGCTCACGGTAAAGCGCACCCGGTCTTATCGCTCAACTCTTGCATCGGGAAGACACCTTCGACGGGCGGATTCGCTCCGAACTGCCAAGCGGGAAATAGCTTCACTCCCGCGGCCTTGCACTCGGGCGCGAGTTCCTTTGAACCTTTGATGGCACACTCGACGTAATGAACGTATTGCATCGACTTTCCGAACTTTTCTTTTTGTTCGGCGCAGTGCGGACACCAATACAACCCGTACATCTTCGCCTGATGAGCGGTGAGGCATTTAGCAAATTCATCGTAACGATGATTCGTGTAATACCAGCCTGCGCCGTATGCAAGGACAAGCAATAGTCCAATGCCGCCCCAGATCAGAGTCTTGCGCGAGGGCGCGCTGGCCTCAGGCGAGCCCACCCGCTCCAGTTGCCGTTTTCGCCGTTCTTCAGACATGATTCCTTCGACCTGCCTCAATTTTTATATCACGGACCTTACGCGACTACGTCCAAGGCCGCAGGTAACACATCCAATTCCTCACAGTGCAACGTGAATACTTCGCCATCCACCATCACATCGACTGGCGAGTCCAAGGCGAACTCCACGCGGCGCACTGCTTTTCTCTCGGCCATCGGATGTTCAATGTGCGTGCCATCGTAGAGAGTCGTCAAATTCCGGATCAGCCCCAGCCTCCCGATCGCGCCCCAGCGAACATATTCAATCAAGCCGCTATTCACCTCAGCCTTGGGCGCAATCATCATCGTTCCGCCAGTAAATTTGCTGTTGTTGAAGGTGAGAAATAGACAGCGCCGCCGGTCGAATTCCATTTCCTCGTCCACGCGCACCGGAAACGGACGTCTCTGCAATCGCGTCAGCCCTAGGAAAATTGAAACGACATATCCCAACTCTCCGTGCCTGCTGAAGCGCCGCGCGCGCAGCGTTGCCACGTCGGCTGGAAACCCAACGCTCAGAAGATTGATGTAATGGAGAACGCCGCCGCGGTGCCGCAGCCGGAGCACATCACAGGACTGCCTTCGCCCGGCAATCAGCGATTCGATCGCATGTTCAACGCCCCGCTTGCTGAAATCGCGCAGAAAAGAATTTCCCGTGCCCAGCGGGAGAAATCCCAACATAGGTCGATCGCTAGCGCGCGCTTCAAGGAAAAGCCCATTGACCACTTCATACGAAGTGCCATCCCCGCCGACTGCGATGAACTTTCGCCGGCCACCTCCAAAGGCATCGCGCGCAATTCGCGTAGCGTCGCCACAGCGCTGCGTCTCCACCACATCGACCGCAACCCCAGCCGCCCGCAATCGCTCCAGCGCTGGAACCAGCAATTTACGGCTGCGCCCTCCTCCCGCCGCAGGATTCACGATGGCGAGATAGGGCTGGTCTCCATTCGCAACCGTCACAATCCGACCACCGCAGTGCGCTCGACCGTCTTGCCGATCTCCTCCGCCAGTGCCAGCCGTTTGATCTTCATCGATGCCGTACGCGGAAAATCTTTTTCCCAGACCAGATATCCACCGAGACGCTTAAAATCCGGCAATTGCCGGTTGCGCTTCACCAACTCCGCGAGCAACGCGCTGTCGAATTTCTGATTCTGCTCAAGCCGCAGCACCAGCACCAGCATCTCGCGCCCCAGTTCCTTTTGCCGCCAGACGTAGTTCGCTGCAAAAACACAGTATTCTTTCACTGGAAGCCCGTCGAAAACGGTCTCAATATCCTCGGGATAAATATTTTTTCCGCCCTCAGTCACGATCATGTTTTTCTTGCGCCCGAAGAGCTGCAAATGCCCACTGTTATCAAAGCGCCCCAAATCGCCGGTCAGCAGCCATCCATCCACAATCGTTTCGAGCGTCAACTCCGCGTCGTCGAGATAATGCGACATCACAGTCTTGCTCCGTGCCGCAACTTCTCCGATGCCTTCCTCATCCGGACTCAGCACACGCAACTCCACTCCCGGCAAAGGTTTGCCCACTGTGTCGGCGCGGAACGGCTTCAGGTCGTTCAACGTGAGCGCGGTTCCTGCCTCGGTGAGCCCATAGCCGTTCACTACCGGAATTCCCAGATCGTAGAAAAACTGCATCGTCGAAGGCTCCATGAACGCACCGCCCGTAATCAGCGCCAACAATTCTCCGCCAAATGCCCGATGCACATGCGGCAGCAACGCGCGGCTCAAGCCTACTCGAGGTTTCTTGCGCGTCAGCAACTTATTGATTGCGATCGTTCGATTCAGCAGCGCGCGCTTCCATGACGGCAGTTCGTCGAACTTTGCCCGCAAACCCCGCTCCAGGTTTTTCACGATCATTGGAACCAAGGCCACGTAAGTAATCCGGTAGCGCACAAAGGCATCTCGCACAAATTCCGGGCGCAGAGTACGTAAATGCACCACACACGCACCGCACATAAACGGACCGATGAATCCCACCATGAAATCAATGGCGTGATTGGTTGGCAGAATACTCAGATACCGCACTCCCGGCCAAAACGGATACCAAGCGGTCAGCGCCCGGCATTGCTCGAGATAATTTTCGTGCGTCAGTACGCATCCCTTGGGCCGACCGCCCGTGCCCGAGGAATAGACGATGCAAGCCGCATCCTCGCGCTGCCGCATTACGAAATCCGGCGCACCCTTGCGTTTGAAATCTTCCCAGCGAAAGCCACCAGCGAGGTCCGCTCCCACCGGCGCTTCCGTCACCAGCACCAGCTTCGTCTTGATGTTTTGAAACTCCGGCGCCTGCATGATTGCCCGCCACAGGTAATACTCCACCACAAGAACCTTGGCGTTTGAATGCGCGAGAAGTTGCAACTGCTCCGTGGCCGTCAGTTTGTAGTCCAACGGCACCAGCACTCCACCGCCGTAGAAAATGGCGTATGCGGAAATCAGCCACTTGGACTGATTGGTCATGAGGATGGCAGCGCGATCTCCGGGATCGAAGTCGGCGTCTTCCAGCGCCCGCGCAAGAGGCAAGCTGACGTCTTTGAAATCGGAATAAGTGAGCCGCGTCTTTTCCCGCTCGCGGTCCGCCTCGATCAGACATGTCTCACCCGCGAAGCGATCCAAAGCGTCGCGCAACGCCGCGCCCAGGCAGCTGTATTTTTGGAGATCGAGCATTAGAGAATTGCTGATTGTAGATTGATGATTGCCGATTAACAACCAGCGTTCGGCACGGTTACAATCATCAATCAACAATCGGCAATCAACAATTGGAGATCTTGGTTAGAGCCTCGCCTGAATCTTCTCCGCCAGCGTGCGAAAGTCAGAAACTCCCTGCAACTCATAATCCGGAAGCTCAACGCGGAAATGGTTCTCGAGCCTGGTTAGAAGATCGAGCGTCTGCAAGCTGTCGATTCCTAGAGTCTTAAAGAAATCATCGTCTGCATGCAGCTTTTCCAGCGGCACTTTGAAATGCGCCGCAGCAAGCTTAAGAATCTCATCGAGGGTCTCTTCAGCCGTTTGCATATTTCCCATCCAAAGTTGATGTCATTCCACGTTCAAATCAGAAAAATGTTGTCATTCCGAAGCGGGCAATGCCCTGTGAGGAATCTGCTGTTCCTAGCTACGAATCGTCTGCTTGTTGACCGCTACGGCAGATACGGCTGCACGTCCGTGCTCTCGGCAAACTTCCGCAATCCCTTCTCCACGGCGGGACGCGCAAACAACTCGCAAAACAAATCGATCTCCCGCCGCAACTCGTCGTGCGGAATCGGTTTGATGAATTTCTTCGTCGCAGCAGACGTGGCACGATCAAATTTCGCCAACTGTGCCGCGGTGGCTCGCGCCGCCCGGAGCGCTTCGCCTTCGCCCACCACCTGGCTTACGAGGCCGATCTGCTGCGCCTTGGTGGCATTGAAGCTACGCCCGGTTAGTAACAGATCTCTGATCACCGCATTGCCCAAATCCCGCTTTAGACGCGGGATCCCTCCGAACCCCGGAATCAGTCCAAGCCTCAACTCGGGGAAACAAAATCGCGCCATCTTGTCGGCGATGATCAGGTCGCAAGCCAGCGCCAGTTCGAACCCTCCACCGAATGTCACTCCATGTACGGCGGCAATCGTAGTCAAGGGCGCGGCGTCGATCAGATTCAAGACGCGGTGAATGCGCTCCAGAAAATCCCGCACGCCCTTGGCAGCTTCAAGTTTCCCCATCGCCCGCGAACGCAGATACAACTCGCGCAAATCCGCTCCGGCGCAAAACCCCGGCTTCATCTCGCTATAGACAATGAGCGCATGCGCCTCACCCTGCATAAGCGGCAAAGCCGTCGCGAACTTCTCCAATTCTTCCAGAGACGACGATCCCAGTTCATTGCAAGGCGCACGATGCAATGCGAGTTCAATCACGCCAGACTGAAGAGTCCAGGACATAGCGCCCCCACTGCACTCGTTCGTCAATTTCGCCTCGCGCTCTGGTTCGTGCACTTTCATTTTCTTCTTACGTAGGTCAGACTTCCTGATGTGCGACTAGGACGTCTATCCGGCCTGCTTCACTCGATACATGTCCTCAATCTCGTTCTTCATTCGAGCCGCGATCACGTCCCGCTTCAGCTTTCCATTCACCGTCAGCGTACCACCGTCTATGGAAAAACCCTCTTCGCGCACGTAGAATGCTCGCACCTGCTTATAGTGCGGCAACTCGGGATTCACTGCATCGAGCGCCTCTCGCACACGCTGCGAAATTACACTGCCCGTCACGATCGCGGACAAATATCCGCGGCCGTTTCCGACCACCACTACCTGCTGCGCTTCCGGCAAAACTTTTGCAATCGCGCTCTCGATCGGTTCCGGAGAAATCTTGTGACCTGACCCCAGAACGATCAGATTCTTGATACGCCCTGCGATTCGCCAGTTGCCAGCGGCATTGACTTCGCCCTGATCGCCGGTGTGGAACCATCCGTCGCGCAGCGCATCCGCCGTTTGCTCTGGACGGTTCCAATAACCCGGAAAAACATTCGGCCCGCGTACCACGATCTCGTCATGCTCGCCCAACCTCATCTCCATGCCTGGAATCGCTGGCCCCACGCGCCCAACCTCGACTTGGGCTGGATCATCCATCGTACAGATCGCCGTCGTCTCGGTCAGTCCATAAACCTGCAAGACACGAATCCCCAGCATCATGAAATAAAGCTGAGTCTCCGCACTCAGAGGAGCCGACCCGCAGATCAGCGCCTTCAAATTCCTTCCGATCATTTTCTTGCGGATCGCGGGAAATACCAGCCGGTTCGCGAGAACCAGCCACATCGAATCGCCTACTTTCGCCTGCCCATCCTGCTTTCGCGCCCATGCGCCCTTGGCCCGCCCGTAGATAGCCTGCGCCAGCCCGCCGGTCTGCCATAGTTGTTCGTCGACCGCTCGGCGCATCCGCTCCAGCAACTGCGGCACATTCAGAAAATAATCCGGAGCCACCACCCGCATGTCGCCGGCAATCTTCGCCAGATCCATATTGATCGTGACCAGGCTCCGCCGTTTCAAGAATGTCAGCAGCGCAATCCACGACGCTGCAAAAGTGAATGGCAAGTAATGAAAGATGCGATCTCGTCCACCCGAATCGCGGCCTGCCGACATCAACTGGTCGAGCCGCTCTGCCGTACGGTCCAGCATGAAGCCCACGTTCGCCGCCGTCAGCACCACACCCTTGGCTTCGCCAGAAGTTCCCGAGGTGTAGATGATGGTTACCGAGCTCTCGTTCCCGACCTGCGGCCGGTCCAACTGCACGCCGTCTGCGCCCGCAAAAATCTCGTCGAACAAGACCTGTGGCGGTGCCTCCGGCCAACTCTCCTTGATCGCATCGCGCAACGCTGCATCTCCGCAGCACACCAGCGACGGCGTGGAATCCTTCATCATGGCCACCAACTCGGCCGGTGCCTGCCTCGAGTACAGGGGCACAACAATCAAACCTTCGGCCATCAGCGCCAGGTCCGCCGCTACCCAGCGAATGCTATTGGCTGCGAGCAGACCGCAGCGGTCGCCTTTTTTCAATCCCTTTGAAGCAATAACAGTTCTCGCCTTGCGGACGAGTTCTAGCAACTCGCCGCCGGTCATGCCCGTGATTTCACCGTCGCGGATCTCGGCGAGAATCCGTGTGTCCGCAACCGACTGCAGTTGCGAAAATATCTCGCCGACGAAAGGCATGTTTACTTTGTTCAGAATCCGTCCTCTATTTCGGTTGAAATTCGCGCCAGCTTGATGCACTGAGCTCGAAGTGATCGACTCGTTCGTCGTAGCGCGAGAGCAACATGCGCGCTTTGTCGGAAATCACAGGAATCTCGCAATTCTCCCCGGCGAAAGACCGAACCGCGTCAAGCGATTCGAACCATACCAGCGTAACAAACTCCACTTCAGCTCCCTGCTCTAACCGCAGCACATGAAATCCGCGGTAGCCGTGAGCCGCAAGCTCCAGCTCTAGACGAGGAAAGAGTTCGCCCTTCAAATAACTATCGTAGGCATCGGCATGCGATGCCCTCGTCCATCCATGCCACATCCGGCAGATCATTTCTGCTCCCAGCCCGGCGCGCGCAACCCACTAGTTGTAAGCCGCCATTAACTCCCGCAGTCCGCTGCCGATCGGCGGCAAGTAATCCTCCCAGCTCCACTCACCCCGGCGCGTCTCAAACTCCGGATATCTTCTCTGGACTTCTTCTTCGAAATAAACGCCCATACGCGCCATCACTTTCAGATTCTTCACGACGGTCCGCGCGATCCCGGAAGCAATCGCCTCGCCCTCGCAGCTCAGCTTCTCCAGCGCCAGCAGCAGCTTGCCCTCAAGCTCCGGATCGTCCACCGTCATCAGCAGATCTTGGTGTCCGCGCTCGCGCATCAGGTTGCGAATACGCTCGTCCATCGTGATTCCTGCCGATGGCACGAGGCCGGGCATCGAAGTCACAATCCCGTGATAGCGCGACGATGCCATCATATGACATGCCCGCAAGATGCTGACCAACTCGTACATGTTGTACTCGTCGGAGGTCAGCACCGGCACGCCGCCGAGTTTTTCGGCGATGCGGTTCGCGGGGCGCGCATCCAGCCGCTCGGTCGCGGCCAGGATCACGAATACATTTTTCTTCTTGCGGAATGCGTCCACTGCGTTCGCAATCGCCGTCCAATATTTCCGATACGCCTGCTCCGCGGCCGGACCGGAATTGTGGAAATACACTGTGCGGTAATGACTGTCTTTATAGGCTCCCGTTAGAGTACGCACCGCATATTTCGCCACCGATGCCTTAACCGGCCACTCGAATGGATTGATCGGGCAAACCACCAACACTGGCGTTCGCCCGTCCCAGCCGACTTTCCGAAGCACGCTTTGGCCGTACTCCGGAGGGCGCGGCTCAAACGTCCACGCGGTATCGGTTCCCAACTCGGTCGGCACACCGAGTTCGCGTAACACGCCACGAGACTCTTCGTTCCGTGTAATCACGAACGAGTTTTTGCAATAACGGCCGCACATCTTTGCCACCAACGGGTCCATGTGCCCGGCTTCCGCGCCATAACCTACGGAGAGCTTGTTCTGCGCCGCTGCAATTCCGAGCGAGCCGATCATCATGGTGGTCAGGGCGTTGGCAAACTTGCTCTTAAACATCGACCCTTCACACGCTACCACTCCATCATGCTTCGGAACTTCTTTCGCCAGAAACGGCGGAAAAATATCCGGCAGGTGCACCTGCTTCGTGTTCTCAAAATATCCACGCGAGAAATCGAAGTTCTGGCTCATCACGCTGAACTCCACCCGCTCCGCGCCCAGAATGTGCCGCATCTGCCGCAGCATTTCTTCGACGCGCACATCCGATCCCATGTTCCGAGTGCCGTTGTAGCCGGCAAATAATAGCTTTAGTTTCTCGCTCGGCCGCCAGCGATTACCTTCTCCCAGCATCCATCCCGCCTTGGCGCGCTCAATCGAACTGCTGACCCAGGCTTCGAGAATGAAGTCCATCATGCGGCGGTTCCCCCCGCCTTCGCCGGCCAGGCACGGTACTTGTAGGCGAAATTGTTCTCGCTGCTGAATTTGTACAGCGGATAACAATATTCGGAGAACGGTACAGGATTTTTTTCGAGTTCAACCGTCACCCGGCGGTTATCGAACACCGTATTCCAT
>JBAPOI010000483.1:0-7281 GCA_049279555.1 Candidatus Sulfotelmatobacter sp.
CGTGACCTGCACTGATGCAAGCCTAGCCTCCGGCACCTCCGCTAACATCTCAGTTGTTGTGAGCCTTGCTTCAACAGTATCGGTAGCAACAATAACTGCGAATTCTTCGGTCTCTTCGTCTGGAACCACCGATCCCTACTCGGCTAACAACAGCACGACTGTGGTTACCAATGTGGCTGAAGTCTGTGACTTGGCAGTTACCAACAGCGGAACCCCAAATCCAGTTACTGTAGGTGGAACGATCACTTACACCCAGATTGTGACGAACACCGGGCCCAGCAACTGCACCACGGCGACCTTGACGGAGCCTTATCCGAATAACACGACGTTTGGCTCACTTACGTCCGCGCCTACGGGTTGGACCTGTCCTACTACGACGAATCCGATCAGCTGCACGAATTCCAGTGTTGTGCCGGGTTCGAGTACCACCTTTACGCTGAAAATGAACGTGAGTGCGGGCAGCGCGCCAATTGTAGATACCGTGACGGTCGGCAGCACTACCCACGATACGAATCTGGCCAACAACACGGCGACGGTCACGACAGGGGTTTCGATTACCGGCGATGCAGATCTGAGCATTTCTAACTCAGGCAGTCCAAATCCGGTTACGGCCGGCAACAACATTACCTATACTCAGACCGTAATCAATGGCGGACCCGCATCCGCAACAACGGTCAATTTGACGGAAACGCTTCCCACCGGTACAACGGCTGTGTCGTTGACGGGCTCAGCTGGGTGGACTTGTACTCTTGGTACGCTCACTTGCACCATCGGTACTCTCGCAGCCAATGCTACCGCAAGCTTTAGCTTCGTCGTGTCAGTAAGCGCTACCACAACTGCAGGTTCGACGATCACTCAAACCGCGTCGGTGTCATCATCGACGACGGATGCGAATCCAGGAAACAATACCGCCTCCGCTAGTGTAGTGATTGCGGGCTCGGCTGATCTCTCAGTGACCAATGTCGCCAGTCCGGTACCGGTAATTGCTGGGAACAACATCACTTACACGCAAGTAGTAACCAACCCTGGACCGAGTACCGCGACAAATGCGGTCTTTAGCGAAACTACGCCGCCGAATACGACATTTGTTTCTCTGCCTCAACCGAGTGGATGGGTGTGTTCTACGCCTACGGTTGGAAGCGCCGGGCCGATTAGCTGTAACAACAACACTACTTTTGGCACTGGGTCTTCAACTTTTACCCTGACCGTGAAAGTAACTGCAGGGACGACCGCGGGAACGGTGATCAACGATACAGCGACGGTGACTTCCTCTGTATCAGATCCCAACACTGCGAACAACACGGCAACAGCATCTGACGTTGTTGCGCTTGCGACCCAAGCCGATCTGATTACGACCAACACTGCTGTCCCCACCACTGTAGCCGCAGGCAGTAATGTCACTTACACGCAGACCGTGACGAATAACGGCCCGGCGGCCGCCACCTCGCCGACATTCACCCAAACCACACCTCCGAACACAAATTTCCAATCGATCGTCGCTCCCGCGGGATGGACATGCCCCCCCCCTGTCGGTGGCACCGGAACGATCACTTGCACGGACAGTAGCAGCCTCGCTGTCAATGCCAGCGCCACCTTTACTCTAGTGTTGCAGATAAATGCCGGCACGGCATCGGGAACGAATATTGCGGAAACAGCTACAGCTTCGGCGACCAACGTTGTTCCTGGTTTGACGAGTAACAGTGCCACCGCGACGGTTATTGTCGCTAACGCAAACAGCGCTGACGTGGGAATCGTGAAGACAGCTTCGCCGAGCCCAACAGTAGCTGATGGAGATCTCCTGACGTACACGCTTACCGTGACGAATAGTGGCCCCGCGACCGCAACGAATGTTACGGTGATGGATCCGTTGCCCTCGAATGTGAGTAACCCCGTACTTTCATATTCTCAAGGAATCTGTTCGGCGGCAGAGGCCACGGTCAACTGTCTACTTGGCAGCATGACGAGTGGAGCAACAGCAACGATCACAATCGTTGTGCTGGCAGGAGCACCGGGTGTGGCGGTGAATACGGCTACGGTCAGCGCGGACCAGACCGATCCGAACGGTGCGAATAATTCCTCCACGCAGATGGAGACTATAACGGCTGCGACCCAAATTCAGCTTCAGTCCTTTTCGGCGCAATTGAGCAAAGACAAGAACGGAACGAATCGCGTCGTGCTGTTGTGGAAGACCGGTGGGGAAGCGCACAATCTTGGATTCAATATTTACCGGGAACAAGCGGGCGAGCGCATCCAGCTGAATTCCTCCCTGATCGCCGGATCGGCACTGCTCATGAGTGGGGCGCTGCCCAAGCACTCGGGCAAGACTTACTCATGGATCGACTGGCCCGCAGGTGCGGGCGGCGCTTACTGGCTTGAAGATGTGGATGTCAACGGCACTCGAACCTTGCATGGACCCGTGACTGCTGAATCCGCCAGTTCCCAGCAATTGTCTCAGTCAAACGCGGACACGACTCTGATGTTGAGTCAACTGAACCAAGGCCAACCCACGGCGGGCTTTAGTGAACCCAGTCATCCCGCAGAAAATGTACTGCGAAATACCCACTTCACACTAACGCAATACCAAAAGCAATTTGAACTAGCATCTCATCCTGCCGTCAAGATCGCGGTGAAGCACGAGGGATGGTATCAGATTACGCAACCGGAATTGATTAAGGCAGGATTGGATCCGAATGTCGATCCAGCTCTGCTTCACCTGTACGCAGAAGCGATGGAGCAGCCGATCAAGATAATAGACGCGTCCGCTGGCCCCGGTGGTTTTGGCGCACAGGCAGCGCTCGGGTTTTATGGAACTGGAATCGACACATCTTACACCGGCACAAGAATTTACTGGCTTGCGATCGGAAATACTCCGGGACTACGAATTCAGCAACTACCGTCATCGATTGGCTCAAACGAGCCTGAGGCTAGCTTCCCATTTACAGTGGAATTTACTCCCCACACAACCTACTTCGCTGCACTTATTACTTCAAACGGCCATAATTTCTTTGGGCCCTTGGTTTCGACCACGCCTGTGCAGCAGACTATGCAGGTGCCTCACCTCGACAGCAACTCCGCGGAACCGGCGATGCTTGAGGTGACGCTGCAAGGGATAATTCTCGCCGTGCCGCATGATGTTACTGTCGCGCTGAACGGCACGACGCTCGGCGACTTGACCTTTACGGGCCAGTCTCAAGGTACGTTCCGAGCAACCTTACCTCCGGGCCTTTTACAGGAAGGACCCAATATCGTCACCCTTACATCGCAAGGCGGGGAATACGATACCAGCCTGATCGAATCGATTCGGATCAAGTATCAGCATTCCTACATTGTGGACACGAATCGGCTGGTTTTCACAGGAAGGGCCGGGGATGAGCTGAAAGTAACTGGGTTCACAAATGCTCCGACAGTCGTACTTGATATTACAGATCCGAATAAACTGGTGGAACTTACTCCTCAAGTAATGTCGACTACGGGTTCGAAGACTGCTGGTTATGCACTCGAGGTGCAAGTACCATGGCCGGCTAATAATTCTTCGGACGCAGGACCGCGCACGCTGTTGGCCCTAACAAACGACCGTATTGAGACACCTCCTGGAATTCGGCAGAACCATCCGTCTCATTGGCACGATCAGCTGCGGGGCAGCCAGATCGTCATGGTGACGGCTGCGAGCTTTGCGGGAGCGCTGCAGCCGCTGGTTGCCGCACACGAAGCGGCCGGTCAGTCAACGGCGGTAGTGTCAGTCGATGACTTGTACGACGAATTTAACTTTGGGGAGCACAGTCCGGTCGCAATCAAGAGTTTCCTCCGAACGGCGGTCAAGGTGTGGCACACAGCGCCGCAGTATTTGCTGCTCAACGGTCGAGCATCGCTCGATCCGCGCAATTACCTGGGATTCGGCCATCTGGACTTTGTGCCGACAAAGATAATACCCACGACCAGCCTAATGACCGCATCGGATGACTGGTTCTCTGACTTTAACGATAGTGGCATGCCGACCATTGCGACCGGTCGATTGCCCGTAAGCACGGCGGACGACGCTGCCTTGGTCAGTAACAAGATCGCCACTTACGAGGGCCAAACGACCAATGGTCCGTGGACGTCGCAGGCCTTAATGGTCGCGGACGTAAATGATACCGAGAATTTTACAAAAGATAGTCAGCTTGTGCAGGCTCAGTTACCCTCTACCCTTCAGGTTACTGATGTGTTCGCCACGACGATGGGCATTACTACTGCCCGGCAAGACATTCTTGCCGCCGTTAATTCCGGGCAGTTATTGGTGAACTATGCGGGCCATGGCTCCGAAGAACAGTGGTCAGGCGCTGATCTGTTCGATAACTCAGCGGCAAGCTCTTTGACAAATGGCTCATCCTTGCCAGTCTTCCTAATCATGGACTGTCTCAACGGATTCTTCCAGGATGTATATGAGGAACCGCTGGCTGTGACCTTGATGCTGGCTCCGAATGGAGGCGCTGTCGCGGTCTTAGCCTCGAGCGGCCTTAACCAAGCTCCGCCGCAGACGATCCTCGATAAGCTAGTCGTGCAGAATGCCTTCAATTCGCCGCCGCTAGCCTTAGGAGACGCCATTCTTAAAGCGAAATCCGGCATCACCGATCTCGGCGTACGCAAAACGTTCATTCTGTTTGGCGATCCATCGATGCAGATCAAAATGCCGGGTACGAATCCGGCACACTAGAACGAAGCATCGTGTTTATGCGCGGACCATATCCTCCGCCACGGCGGCTCGACGCAAAGGTTCCGCAATCGCCTTCATAACTTTCTCGAAGCCCGCGAAATCGAGAGACTGGGCTCCGTCGGAAAGCGCCCGCTCCGGGCAGGGATGCACCTCGATGATCAATCCATCCGCTCCCACCGCGACTGCGGCGCGCGATACTGCGGCAATCAAACTTTGCTTGCCGGTGCCGTGCGAGGGATCCGCAATCACCGGCAGATGTGAAAGGTCGCGCGCTAGAGCTACGGCGGCGAGGTCGAAAGTGTTGCGCATTTCCGTCTCAAAGGTTTTTATGCCGCGCTCACACAGTACAACCTCGCTATTGCCGCCTGATAGCAGGTACTCGGCTGCGAGAAGCCATTCTTTCACGGTTGCGGAAGGGCCGCGCTTCAAGAGAATTGGCTTCTTCACTGTCGCGAGCCGGCGCAGCAGCGCGAAGTTTTGCATATTGCGCGCGCCCACCTGCAGCATATCGACATGCTCACAGATGATGTCCACATCTTCCGTGCTCATCACCTCTGTGACCACAGGAAGACCGGTCTGCTCACGGGCTTGGCGCAGAATCTTCAGAGCCTCCAGGCCGAGGCCTTGAAAGTCATAGGGAGAGGTGCGCGGCTTGTACGCACCGCCGCGAAGCATGGTTGCCCCAGCACGCTTTATCGCGTGAGCCGTGCTCAGTAACTGCTCTGGAGATTCCACGGAACAGGGGCCAGCGATGATCACAACTCCGGGCCCGCCGATGCGCACCCCGCCCACATTCACGATCGACCGCTCTGGCTTGACCTGGCGGCTGACCAATTTGAAGGGCTGTGCGATGGCCACCACATTGTCCACGCCGGGCGCGACTTGCAGGGCCTCAATTTCATTACGGCGCCCATTGCCCACGGCGGCGACAATCGTGCGCTCCACGCCGCGAGTAACGTGGGGCTGGTAACCCGCCTCGCGGATGCGCTCGATGATGTGGCTGATTTGCTCTTCCGTTGCTTTCTCCGACATGTTGACGATCATTTCGATCTCCTTAGTTATCCCTACAAAATGGTTTGCACAAAAAACGAAAGCCGCGATTCGCGATCGCGGCTGCTGGCTGAAACTTGCTCGAATCTAGGTGATCATGGCAGAGTCGATCTCCTCGCAAGCGCCGCCGCAGACGCTACTCTGAACCAGCAGTAGTGAAACGGCACGGTAAACGAGACAAAAAAAGTCATAAAGTAGACGCTGCAAACCCTAAATCACTGCGAAACCCGATTCTGACTATTGTAACGAACTTGCGGTTGCCGAAAACACATTGTTAGCGTTTGATCCGATCAGCCGCACGGTTCCTACCACCAGAACCAGAATCACAGCCAGCATTACTGCATATTCAGCAATATCCTGGCCCTCATCTTCCAACCAAAGTCTATGTATGAATTCAGACATCTCTCCCCTCCAATTCGATGTGCGTGTCCCAACAAGAAAGGAAGAACTGCAATCGTTGCACACATAATGACGCAGCTTTTGGCTCCTGTCAAATATAGGGCCAGAATTATTAGAACGTTTCGGAGACGGTCGCACTAGGGATGGAACGCTGGACAAGTTGCTGGGCAGAACCTTGGGCATACTGCAACACGCGGCTGGGGAATATCCCCAAATAGAGGGTTGCAATAATGCAGACCGCGAGCGCCAGACGTGCGGCAAGCGGAACCGGAATAACTGGCACTGGCTTTCGCGGCTCGCGCATGTACATCATCACGATGATGCGCAAATAATAATAGGCTCCTACGCCACTGTTGATTACGCCGATAATCGTCAGCCAGATCAGGTTGGCCTTTATCGTCGCACTGAACACGTAGAACTTGGCAAAAAATCCTCCGGTCATCGGAATACCGATCAGCGAAAGCAGAAAGACAGTAAGCGTCGCCGCCAGTAGTGGGGAAGTGCGGCCCAACCCTTCGTAGTCTTCAAGGGTCACATAACGCTCTCCGGCATTCGCGAAGTGGCTTATCACCGCAAATGCGCCAACGTTCATAGCGGCGTAGGCTGCGGTGTAGAACATGGCCGCCGAAGTTCCGAACGCGGGCGCGGCAGCGAATGCCATTAACAGATAACCGGCATGAGCGATGGAGGAATAAGCCAGCAACCGTTTCACATTGTTTTGCACGAGGGCGCCTACGTTGCCCAAAGTCATGGAGAGCGCGGCCGATACCCAGATCAGCCATAGCCTGCCAGGTACATTGACGACGAACATTACGCGCAGCAGAACGGCAAACGCCGCTGCCTTGGGCGCCGTCGACATAAAACCCACAATCGGCGCAGGAGCTCCTTCGTAAACATCAGGGGTCCAGACATGGAATGGAGCAGCGGCTACCTTGAAGCCCAAGCCCACAAACATAAACGCTACAGCAATGAACGCGAGAAGCGGGATTGGCCCAGCCAGCAACGTACTGCTGATTTGATCGATATTGGTGGAGCCGGTGGCGCCAAACATCAACGCGACTCCGTAGAGAAAGAAGGCAGTGGCAAATGATCCAAGCAAAAAATACTTCAGTGAAGATTCCGCGCTTGCTGCCTCGTGC
>JBAPOI010000484.1:0-2591 GCA_049279555.1 Candidatus Sulfotelmatobacter sp.
GCTGGCCGCGAAGGAAACCGCTAACAAAATGAGAGGAACCGCAAGAAATACGATTGGATCGATAGCGCGAATTCCGTAGAGCAGAGCCGCGATCATCGGCGCAGCTACTGCCGCCAAAGTGAGTCCAACGCAGACACCGACGCCAGTAAGCAACGCCCCCTGAGTCAAGATCAGCCTGAGAATATGACTTCGCTGGGCTCCTAACGCGATACGTACGCCGATCTCTTGCGAGCGTTGTCCTACCAAGTACGCCAGCAATCCATAAATCCCAACAGAAGCCAACAGGAGCGCCATCCCAGCAAAGGTTCCCACCAACTCAGCGGAGAAACGCTGCGGAGCCATGGAGCCTTCCATGACGGCATTCAGGGATCGAACGCCGAACACAGGCAGCTTTGGATCGACCGCCTGGACGGCACTGCGAATTTGCGGCTCGAGGCGAGACGGAGCTAGCGGCGTACGCAGCATCAGGCTGAGAATCCTGCTCCTGCGCTGGTAAATCGACGTATAGATATGAGGAACTCCAGTGTCAAGGTCGGCGTATTTGATGTTCTTGACAATGCCGACTACCGTCACCCACGGCTGGTTCGAGACGCAACCGGCCAGTTGTTCCGCGGCGGTCACCTGGCTGCACTCCTGACCGAACTTGAGCCGCCTGCCGATAGCGTCGCGACCTGCCCAATACCGTCGAGCGGTGGTTTCATCGATGATCGCAACCAGGGGCTTGTCAGCCTCATCGCTCTCACTGAAGAAACGGCCCCGCACCAAGGAAGTTTGAATCACCCTAAAATAATCAGGGCTTACCTTGATCACTTTTGCAGCAAGCTTTTCCGAAAAGTCAGGAGGCAAATCTTCGATGGTGAGATGGGTCTCACGGTTATCCGGTACAGGAGTGGCAGGCAAATCTGAGGTGACTGCAGCCAGTTCGACGCCGGGAATTGCGCTCCCCTTCCGCAAGAGTTCCCGGGTAAAGCGAGTCGCATGTGAAATGTCGAAATAGGGATCAAGTTTTGG
The DNA here is from genome assembly GCA_049279555.1 of Candidatus Sulfotelmatobacter sp. Classification (GTDB taxonomy): domain Bacteria; phylum Acidobacteriota; class Terriglobia; order Terriglobales; family Acidobacteriaceae; genus Sulfotelmatobacter. The sequence continues at coordinate 1,012 of JBAPOI010000484.1, forward strand.
ATCATTGGGTATCGGAAGCCAGATGTTCGAAACCACGACACTTGCGGAATTGAACCCAGGATCCTCCTGCAGCAGGCGCCAGAAGGTCCGCATCAGCAGACCAGCTCCGATCATAAGCACCACGGTAAAGGCCAGCTCGGAAACGATGAGCAAGCCGCGCAAGCGGTGGGTCTTGGTGCTGTAACCAGAGCCGCGGGCGCCTTCCCGGAGAGCGGCAATGAGGTCAGCTTTGGTGGACTGGATCGCTGGAACAAGGCCAAACACCAAGCCGGTAACGAAAGAGATAAGGATCGCAAAGCCCAGGACCACCCAGTCGATGCTGATTTCACTTTGTCGCGGAATGTTGAACGGCACAAAGCGAAGAAGAAAACGCAGACAGCCTTCGGCGGTCAGAACGCCGACCACACCGGCAACCAAGGACAGCAATACCGACTCGGTGAGCATTTGGCGGATCATCCGGGGCCGGCTTGCTCCCAGGGCGATCCGCATGGAAATCTCGCGCTGCCGCCCGGAAGCACGGGCGAGAAGAAGATTTGCGAGATTGACGGAGGCGATGAGAACGACCAGGATTACCGCCCCCATAAGAAGCAGCAGAGCGGGCCGAACGTTGCCCACTAGCGATTCCTGCAAGGAGCGAATCCGAACCGTCCGGGTGGATCCAGGGGGATAATCGGATGCGAAATCCCTTCTTTGCTGGGCCGACATGACATCAAGTTTTGCTTGGGCCTCTTGAAGAGTAATCCCCGGTTTAAGTCTGGCGATTGCCAGGGGCAGAACGCGCGCGCTGCGCGCAGGCTTGGGTTCGGGGTCTGCGCTAAACTCGGAAGTCAGCCATACCTCGACCTCCGTCACGCCGGGTACGCCCGGATGGCGAAACCCAGGAGGAAGAACACCGATAATCGTGTATGGATCATTATCGAGTTGCACTCTTCTCCCGATAACATCAGGATCCGCTCCATAGCCGCGGTGCCATAGGCCATCGCTGATAACAACCGCCTCGGCAAATCCTAAGGCGAAATCCTGGGGACCAAACAATCGGCCTTTTTGGGGAACAGCACCCAGCATGGAAAAATAATTGGAGCTGGCAGCAAGGATTTCAAGACGTTCCGGTTGCTTGGCGCCAGTCAGGTTCGCGCTCCCTTCAAAGAAGGCACAAACCTCTTCAAAAACGCCAGGCTTCGATCTCATATCCTCTAATTCTGGAACCGAGAATTCCAGACCATGCAAACCCAGCGCGGGATCGTCAGACGTTACCAGGACCAAGCTGGCAGGATCGCGAAATCCTAGAGGATGCAATAAAACAGAATTGATAACACTGAAAATCACCGTGTTCGCGCCAATTCCCAAAGCCAAGGTCAAAATGGCGACTGACGTAAAAGCAGGACTCTTACTTAACAACCTGGATGCAAAGCGAACGTCCTGAAGAAAGCTATTCATCGCAAGGTCCTCCACTCGTGAACAAGTCGTCTAAGAACGAGCGAGTTACAGATGGCAACCCGAACATATTCTCAGAATAAATATCGCACAGTTTCCGGACTCACAGCCTGTGATTCCTTGCTGCCGTTCGCCGATATATGAAG
>JBAPOI010000485.1:0-4550 GCA_049279555.1 Candidatus Sulfotelmatobacter sp.
CCAAGGTGTGGTCCAAATATTCCCTCCCTTCGTGCCGCTCGCTCAGGCGCAGTGCGGAGCCTATACGGTGTTTACACCGCCTCCTGACAAGTGGAAGTATTATGCCGATGATGTATCTGGTGAAGTGGCAGATATGGCGGCAACGTATCACCTTGCCCCCGGAACGAAGATTCGGTTGTTTGATGCGGGTTGGATTGTTGACTCCACGCCGGCTCTGCGCAAGCAGCTACAACAATTGGGGTGTTCGGCGCCGCGGAACTTTGGGGAGAATATTCTGCTGTGGCAGTGCGCAGTCGGGGAGAAAGTTAACTAAGCCAAGGCATTGGCCTTTTAAGGCGTCCACTACAAGTCCATAAACCCGAAAACACGGCCGAGCCTATATCAGCGCTTAAAGTGGCGTGCAGACTTCCCAGAAGCCCATTTCTGGATAGTTTCTGGTTTGCCGACCACTCGGGAGGTGACGCGATATGTAAACACAAACGCGTTTATCGTTACTAATTTTTGGCAAGAACGAACGTTCGATCCGTAAATTGCGCCCGGATCCAAGGATGGGGAAAAGACTTCAAGAATCGTAAGTTAAAGATCGCGGTACCATCGGCGTGAAGTGAACTGAGGCTTTCTCACACGTTCGATGAACTCGGAGTGCCGGCGCCCGCGATGGTCAAACCGGCTTCCGCCAAATTACCCACCACATCAGCTGACAATAACACCGCCAACGAAACTCCAAAAGACTCCGCGATTATCTCTTCCAGCCTGCAAATGCGCAGCATGTCGCCAAAGCCTGCGATGAGTCCGGCTGCGCCAGACCACCCGTTACCGCCCGTAGCCAGATAACCGACGGCTGTCGGGACCTCGAGCCACGCTGCGAAGAACTCGAACCAGACGCCGGGATCTCCAAGTTGCCGCGGCAAAGCCTTTTGAAGGACAAAGAAGCTCATGTCAACTCCCAGCTTCATGGCATCCTTGCACCAGCCATAGCACTGCCATCCCTCGGGCTTCGACGAGCTCCAAGACTTCGGTCCCCCCACCCACGGAACGGATAGCCCTACGTTGCAGACTTCCAGCAGCAGAACCGACAGGGCCAAGATGTTAAAGGCGTTCGCCGAAGGCTGTTTCGGCGAGAAACTGGAGAGTTGACTCGTATCGAAGTTTTCTGGAATCTGAATGTCCAAAATCGGTTCGACAATCGCGGTCACCCCCAAGGCGCCCGCCTGAAGGTAGGCGAAAATAACGGGCCAGGTGTTACTGCCATCGCCGGGGGCCACGGCCAAGGCACGGGAGGCGGACTGCGAGGAACCCCCAAGTCCGCTATTCTGAAGGAGCATGGCTGACGTGAATCCATTCTCGAACGCTGCAAGCGAATCATCGTCCGGGAACGGAGCGACACTGTTCACGACGCTGTAGACCACCGTCGCGGGCACAGCCACTATCAGTCCCAGCAGGGAGAGACCGGTCAGAGAAGCGCCATTGGGATTGGCGTTCGAGACCGTCATCCGCTGGTAGAGGTCCGAGATGATCGGAATGTTCCACTCCTGATTGAACACGGCTTGGATCGCGCTGATAATATCCGCGATTGCATCCAAGACGGCGTCCACAACAAGCTGCACCCCGGCCATGACAGCCAGTATGGCCGCTTCCACTACGGCGAGCATCCCGCTAAGAACCAACTGCAAATACTGATCTTGGCTGTTGGCGGCGCTCTGGAAGAATGCCAGCGCATTCTGCACCTTGTCTGATACGCCGTAGGTCGTGGTGAGATCCTGAACCTTATCGAGAACATTCTGCAGGCTTGAGGACGCCGATGCGAGATTCGCCGCAGCAAGCGCCGAGACCGGGGTGGCGTTATCGGCATTCTGGAGGAGGTGGGTGCTCATCAGTTGCGCCGCGGGAGAGTCGAAGCCCTGCGGAGGTTTTGCATTCGAGATTTGATACTGGCCGAAATTCGTCGTTGTGCCGAGCGATTGCTCGACGGTCGTGAAGAAGCCTGATAATTGGTTGTTGACGAACGACACCAAGTTCTTATCTATATTGGTCTTAATCGTTCCCGCTGCATCCTGAAAGAATTGCAGAACCTCATTAACGGCGTGGACCATCGCCTCTTGCGTGCGAAGAATGTTCTGCCAGTTGAAAATATAGCCCAGCCATTCAAACAGTTGCGCGAACAAAATCTGCACTGTGCTCAGGATTTGTTCCGCCAGATCGAGCGCCTCTTCGATCAAATTGAGGATCGTGTCATAGAAATACTGGACGCCCTGGATCACAACCCTGAGGGTGACCTTTGCCCCCGACACCGCCCATGTCACCACAGTTGCCACGCCGCGCTTCACCGCCGAAACGACGTCTCCCCAGGCATCGTTGAGCGACCCCAGAAGGCTGGCGTCCAACCTTGGCAGGGTTTTCATTTCCGCGATCAGTGCCGCCGTTTCATCAGGTTGCAAGACCCGGAACTGGGGCCGCCCCGATCGGACTTCATACGACCAATGCCGGTCCCTGACGGACACTGGGTCGATCCGGCCACCATTGGCAGCAAACGCCCGAAAGTCCGATTGCGCATGCACATAAAGGCTCGTGACTTGCGTCGTGGGGACCATTCCAAGCGCCTGTTGCACTCCCTGCGCTACCGAGTCGGCATCCTCCTGGTATTGGGGAGCGATTAAGTTGGCGTCGATCAACGTCTGTCCTGTAACGTTGGAAAGAGTCCCCTGGATGGTGCCACTTGCATCGATCAGGGGGATGTTCGTGATTCCATTCACCGACAACTGTAAGACCGGTGAACCCAATCCGCTCGTCGCCTGGTTGATCACGATCTTTCCAAGGCTGTTTGTCGTGCCGTTCCAGGGAGAATTCGGTCCAACCAACACCTCCTCGCCATTAATCTGCAATTCCACGGCGTCTTTGTGTGGGCAGCTCAGCGTGACGGCGGCATACGGCATAGGAAGCCCGGATGCATCGGTCGCGCTGATCACGGTCTGATAGGTGGGAACATCTTCCAACTGGCCAGCTGTCGCTACCTCGATTTCATCGAAGTTCCAGTCAGTTGTGGCGGGGTCCTCCCAGATGTGGTAGAGGGTTCCATCCGTCGCAACCGCAAAGAGTTCCGAGTTTCCATCCCCGTTGACTCCCGCACAGACTTGCGCGAAGGCGATGTCCTCACTGAGAGCAATAAAATCATCCCACCCTGTCTGCGACGTGGGATCCTGTTGTGTTACGTACAAAAATCCACTGGTGCTGATCCCGAACGCCTGGAGTAGAAAGGCTGGGCCGCCGTCACTCTGCGTCGGCGTGACGCGGCCCGCAGCAACCGTCGTGCAGGCCGTGTCCTGGCTCACCTTAGTAACAAGGTATTCGCTTGAGTTGCCGCCAACGGGCGCCTCCAAATAATAGATGCCAAGATCATCCGATTTGAGAGCAAAAGTGTCCCAATCCCCTTTTACATCTGCGATTGCCGAGACAATGGTGTAGTTGCCCGCCGCTTCACAACCGTATCCTCCTCCCTGGAAGGCCCACCCACGCGACAGCAGGCCAGTTTGCCCGCCCGTAATTTTGGTGCCCGTCCATACGACGCCTGGAAAAGGCCCGGAACAGTCGTCGGTGTCATATACCTGGCTATATTTCCACCCGATTGTCGGAATGATGGGCGTTACCGATTGCAAGCCCGTTCCCCAACTGTAACTGCCGTTCGACTGCCCGAGCATATAGAAGTTGCAGTCAGTCCCGTTGTAGATGCAGATGACAGCGCTCCCGTCGGGCGCGTTTCCAGTACGAATACCGCGAACATTAATGGCGGGCAATTGAATCCACGACGGAAGCGTCGGGTTAAAGGTAGCCGGCAACTGTAGCAAATCGACGCCTGTCTTGCCGTCAGCCGCGACGACGGTGATACTGTTGTCCAGGTTCGTCACACACCCAACAAATGCCGCGACTCCGGGGTACTGGAGATCGCGCAGGCTCCATCCGCTGTCGCTGTTCTCATCCTGGTAGGTTTGAAAAACGTGACCAGAACTTCCGATCGAAAACAGTTGCAGTTCGCCGGTTCCATCTGTGCTAACTGAAAGCAGCGAGTCACCAGTCACTGGCGTAGCTAGCCGGTGGTTCTGCATCAATTGCGAAACTACTTTTGCCTGCGGAACGGCATCTCCACTCGTTGTCGTCATAATTGGGGGGAAGTATAGCTCAGTTCTAGTGCAGCGTTCCACCATTGGCCGTCTGAGGCACTTGCGAGGCACAACTTGGACCCCACAGTCTCGAATTCGTGAACCGCTAGTTGAATCGATTAGTCTGATTTCTTTGGGCAGGGGGGCTGTAAGCAATTACGCCATCAAATTGCCTTGTCCGGTAGCGCTGAACCTGCTAGCTTTCGTGACGATGCAGAAGCGCAGGATGGAAAAAATTTCAGCAGAAGAACTTCATCGGTGGTTACCCGAAATTCTGGAGCGAGTGGCTCGGTGTGAACGCCTCACCATTGCCGAACGCGGCAAGTTACTGCCGAGTTCGGCCCTTTTGAACTTAAGAGCTTGGCCAATTTTACTTCGGCTGATCCATCGTAATGC
>JBAPOI010000486.1:0-3994 GCA_049279555.1 Candidatus Sulfotelmatobacter sp.
CGGGAACATCGTCGAACACCACACACGGCCCGTCCTCGGCGCGCAGGATGGCCTCGGCGGCAAGCCCGATATCCTCCTGCCAGCTGGCGCCCTTGACGTTACGGACCTCGCCGAGGGCTTCGGCGGCCGAAAGCCATTCCCGCAGATCGTCGTAGCCGATCGCGGCCTTGATATTGCTGTGCTGCTTCATGGGGTGCTCCGGGACGGCGGTCAGGATGGCCGTCGCGCCGGGCTTGTCAACTGGACATGAGAGGCGCCGAAGGGCGGGGTCTCCCTTAAATCGCATGACCGACCGCAAGCGCAGAGAGATTTGAAGTCAAGGATCGCCTTCGGTAGCCGCGGTAGACATCGCGGGCGAAGTCATGCGCCAGATCACCGGTTTCTCATTCCGATACTGCCTCGATCAGCCATACGAGAGGCTCTATATCAGAGCGGCATGGAGCAGCACATGGGCCAGTCACCTGAAGCATTCACACTTAGCCAAGAGCAGGAGGACACTGCCATTCTCGTGGAGCGTCTATTGGGGCGAGCGGTCGCCAATCGGTATGTCGATTTTTCGCGCCTCGCGGCTTCCGCTACGGGCCTGCGGGTCTCACGCCCTCTTGCCGGTCATGCGTTGCGGGAACTGGAATCCATGATCCGCGCGTCTCTCGTTGTTCCGATGGATGCGAAGGCTTCGATCGATGCGCAGGATACGCAGCGATCGGGCGAGGCGGCCCGGGCTCTCAAACAGATTGGGTATGACGACGACTCTATCGAACGCGCGCAAAAGGCACTCACCCCCCGTCTAAACCATGCAATGCAAATTCAACTGATTGCGCAGCGCCTGGGTTTATCTCCCGACGGTGACATCGCAGTAGCATGGGTCTCTCTTTGCCGTACCTTCGGGCAGGCGCACGAGCGCCACTACCATAAGAGCCTGTCTATAGACGACGAATTTAGGGAGAATTATCAAAAGCCGTTCGACATGGTCGTACGAGGTATTCTAACCGCATTGCAGAAACGCTACGCGGCGCTTATGCAGCGGGTCGAAGCTATTGCGGCAATGACAGATTACGCACAGGCCAGCAAAATCTTTGAAAACGAGATACCCGGAGCACCGCCGCTGCAATGGCACTTTTTTCAGTCCATCACATCGCCAAAATGGCTGCCTCATCTTCTGCGCAGGAACCTGATCTCAGAGCCACCGGCAACTGACATCGATATTCGGGAGTTCGGCGAGTGGCCAGTCGGACACTATCTATTGACTGTCGCCAAATCTGACGATGCTGCCGCTCATTCCTGTCTCGTTGAAGCTATTCAACGCGTCGCGTTGTCAAAGCATCCCGATGTTAGGCGGCAAGGACTCGAAATCATCGCTACCTTGCCCCCGGACGTAGCAAGCCAGCTCGTAGATATCGCAATAGGATGGCTCGAACCGGAAACGCAGAATTTTTATTATATCGCGCCGGAGGTCTTGCTAAAGCGGTTGGCGGAAGGCGGCCACATCGACGCCGCAATCAAGCTCGGCGCGGCTCTTTTCCAAGTTTTCGATCAAGGCGGCAATCTGGCGTCGCTGCACCCGCAGAATATGTACGAGCATCATCTTCCCGGAGCGGTAGCGGCTCTCTCAGCCAAGAATGGTCCGGGAGCTGTCCGACTGTTTTCAGAGCTTCTTCTTAATGCGGCGAATATCACACGTAGAACGGCAGACGCTGGCGAGGACGATCGGGATTATACATACTCGACCCCGCATCCGATCTCCGGCAACCAAATGGCCGATTACGGTGTCTACGAGGCGCTGATTGTCGCAGTTCGAGACGCCAGCCTCATCGGGTGTGAGAAAGACCCGTCGCGAACCTCTGAAGTCGTCGAGTACTTGAATTCGTTTCGCTGGAAGATTTTCAAGCGTATTGCATTGCACGTCTTGTCGAGGAACGCGACGTCAGCACCGGAGCTTGCGCGTACATTCTTACTTAGTAACGAGTTTATCGGGCAGGCGTGGTGCGAGGAGGAATATGCCGAGCTCGCTCTGTCCTATTTCCAACAGCTTCTCCCCGGCGACCAAGCGCGGATTTTGGCGACAATTGATGCGATGCCGGATCGCCACTTTGCGTTGTGGAAGGAGAATTTTGCCTCACACCACAAACGGGAGCCGAATGCAGACGACGAGCGCCGCTTCGTTCTCGGTGTGATTCAGGAAGCGACCTGGAAATGGCGGGACGCGCTTCCTCCTGATCGGAAATTGCAGCTTGAGAAGAGTGCAGCGGAATTGGGTGATCCCGACCTCTGGTACGAACGGCTTTTCCCGCCGGAATCTAGTCCGCTATCCGAAGCGGATTTCTCATCAACACCCATGCGGGATGTATTGGCTTTCCTCCGGTCTTGGGAGCCAAGTGATGAACCCGTAAGACGGACCATCACCGCCTTGGGCCAAGAACTGCGTAATGCCGTCGAAAAAAATCCGTCACGTTTTGCCGATGTCGCAAATCAATTTGCGGATGTTCGGCCCATTTATATACGGCGAATTCTTGAAGGCTTTGACACGAAGGTCCGAAATAGGGAGAACATGAATTGGGGACCAATTGTCCAGTTACTGCAGGCGGTGATGTTGCGGCTCAAGGAGCCGGATAACACTTTTCCCCCAGCAGACGGCGACGACAAGGATTGGTTCTGGTGCTGCTCATCCGCCGGGGCGCTTTTGAAATCGGGCCTGCGCCGCGGGGAGGCCGGTATTCCGCTGGAATACGCGTCGCAAATCGAAGAAATTATTTCGAACCTGTTTGAATTTGCACCGCGAAAGCCGCGCGAGAAGGACTTCGAAGACCAGTTTCGCAAATATCCCCAGTTTGCTTCCGAACAGACACTTTGGGGGTCATCGATCGAGTTAAGCGTTCTGTTCGTATTTTGGATGAGCAAGCAGAAAGGGTCGCCTATTACACAGGCCCCACGCTCGGCGCTTCGATTGCTGCCGTCAATTACCCGGAGACTGGATGAGTCGCTGTCGGATACGACAGACAACGGCCGCATCCCCCGCGCTGTGTTGGGCCGCCACCTCAAATGGCTCTGGTATTTCGGCCAGGAATGGCTGACAGCCAACATGCCGATTCTCTTTCCCGACGACAACGACTCTCTGCGTCTTGCAGCATGGGTTAGTCATCTCATGAATGAGTCGGGACCCGTCGAGCCGCTCATGCCGCAGCTTGCCAAGTCTTATTTTGAAGAAATCGAACGTTTAGGAACGGAGGAAGCTGAAGACGACAAGGAAATGCGAAGAAACCGGCTTGGTGAATATTTGGTGATTCTTTTCATTTCCGACGTTGTTCCGCCGTCGATGATGAACTTGTTTTGGAAACGTGCGTCCGTTCGAACACGTCAGCGCGCAATGGGGTTTCTTGGCAGAGAGCTTCAGCTTCCCCCCGACAAACTGCCGGGTAAGTACCGAACGAAAGCCATAAGCTATTGGGAAGTCCGTCTCGTGGCTGCCATTGCTGCTGACGATCCCGATAACTACCGTGCTGAAGTCGGAGCTATTGGGCAGTGGTTTATCCATGATGCCGTCAACATCGAGCCGGCTTGGTTGCTCGAACAGCTTCTGAGGATGCTGAAAGCTGGTTTCGCTCCGAACAACGCGTTTGAGCTAGTAAAGTGGCTAGGCCAGCATAGTCTTTCTCTGGCCGACAAAACTACGGAAGTGTTGTCTGAATTATTGACCAATCCTCACGTTAGCCGCTCAACGTTCATGACCCACCAAACGTCAATTCGTTCAATCCTGAAAAACGGCCTACAGTCTGGCGATGTGGCGACGGTACAGCGTGCCAGAGACGCCATCAGCGTCTTCGCGACCAAGGGGGAGCCTGGTTACCTCGACCTTGTGCGGCCGGGCGTCACGAGCGAGATCGATCCAGCGGTGCCGGAGGGCGGCGGCCTTTCGGGCCGTCCTTGAGTTCAAATTCCCTCTGCGCTCTCATGTGGCCGTACGATTTAAGGGATGGTGGCTGCAGAGCAGCAAACT
>JBAPOI010000487.1:0-3277 GCA_049279555.1 Candidatus Sulfotelmatobacter sp.
AATCTGAACCCCGGAGAAAGCACCTCGGTCACCATTGAATGGCATGCGACGGTGCCGCCGGGACCGTTTCGTCAAAGCGCCACGATCGAGACCAACGATCCCGCACGGCCGCAATTGACCTTCACGATCACCGGCGATGTTGTCGCTTCCATTCGTGTCGATCCCGACACGATTGTGTTCAGTGCCATTTCCATGAATGAGCCGCATACGGCGGACGTAAATGTTTTCTCGTATCGTCCCGGCCAACTAAAAGTTGTCGGCTATGAGTTTATGGAAAGTTCGAATGCCGATAAGTTCACATTTCAGGCCGAGCCAATGCCCGCGAATACCGTTCAAGAGGAAAAAAATGCTCAAGGCGGCGTGGTGTTGCATGTCACAGTAAAACCAGGCTTGCCGTTAGGCGCCTTTCGGCAAAAAATCAAAATCAATTTGAACCTGGACAACAATTCAGTCGAATTGCCGATTGAAGGCAACACGGTTAGCGATGTCGAGATAGCTGGAGCGTCGTGGGACGACGATCACAGCTTGCTCACCCTGGGTACCGTGAACCGCCACGACGGTGCGAAGGCAGAGTTATTTATTTTGGCCCACGGTCCGCATCGAAACGAGTTGCATCTGGCGGTGAAGCAAGTCACCCCCGATGTGCTCAAGGTAACATTTGGGCAGCCAGTGGCCGGGGAAAACGATAGCTCCGTGCAGTTGCCCTTCACGGTAGAAATTCCACCAGGTACGCCGCCTATGTTGCATTTGGGCGGCCAGGAAGGGAAAGTGGGCGAGATTTTGATTGATACCGGCGATCTCGATGCACAAACGTTGCGAATCCGGGTGCGATTTGCCGTGGGAGAATAAAACGGTATCCGGTACAGTCCATTTTAGAGATCACGGCGTAATTTGAAAAATTGCCGTGAGCTAGAAACTGTCGCCTCGGTCGGAACTAAGGACGGAGCCTCGAATGGCACGTAGATTTATCTAACTCTTTTGAGAATTTCACGTTTGAGTTGGTTTCTGGGCTTCATCATTCGATCGTACTTCTTTTGCCGGCGTTTCCGCTGCCGCGGTTCGAAGCGATCGGGTCGGTCAGCAACTCGATGCGTAGCGACAGCGTCGAGCAGCTTTCGGTAGACATGGAGTCGGTGCGCCCTGTCGAGTTCACGTTGCGTGTCGATGAGCGGTTGAAACGCTTCCAGTGTTTGAACTGCTCCCTTGAAACTGATGGTGCGTGGCTCGATATCGTGGTTGGCCGCGGCTTGGGCCATGATGGTGCGAACGAGATTGTAAGCGAGGATATGTGCCCAGATTTCTTTGCGAACCAGTTCCGGTGTCTTGCAACGCAAGATGTCCATCTGCATGGTTTGCTTGAGCGACCGCAGATCGAGTTCAGCATTCCACCTCGCACGGTAGAGATTGGCTAAGTCACTGGCCGTGACTGCTGCTGCATCTAACAACGTGGTGATAACAATCATGCTCCGGCTGCGGAATCCGGGCTGCTGAACTTGAACATACGTCTCGCGAATCGTGAGTCGCTCGGGAAGTACCTTGAGGGTTTGCCAATCGATCGAGCGAATGCGACCAGGACGGCGCCACTCGACAATGTGATCACCCTTGCCCAGACGCTTACCGCGCCGAAAGTCGGCTAGACGGCAATGATGGAGACGAGTGACCGAGTCGATCCCGCGTTGCTTGAGCAGGTAGATTTCGTGCCAGGCACACATGTAACGGTCGGCAAGCATAATATCGCCTGCACGCAAGAGGCCCCACAACTGGCGCAGCATTCCCAGCTCACTATGACCCTTGCCATAATTGCTGCAGATAGCAAGATCAAGCACGGCTCCGCAGGAGAGCGAAAAGAAAGCCGCCATGCGGGCCAGCGGAAAGCCAAGACCTAGCTGCTGTTGGGGAGGTTGCGGATAAACTTGTTGGTTTTCTGCGGTGTCGGGCATCGAGACCGTCGAGCCATCGTAGGCCAACACGCGGCGACCCTTCCAAAGCCAATGTTGCCGGGCATCGTTGTCCAACGCTTGTCCTGTTTTGCGGGCGACTGCTGCAATGAACTCTGGTGGCAGCCGCTTTCTGGCTTGGCAGTAAGCGCCGGTCTCAGCCGAGCAAGGAGGTTGTCCACGAGAGACTCGATGGACGATTAAACGAGCAACCGCCGCACGGCAGGAATGATCGCAGCTCAACACTTGCCCTAAGAAGACCCACAGCGTAATCAGCGGCGTGTAGATCCGATCCTTCCAAAGGAATTCAACCGCTTGCAGTGCTTGCCCAACCACTGATTCGGTCAGCACATTGGTAAACGGTAAGTCTCCGTCTTGAAGGAATTGACGCTGAAGAAACCGCACTTGCTGGCGGAACCATCCCTGGTTAGAACATCGCATTGTTAGGCCTCCTTGCCGTTGATGGGTTGATGACAAAACCATCTAAGCAAGCGAGGCCTTTTTCACCTATGTCATTTTCTAATATGAATTTGCACGATATCTACGTGCCATTCGACACGCCCTCCTTACGCAGTTGTCGTTGGTCGAGCTGTGGTGCGGTTGCATCGCTGATCTGCTCTTCCATCGGACGTAGCATTTTTCGTACGCGTTTTGGGAGGGGTCTCAGCTCCTGGATCAAGCTACATCGCAGGGTATTTATCATAGCGCATTTGGCATTGGCAAAATGCGATTCAAACGTTCCCTAAGTACCAAGGACCCGCGGAGATCTCAAGCAATTTTGGTCCACCCCAGGGGGTGTTATACTGTCAATATCCCGGGACTACTAAGCGGCCGTCACGACGAGGCATATCGTGTGTGATCGGCCCCACTTTGTTTCAGGTTCCCATAAGGAATGCTGATTGTGATTGATCGACAAGTTCCGTGCGCATTTTTCTTGGTAGTTTTAAGCGTGTTCGCTGCGCCGCTTTCTTCGGCGCAATTTGCTTGCGCCCAGGAAGTTGCTCAAACACAAAATCCCCATCGGAATCACGCTGAATCGCCCAAAACCCAGAGCCAAGAAGAATTATCTGCCCAGCAGCGAGCGGAATTGCTCAAGCAGCGAAATTCATTCGCTAATGAAGCGCAAGCCTTGCGGGACGAGGGCAAATTGCCGGAGGCAATTGTAGCCGTAGAAAAGATGCTGGCGATCGAACAGAAAGTTTTTGGAAACGAAAGTGTCGATGGCGCCGGTTCTTTGACATACCTAGCCACGCTGCATGCCGACGAAGAGGATTTTACGGAGGCGCTGAAATGCCAACAAGAAGCGCTGACCGTCTTAACTAAGTTGAAAGGAGATGCGC
>JBAPOI010000488.1:0-11330 GCA_049279555.1 Candidatus Sulfotelmatobacter sp.
TGCGAGCGAGAACGGCCTAGAGACGCCGTTTCCGAAGGTTAGTGTGAGTTGGGCAGATAAGGAGATTGTCAAAGAATTGTCAAAACTCTGTCACTTCGATAGCACCCTAGGGGGAATCATGTAGTGAAGTCATTCGCGTGGAGACAATTACCATTCACGTGGAGACAATTGCGGCAAGCCAAGTCAATCGCAGCCAAACGGGGTACTCGCGCAAACAATTCGACTCGTCTTGTTAACAAATTAATTTTCTCAGCTCGCGCCGCAGAATTTTTCCAGAAGCGGTCTTGGGAACCACTTCGACAAAATGTACTTCTCTCGGCTGTTTGTAATGCGTCAAACGGTCGGCAACAAATGCGCACATCTCGTCTTCCATCTTCTTGCAATTCTCAAATCCTTGCCGCAACGCGACGAATGCCACAGGAATCTCTCCCGCAGAGGCGTCGGGTCTTCCGACAACTCCGCACTCGCGCACCGCCGGATGTTCCAGCAGCACAGCCTCCACCTCCGCCGGCGCCACCGGAAAACCTTTGTACTTGATCATTTCCTTGCGCCGATCAACAACCCGGAAAAACCCTTCGCTGTCGCGCGTGACAATGTCACCGGACCAGAACCATCCGTCGCGCAACACCGCATCGGTCGCTCCCGGCTCTTTCCAATAACCCTGCATAAATTGCGGCCCGCGCATCACTAACTCTCCCGGCTCACCGGCCGGGACCTCAGCAACACTTTCACTCGACGCGATCCAATTCTCCAGCCCAATCACCCGGCATTCGGTATGCGCTACTGGATGTCCGATCGAATCCGGGCGGTACAGTTCCGGCTCCAGATAACCCAAATGCGTGAGTGGAGAAGCCTCCGTCATGCCATATCCCTGGCATACCAAAATGCCTGTCAGCTCGGTGAACCTTCGCGCCAGATCGGGCGCGAGCGGCGCCGCTCCGGACTTTACCCAATGCAGCCTATGATTCTTTGGAAACTGGCCCGCTTCTGCAGCCTGGCAGAGCGCGTTCATCGCTGGTGGAACCACTGGCATCGTGCTGATTCCCTCTTCTGTCAACAGCCGCGTCAGTCCAGGAACGTCGAAGCGCGGCATCATCACCAGCGTCATGCCTAGAATCAGTGCCGGATTCAGTACCACATTCAGGCCGTAAATGTGATACATCGGCAGGAAACACAGAATCGTATCTTCGGAATTAAGCGCGCTCGCACCCGGCCCGAGAAGCTGATACACATTCGCCACCAGATTGTGATGCGACAACATCACGCCCTTAGGCAGCCCCGTAGTTCCACTCGAATAAGGCAGAGCCGCCAAAGTCTTTTCTGACCCTTGATTGGTCTGCGGTAACGTCGAACTCACGGGTTTCAACAAGTTGGTAAATGGCTCACAGCCACTTCCCTGCTCTCGCGTGCAAAATACCTTTCGCAGGTTCGGTAACCCCGCAAGGTTGATCCCACTCAGGTTCGCCCCATCGGTAATCAGCAACACCGCGCCCGAGTTCTCCAACTGGTACCGCACTTCCCTTTCGCGGTATGTCGGGTTCAGCAATGTCGGAATTCCGCCGGCGAGTGTTGCCGCGTGATACGCCGCACAGAACTCCCACGAATTGCACAGGAAAATAGCGATCACTTCTCCCGGCTGCAGCCCAGCCGCAACCAGCCCTCGCGCCACAGCTTCCACGATTTCCCCATACTCGCCGTAAGTAATCCGCCGGCCGCAGGACGGATCGACCAGCGCGGTTTTCTTGGAGTGCTGCCGGCACGATCTCAAAATCGCATCGTGCACAAAGACATCTTTGGGGTCAGCGGAAAGTTCCGTGCGCAGCATGGCGGCAACGATTGTAGCGGAAATATTTGCAATGCACCCACGACTAATCGCACTCAGTGTTCATCCCGGGGAGATCCTGTGGAGACAGGCACACTCGCCCGCGTTAGGCAGAACCGACGTGACTCTTGATCAAGCGCAGCTCGACTGCGTCTACACCAACGCTGCCAGATCACTACAGTCCCCTTCCATTGACTTGCCCGTTTCCGGCACGTACGATTTCTTCTCCAGTGATCGGGCAAACCATCTCGCACTACCGCATCATCGAGAAGCTCGGCGGCGGTGGAATGGGTGTAGTCTACAAAGCCGAAGACACCCGGCTTCATCGCTTCGTCGCTCTCAAGTTCCTGCCCGAAACCCTTGCCCGCGACCCACAAGCTCTCGCTCGCTTTCAAGTCGAAGCCCAGGCCGCGTCCGCGCTGAACCACCCTAATATTTGCACCATTCACGATATCGGCGGGCAGGCCGGCGAAGCCTTCATCGCCATGGAGTTTCTCGACGGACTGCCCCTCAAGCACCGCATCGCCGGCCGTTCGCTCGATATCGGAACTCTTTTGTCGCTCGGAATCGAGATTGCCGATGCGCTCGACGCCGCTCACAGCCACGGCATCATCCACCGCGATATCAATCCCTCCAACATTTTTGTCACCAAGCGCGGTAATGCCAAGATTCTCGACTTCGGCCTGGCCAAGCTGACAAGCGACGAAGCCATCAGCGGTAAGACTTTTGGCGGCCCAACCCATTCGCCAGAAGATCTCACTCGTCCCGGCGCTGCTCTTGGGACCGTCCCGTACATGTCTCCCGAGCAGGCCCTGGGCAAGCCGCTCGACGCCCGCACCGACCTTTTTTCTTTCGGCGTCGTGCTCTACGAAATGTCTACTGGCGCTCTCCCATTCCAGGGACACACTTCGGCCGCATTTTTCGACTCCCTGCTGCATAGTGTCCCGGAGTGGCCTTTGCACTTCAAGCCCACCACCCCGGCGGAACTTGAACGCATTGTGAAAAAAGCTCTCGAAAAAAATCCCGAGCAGCGTTATCAAAGTGCCACGGAGATGCGGGTCGATTTGCAACGCCTGCGCCGCGAAATCGAGTCGGCGCAAACCAACCCCGGCCGTACCGCGACAACTGTACCCGACTCGAAGGAGCGGCTTCGCGCGCTCTTCGCGGCCGCGCATAGCACAGTCGAGCCTCAACCAAAATCAAATTTTGGCAAGTGGCTCGCCGCTGCAGCTGTGGTTGCGCTCGCGTTATTGGTCGTGGCAATCTTCGCGCTCCGGTCGCCAGACTCCCCGCCCGTCGTGATTTCTTCCGTCCAGATTACAAACGACGGTGTCTCCAAGCGTTCCCTGGTGACCGACGGCACCCGCCTGTACTTTTCAGAATATCTCAGCGGCCATTCTGTTCTGCGGCAGGTCTCGACCTCCGGCGGAGAGACGGCTCCAGTGCCAATCTCTCTGCCCAGCGCCGATATCTATGATTTCCTGCCCGCCCGTTCTGAGTTGCTGGTGAAAGGCGTCGCCGAGGGTTCGGAGACCGAATGGCCGGTTTGGGTCTTGCAGGTTCCCGGCGGATCGCTTCGCCAGGTGGATAACATTCTTGCCCACGCCGCCACATGGGCGCCCGACGGCCAGCACATTGTTTACGCCAGGAATTCAACTTTGTACACGTGCAGCCCGGACGGTAGCGATTCTCGGGAACTGATTAAAGTTTCCGGTGTCCCCTTTGCGCTCCGGTTTTCTCCCGACGGCGGCCGCTTGCGTTTCACCATCCAAGATACGAACCAGCACATTTCTTCCCTATGGGAGGTTACAGCCGACGGACACAATTTACATGCCGTGCTGCCGAACTGGAACCAACCAACGCAGGAATTTGGTGGAACCTGGACGCCCAACGGCGACTACTTCCTCTTTACCTCAACTCGGGACCATGCCCAGAAGATCTGGGCTCGTCGTGAAAATACGGCGCTCTTTCGCAGGGCAGCCGCGGAGCCGACTCAGCTCACAGTCGGCCCTCTCATGTTCAGTGACCCCACGCCAAGCCTCGACGGAAAAAAACTTTTCGTCATCGGACAGCAGCGTCGCTTCGACTTGATCGGATTGAACGGTAAGTCGCAGCAGCAATTTTCCATCTATCTTCCCGGCGTATCGGCGGGCGAGGCCGATATCCTTCCCGACGGTCAGTGGATGACTTACGTAGCCCATCCCGAGCTCACCTTGTGGCGCAGTAAACCGGATGGAAGTTCGCGCACCCAACTCACTTATGCGCCAATGCAGGCCCACATGCCGCGATGGTCGCCCGACGGTGCGCAGATTGCATTCGTTGCATCGCTTCCGGGAAAGCCCTGGAAAATTTACGTGATGCCAGCCGATGGCGGCACACCCCGCGAAGCAACCGCAGGTGACCATAATCAGAGCGATCCTTCCTGGATACCGACCGGCAACGCCATCGTCTACGCGGGAACACCCTGGATGGATTACACGAACGCAATCGGGCCCAATATTCACATCGCTGACCTGGGGAGTTCGCAGGTCGTCGACGTGCCCGGCTCAGAGAATCTTTTCAGTCCCCGCTGCTCGCCCGATGGCCGCTATATTGCCGCGCTCTCTGCAGACTCCACCAAGCTCATGCTGTACGACATGACGAAAAAGACTTGGAGCCAGCTTGCGATGTCGCGCTTTGCGTTCGAGAACTGGTCGCACGATGGCAAATATCTCTACGCGGAAGACTACTCGGACCAAGTCGACGACATCGTTCGCATCAATGCGGCGAATGGAAAAGTGGAACGCCTACAGAATTTAAAAGAGATTCCGCGTGGATTCGATCCCTGGGAATTCTGGGTCGGACTAGCGCCGGACGATTCCCCGCTCCTGATGCGCGACCGAAGCACCCAGGAGATTTATAGCCTCGATGTGCGTTTTCCCTAACTTCTGAAGTGGCAGAAACCAGTGTCGGCGCATTTCAACTTGCCAGCTTGCGCAGAAACTCACGTTCGTCCATGCGGTATTTGAAGGCCTTGCGTCCATCAATAAACACCACCGGCACCTCATCGTTGAATTGCCGCCGCAATTCGGTGTCGCTATCGACATCCACTTCCTGCCATGTAAACCCGCCTCGGCGGGAGAGCTTACCGAGACTCTCCTTCACTACTTCGCAAAGGTGACACCCCTTGCGCGAGTAAACCACGACCTGGCGAGAGTCCTGCACGGGTGGATTGTAGCCTTCCCAGACGCGATGATTCCAGTGAGAAATTGTTCAGAATCGAAAGAATTGGCAGCAAGATCTCATTCGCCGGTCCGACCACTCGACCGCCAACCTTACACTGCTTAAAGTATAGAATTCCGCTCATGCATAAAGATCCCGATAAACCTCTGCGCGGCAAAACCTGTCTTATTACCGGCGCCGCCCTGCGTCTTGGACGCTTCTCCGCCCTCGCGCTCGCTCAGGCCGGAGCCGATGTCGCCATTACTTTCCGCAATTCCGCTCGCGAAGCGCATCGCACTGTCGTCGACCTCTCAAGCTACGGCGTACGTGCCTTCGCATTGCACTGCGATGTCACCGATGAAGCCAGCGTCAAATCTATGATGCAGGAGGCTGGACGTGAACTCGGCCGCATCGACATCCTCGTCAACAACGCCGGCAATTACTCCACCGCGGATTTCGAGCGCCTCACCCTACGCGAATGGGACGCAATCTTTGCCTCGAATACGCGCGGACCATTCCTGGTTTCTCGCGAAGCCCTCAAGTGGATGCGTCGAAAAAGAACCGGGCCGCAGCGCGCTGAACCCATCGAAGCCAAAATCATTCACATGGGTTCCCTTGGCGGCCTGCGCCCTTGGCCCACGCACGCGCATTACTGCTCCTCAAAAGCCGCTTTGCACATGCTGACCAAGGTGATGGCAAAAGCTCTGGCCCCCGAGATCGCTGTCAACGCGGTCGCTCCCGGAATGATCGATCTCGGCGAGAAAGCGGCCAAGCCGTTCATGCGCCGCATGGCCAAACAGACCCCGATGCAGCGCAACGGCAAGGGAGAAGAAATTGCCGCGGCGGTGCTGTTCTTCGCAACCGCGCCGCAATTTATTACCGGTCAGATCCTGGCCGTCGATGGTGGTCTGGGCCTGTGAACATCCTTGGAAGAGTGTTTTTAGGACGATAGGCTGCAGGCCAGAAGCTATCCAATGAACCTCAACGCTCAAGAGGCTATGTGAGGACAGCCGCCCTCGGCTGTCCGTCGAGCGCAGCTCGATCGCTTTTCGCGTACAGCTAATCAAGCCGGTTCACACGTCCTCACCCTCTTCTGAACTTTGACGGCTCAAGGTATATTGAGGCGAATGCCCAAATCCACAAACGCCATCGCCTCATCCACCACTCCCCGCGTCGCGGTCGCCATCATGGCCGCTGGGAAAGGCACCCGCCTCAAATCGCAGTTACCCAAAGTGCTGCATGAAGTCGGAGGCAAGCCACTCCTGGCACACGTGATCGCCGCCGCCACGCGCGTCGTTCCTCCACATGATGTCTTCGCCATCATCGGTCACGAGGCCGACCGCGTTCGCTCCGCCGTCGCCCACACCGGCGTAAATTTTGTCCTGCAATCCGAGCAGCGCGGCACCGGCCACGCCCTGATGGTCGCGCGTCAAGCTCTCTCCGCCTATGATCACGTGATCGTCCTTTCCGGCGACGCTCCGCAGATCGCTCCTCAGACCATCGCTCAGTTGCTCAACTTTCATCTCGATGAGCAAGCCACGATGACCTTACTCAGCGCCGACCTCGACCACCCCACCGGCTACGGCCGCGTGCTCCGTAAGAGCCCTCGCAGCGCCGAAGTCCGGGCCATCGTCGAAGAAAAATCTGCCAGCGCGGCCCAGAAAAGGATTCGCGAAATCAACGCTGGCTTCTACGTGTTCGCCGGCCCGCAGCTTTTCTCACATATCGAGAAGCTCTCCACAGCCAACCCTCACGCCGAGTACTACCTCACCGACATGGCTTCGGTGCTCCGGCAGGCGCGGCAGCGCGTCGTCGTCTGGAAGACGGAGAACTCCGCCGAAGTTCTCGGCGCCAACACTCGCGCCGAGATCTCTTTCATCGATTCCCAAATTCGCATGCGCAAATGCCAGCAACTCATGGCCGACGGCGTCACTATTTTCTATCCTGCGACCTGCGTCATCGATAACGATGTTTCAATCGCCCCCGACACCATCATCGAACCCTTCGTCCAGATTCTCGGCAACTCGCGCGTGGGCGGCGGTTGCCGCATTCGATCTTATTCCGTGATTCGAGATTCTGAAATCGGCGATGGAGTCCTCATTCGCAACGGTTGCATTCTCGATGGTGCCCGCGTAGCCACCGGCGCTGTCCTCGGTCCTTACTCTCACCTGCGCCCCGGCAGCGACATCGGAGAAGGCGCCCACGTCGGCAATTTTGTCGAAACTAAAAAGATCAAGCTGGGCAAAGACTCGAAAGCCAACCACCTCACGTATCTTGGCGATGCCGAAATCGGCGTAGGCGTCAACATCGGCGCCGGAACCATCACCTGCAATTACGACGGCGTTCACAAGCACATCACCATCATCGAAGATGGAGTCTTCATCGGCAGCGACAGCACCCTCGTCGCCCCCGTCCGCGTGGGCAAAGGCGCCTATGTCGCCGCGGCATCTTGCATCACCGACAATGTTCCAGAAGATGCACTGGCCCTCGGGCGCGCGCAACAAGTTGTGAAGGAAGGTTGGGCAGCAAAGAAGCGTGCCGCACGCAAATCAACAACGCCGGCTCGACTGTGACGTATCGTCAGTTTGGAACCAGCCAGTGCCTCTCAATTATTTCTTTTTCAGTTCATGACTGACCCGATTAGATTCTCGATCCATTGCAGGCAACAAGTTGTCGGAAGCACTCCCCGATGGCTGCGCCAAGATCACCGTATCGAGAACCGGCTTGAGCCGCTCGACGGGAAACAACGCGAAGCTGATTTGAACGTTGTCCCGGTGAACCGGGCCGGACGACCCGCCAAGAGGATCGCTCGCATCGATGCTGGGAACTTTGCCGCCGACCGAGACCTGGGCACTTTGCGGTACGAGTGAGGCTGTTCTTGGATCCAAAATTTGAGTCAGCAAAATATAGTCACAATTGTTGCTCTTGGCCTCTTCGCCATTGTCCCTAGTGGGATGAAGTTTGTGGTCCGTCGTCGTGGTCGATTCCATGGTCAAGGCTTTGATCTTGTCATCGCGCAGATCTCTCGACAGGCGCTCGGCCAAACGGTCCAGCATCGCAGGGCGAGTACTCAGATTTGAGACACTCGCAACGCATACTACGCCCTCAGGTTTCGGCTGTGATGGAAGGTCTTGTGGCCAAGCCGCAATGGACGTCATTGCCACAACAAATGCAAACAACCGATAGAAAGGTTTGTCCATGACGGACCCCTCTACTGACGACTTTACGCACCGGAAAGCTAGTGCGAAACCGCCGCAAACAACTCCGAGTGCATCAACCCCTGGAACTGCGCGTTGCTTGCCTTGAAGTGCATCGACAGGTTCGAGCCGTCGGAGTCGACTGTGGTATTGTCCACCGCGACTTTTTCGGTGGGTGTGGCGCTCATCTTCTTATAGAGCAATCCCGCCTTCACTAGCGATGACATGGTCGCCGCCGTTACCGTATCTGAGGTCACCGCAGTGAAGTCGAAATTCACTCCACTCGAGAAATCCATCGTGTACCGCGACCCCAGCAGACGCTTCTTGACTGTCTCGTAGTCTGCCACCTTGGCCGCATCGCCCAGTGCCGACCGCATCACATTCTGCGTTCCCTGCTGATCCAGAATGCTCCACACCGGAGCCGAATCCACATTGGACATCATGTCGGACATGGTTGAGTTCGTGTCCACGCCTAGCACCTCGCCATCGCGAGTGTCGAGCGCGATCTTCACCGCCGAAGATTCCCCGAACAGCAGCGTGCTCTCGTCGAGAAAGCACATCACCATACCGCCATCCATCGGATAATAACTCGATGTCCGATACTTGGTCGGCTTGATCTTCATCGTAGTCAGTTTCTTGACCACAGCCTTCATGGAGAATGGCCCCGCTGCAACGCCGACCTGCTTGATGCCCTGCTTAGCCGTGCGGAACGCCGCAAACGCCAGGGAATCGACATCTTTATCCGGATCGATTCCGACCCCCTTCAGAGCGCTCTCGAACTCCTTCAAATTGTCCGGCAGCACCTGCTGCTTAAGCTGCATCGCCGTCGCTGAATCCTTCAACGTGCGATAATCCACCGAGATCAACTGCTGCAGATCGGCGGGAACCACCGCACGCGCCGAGGAATTCAGTGGTATCGCGCTCGCCGTGCCCATAAATAATCCAGCCGCCATTGCAGCGCCCAGCATCGATCCCAAGTAAGCTTTCGCGGTTTTCATCACAGCTCCAAACCTCATCGATAAAATTCTTGAAACGGGTTCCCTCTTACTACTCGCAGTATTCAACTAGACTCTCTCAATAACGAACGCAAAGTCGCCTAACTCTTGCAGCGTGAACGTATCGGGTTAGATGCGAGTTCGCCCCCTACCGTTACCATCCCATTCTAAGCCACCGAATCAGTCTGCCGCCCTGCCAAAGGTGCTAGCCCTATGACCATTTTGGGTCGCCGCATTGCATCGTCGGAATAATTAAATAATCCGGCAGACCAAATTGCCTGTAAGATGCCTTCTGTACGATACCGCGCACACCACCCCAGGTTCTCTGGGCGCACGATTCTGTAAAACGATTCCGGCAACAGAACGATCTCAGCAACAGTCAGGAGAGGATTGAAAATCCTACTGTACAACCCCGACAACGGGGTCACGCGCAATTTCATGCCGCATCTGTGGATGTTCCTGTTGCAATCGCTCACCCCTCCCGGCCACGAAGTCGTGCTCATCGACGGCAATGCTCAGCCCATGGACGAAGCCGCAATCGCCCGTTATGTCGTCGAACAGAAAATCGATCTTGTCGGCATCGGTGCCATGACTCGCATGATCGCCAAAGCCTATCGCATGGCAGACGCCGTGCGCGCCGTCGGCATTCTCGTAGTAATGGGCGGACCGCACGTCACCGAAATGGCCGACGAAGCTCTCGGCCGCGATGGCGGACCGCGCCACGCCGATGCCGTCGCTCTCGGCGAAGCCGACGACACCTGGCCGCGCATCGTCGAAGACGCCGTCCGCGGCGAGTTGAAAGACGTTTACGAGCCGGTCGATCCCTTCGGTCAAGAACTCAAGCCTTCGCTGAAACAATATCCGGTCATCCCTTGGGATACGATCGATCTCAAGCAATTCAATCTCGTCCCAAAATCGGCCAAGAAATGGCTGCAGAAACTAGGCGAGGGCTGGGGAACCTTTCGCATCGTGCCGGTCGAATCGGGACGCGGTTGCCCCTATGGCTGCGAGTTTTGCACGGTCACCGGATTTTTCGGCGACTCCATCCGCTTCCGAACCAATGAGAGTGTGGTCAACGAACTTCTTTTATTGAAAGCGCGCGCCCGCAAAGAGCGCGGGCAGATGGCCGTCTTTTTCATCGACGACAATTTTGCCATCAACATCAAGCGCACCAAATCCCTGCTGCGCGATATCATCGCCGCCGGCGCACAAGTCCACTGGGTCGCCCAGATCAGCGCCAATCTTCTGCGCGATCAGGAGCTCGTCGACCTTATCGCGGCCTCCGGCGGAAAGTGGGTCTTCATCGGCATGGAGTCGATCGATCCCGCCAACTTGAAAGATGTAAATAAAGGTTTCAACAAGCCCGAAGAATATGCCAGCGTCCTCGAGCGCCTCGCCCAGCGCAACGTCTATGCCATCACTTCCTTCATCTTTGGCATGGATAATGACACCGTCGGCGCCGCAGAGCGCACGCTAGCGCAAGTCCGCACCTGGCCGCCCGGTCTGCCGATTTTTGGCCTGCTCACGCCCTTGCCCGGAACTCCGCTGCTGAAAAGATTGGCCGACGCAGGCCGGCTCACGCGACCGAAGCACTGGCAGGAGTTCATTCCCTTCGCCATGGCCCACACGCCGCTGAAGATGTCGATTGAAGAAGCCCATGCCGAGGTGAGATACGGATGGTCACATGCCTACGGCCCCGAAGCCATTGCCCACGCCGTCGATTCGCTCGACGATCAGCCGCTTGGCTATCGCATCAATATTTTTCTCGCTCGCATATGCTTCCGAGGAATTTATTTCCCCATGCTCGGCCGCTTCGCCTGGTGGAAAGTAATTTCCGAAAACCGCGCCACTATCTTCAAGCTTTTCCATCAGGGATTTGACGCGTGGTGGATGTCTAAAACCAAACCTCAGCCGGCACCTGCAACCAGTGCGGGAGATTAGCGACTATCGCTCAAATAGTTCGAGCTGCTCTGACCTGGCAACGAGCTTACATTCGCGCCTTGCGCTGTGACCGGGTGCTAGGGTTCTCCAGAGCGCGGCGGTTCCAAGTTCGTCATCCCGCCAACCCAATCATTTTCCTTTTCCTTCACGGCCTTCCCAGCAAAACGTGCATAC
>JBAPOI010000489.1:0-7459 GCA_049279555.1 Candidatus Sulfotelmatobacter sp.
CCCGCCACCGGCTCAATCCACTGCTCCCTCGTCCCCTACTGGGCCGGACGCACCGGCAAGCAAACATTTCGGGTGCGCCAACTCAGCCCTCGCGGCGCCCAAATGTGGTGCGCGCTGGCGGGCGACCGCGTAAAGATCGCCGGCGAAGCCAAGCTCTACCTAGAAGGGACCATCAATATCTAACTTGCCCCCTAACATGCGCGCGAGCCACCTAATGATCCTGGCCCAGCACCACCACGAAATCCAGACCCGATAGCTGCAACAGTTCTCTAAATGAGGGCGTCAGCCCCTGCGGTGCAACGTACTTGACGCTGCTCTCTGGGACAGCCTCGGCGGGACTTATCAATTGTTTAACTTCCGACGCCTTTCCTCTCATCTTTTCGTCGAAATACAGGATGCACGGAGGGCCACGTAGTCCGGTTCCTTGGATTCCGCAACTTCCAGGATCGAAATTCGCACCGAGTCCGCTCGCGGCGGTACCCGACCTAGCTGCTAAATACACGTAACTATCCAAAACGGTGTAACGATGATCTTGCAGCGATTGCATCACTGCGGCAACAGATTCCGCGCTAAATTGCTTGAAGGTATATTGGTTCTCTAGAAGCATAAAAGCAACGTATATATCGTCTGCAGTTTTGGCCTTCGGATCGATCCAACCCTTTCTCCAACCTGCAACATGTTCGCCGAACAGGAATGGATGTTGTTCCCGAACGGAATCTATGTTTTTCTTGGTTTCAACCGTTTT
Source organism: Candidatus Sulfotelmatobacter sp. (assembly GCA_049279555.1). GTDB lineage: Bacteria > Acidobacteriota > Terriglobia > Terriglobales > Acidobacteriaceae > Sulfotelmatobacter. Next base: position 746 of record JBAPOI010000489.1, read on the forward strand.
CAAGTGCTCAGACAAGCGAGCAACCTCTTGAGATTGCGAATTAATGGATGTCGTCAGGGAAGTTAATTGCTCCCGCGATGCTTTGATCCGGCCACTAAGCCCCACTACCTCAGACGAGAGACCGTCCATCTGCGTCCTAAGCTCTCCGATCTTTTGACGTGTCTCCTGTATGTCCTTGCTCACTTGCTTCGAAGTGTTCAATGCGTCGGTGGCAGTTAGATTCGCGCGCGTAGCCTCGGAGCGTGCTTGATCCACAATGGAGTTAACTGAGTCCTTCGTGTTAGTTGCGATCTCCCGCAGATCGAACGCCCCTTTACCAAATATGATTGCCAACGCGAGGAGGGCAACTGCAGCAGGGATACCAGCAAAATATAAGATTAAATTGGCCCACGTCTTCACGCGGCTCATTACCTTCTCAGCAGTTTCCAATTCCAAATAATTTTGATTCGCTAGCTGGGATCGTGAACCAGCAACAAGCTGACCCTCAATGATTGAAACGCGTTCACTCAACGACGCGATGGTATCCGGAGCCAGTTTGTGCCCACACCTTCCACAGAATGCTTGATTCTCCGTGAGCGGAGCCGAGCAGTTTTGGCAGATCATCCTAGCCTACTCCTAGCTTTCGGGAGCGATTCTAGCACTCTGACCGCATCCGGCGGCGAGGGTCCATTTCGCAGTCCGTTCCTCTGCCCACCCCCGGTTTGACCCTTCTTTTCCCACGCCTGTAAGATCAGAGTTCATCACAGCTTGTTCAATTCCGCTCCAATTGCCGATTGCTACTAACTGCTGACTCATGCCGCACGAATTGCCGAAATCCTACGAGCCGGGCGCGATTGAAACGCGCTGGGCCGAATACTGGGTCAAAGAGCGGCTTTTCTCTGCGCCCACGCCGCCGCCCGGCGAAACCAGGCCAGTGTTCACCATCCTGTTGCCGCCGCCCAACGTCACCGGACGCCTGCACATGGGCCACATGCTCAACCAGACGCAGATGGATATCATCGCGCGCTGGCATCGCATGCGCGGCTTCATCACGCTCTGGCTGCCCGGCACGGACCACGCCTCCATCGCCACGCAAATGATGGTGGAGCGCCAGCTCGCCAGCGAAGGCATCAAGCGCCGCGACCTGGGCCGCGAAAAATTTATCGAGCGCGTGTGGGAGTGGAAAAAGCTTTACGGCGGCGCGATTCTCGATCAGATGAAGCGCCTCGGCGCATCCGTCGACTGGGACCGCGAATATTTCACCATGGACGAAAATCTTTCCCGCGCCGTCCGCGAGGTTTTCGTTCGCCTGTATGAAGATGGCCTGATCTATCGCGGCAAGTACATCGTGAACTGGTGCCCGCGCTGCGGCACGGCGATCTCCGATCTCGAGGTGAAGCACGAAGACGTTGCCGGAAAGTTGTGGGAGATTCGCTATCCGGTGATCGGACAGCCGGGGGCGGCTGTCCCCATAGAATTCATCACGGTAGCGACCACACGCCCGGAAACAATGTTGGGCGACACCGCGATTGCCGTGAATGCGAAGGACGAACGCTATACCCATCTCCACGGCAAGAAAGTGTTGCTGCCGTTGATGAACCGCGAGATTCCCATCATCACCGACGAGCTGGCGCAGCCCGAGTTCGGCACCGGCGCAGTGAAGGTGACTCCGGCGCACGATCCCAACGATTTTCAGGCCGGACTTCGCCACAACCTTCCGCAGATTGACGTGATGGACGAGCACGCGCACATGAACGAAAACGCCGGCCCCTACGCCGGCCTCGACCGTTACAAGGCACGCGCGCGCGTGTTGGAAGATTTGCAGGTCCAGGGATTCTTAGTCGGCGAAAAAGACTACACGCTCGGCATCGGCAAATGCGAGCGCTGCGGAACCGTGGTCGAACCGCGGCTTTCCGCCCAGTGGTTCGTGAAGATCCAGCCGCTGGCCGATCACGCCATCAAAGTTGTCGAAGAGGGCGAGATCACCATCGTTCCGGAAAACTTCAAACAGATGTACCTCAACTGGATGTACAACATCCACGACTGGTGCATCTCGCGGCAGTTGTGGTGGGGACATCGCATCCCCGCATGGCACTGCCGGGATTGCAATAAATTCGTCGTCGCCCGCGAAGAGCCCACGCAGTGTGCTTGCGGCGGGAAGCTCGAACAAGACCCCGACGTGCTCGATACCTGGTTTTCGTCCGGCTTCCTGCCGTTCACCGCGCTCGGCTGGCCCGAGAAAACTCGCGATCAGGAAGTTTTCTATCCTTCAACGCTGCTGGTTACCGCTTATGAAATCCTTTTCTTGTGGGTTTCGCGAATGATCATGACCGGCTGCTACTTCATGAAGGATCATAAGCAAGATCCTGCGATCAAGAAGGCCAGCGGCTGGGCCGACAAGAAGGACGACAGTGTTCCGTTTCGCCAGGTCTACATTCACGCTCTGGTGCGCGATGCCGAGCGGCAAAAAATGTCGAAGACCAAAGGCAACGTGATCGATCCTCTCGAAATCATCGAGCGCTTCGGCACCGATGCGACCCGGTTCACGCTCGCCGCCATGGCCGCCCCCGGCACCGACATCGCCTTCAGCGAGAGCCGCACCGAAGGCTATCGCGCCTTCGCCAACAAAATCTGGAACGCCGCCAGATTCATGTTCATGAATGTAGACCGCGTCGAACCCGGCCTAACACCCGCGTTGACATCGGCTCATGTGGGGACGGGCGCCTTCGCCCGTCCCGGCCAGGGCGAAGCCCGGCCGAAAGGTGGCATCGCAGCGTTCACCCTGAACACCCTCGAAGACCGTTGGATTCTCTCCCGCTTCAACCGTGTCACCGCGGAAGTGAACGATGCTCTCGCAACCTACCGCTTCCACGAAGCCGCCAACCGCATCTATGATTTTTTCTGGGGCGAGTTCTGCGACTGGTATCTCGAACTGATCAAACCGCGTCTGAACTTTGAAGAAGGCGCGGACAAGTCTCAAGCCCGCATCGCCTGTGCGAACTTAGTGAACCTGTTCGACGCGTCCTTGCGCCTGCTGCATCCCGTGATGCCATTTATCACCGAAGAGATTTGGCATGCGATATACGAAGAGAAGCCTCCGCTACAATCGATTGCCCTGGCCGCGTACCCGCAAGCCAACGAAAACCAATTCGACTTGAATGCCGAAACAGAAATGGCGATCCTGCAAGACCTGATCGTGAACGTGAGGAACGTGCGGGCGGAATTGAAAGTCGAGCCCAAAGTGAAAGTTCCGGTAGAAATCTTCGCGCACGAACCAGCAATTCGCGCGATGATCGAGCAGAATCGCGGCGCAGTGGAGCGCCTGGCCAATGTTGAGAAAATCACATTCACGGACAGTTCGCTTGCCAAGCAGGCCGGCGCGCGCAGCACCGCGCGCTTCGATGTTCACGTAATCTATGAAAGGAAGATCGACGTTGCCCTCGAGCGCGAACGTTTGACCAAAGAACTGGAGAAACTTGAAAAGGAATTCGCCAACAACCAAAAGCAACTGGGCAATGAACAGTTTCTGGCGAAGGCTCCGGCAAAAGTAGTCGAAGGCCTGCGCACGCGCGCTGAAGAATTAATCAGCCTGCGAGGAAAAATAAGAAACCAGCTCGATGAATTGAAGTAAGTAAAGATGTAGGGACAGCCGCCCTCGGCTGTCCGTCGAGCGCAGCTCGACTAGGTTTAAGCACCACCACCGACTTCTTATGGACTTTAACAGCCGCCGCATCACCGCAATTCTGGAGAACGCGCTGCTCGAAGACCGGGCCACGCGCGATGCCACCAGCTACGCCTGCATCGATCCCAATCAGCAGGCGTCGGCCACCATTCTCGCCAAACAGGATTGCATTCTCGCTGGTATCGGCTGTGTCGCCCGCATCCTCGATGTCTACGCCGCGCTCGACGGCGCCGTAACTTCTTATTACGAAGTCACCACGCATCCCGAAATCTTTGACGGCGTCCGCCTGCACAAAGGCCAATCCATCGCCGTGATCCGGCATAACGCGCGCGTGATCCTCTCCTGCGAGCGCGTGATTCTCAACTTCCTTCAGCGCATGAGCGGCATCGCAACCCTTACGCGCAAATTTGTCGAAGCCGTCTCCGGCACCAGGGCCCGCATTCTCGACACGCGCAAAACAGCGCCCGGGCTGCGCGTCATCGACAAATATGCGGTGCGCTGTGGCGGCGGCCAGAATCACCGCCTCGACCTTTCCGATGGCGTCCTAATCAAGAATAATCACATCGCCCTCACCGGAGGAATCGTCCCGGTTCTCGATCGCGCCGTGCGCAACCGTCGCGGCGCGCAGCCCATCGAAGTGGAAGTGCGCACCATGGACGAACTGGAAGACGCGCTCGCCCACGGCGCAGAAGCGATACTGCTCGATAACATGTCGCCCGAGGAAGTTCGCCGCGCCGTCGATCGCTGCGCCGCCCTGGCCGCCGAAACGAACGCCCGCCACATTCCGCTGGAGTGCTCGGGAGGAATTCGTCTGGAGAATGTTCGCGCCTACGCCGAGACTGGCGTGGATTTCATTTCCGTGGGCCTGCTTACGCACTCGCCGCAAGCCGTCGATATGAGCCTGCGCATCACGCCCGCCTAGATCTTCGCGTCCAGATTCCCGCCTCGCATAGCACTCCTGCTCGCTATCCGGTGGCCTCCCGTACATTGCGTATCTCGGTCTCAGGTTTTTACCCGAGTTGTACTTTTGAGTGATCCGAAACTTCGCGGGACGCGCTACATTGGTGACAACGGAGGCCCACCTATATGACTTCCTGTTTTCGTCCCGCCGTAATCCTGTTCCTCGCAATGTTCGTCGTGAGCACCTCATCAGGAAGCGGAAAAGATTCTCGGCCCGAAACTCTAGCTGCTACCAACGCCAGCCTCGCCCAACTACCCACCCAGAACAACTCGCAGAACGACAACGCCACTCCCGGCACCACCAACGTCTCTGTCACGCTCGACGTTCTCACCAACCGGCATCCCATCAGCCCGTACGTTTACGGAGGCGCATATCCGCAGGACGCACCAACCATCACCGACAGCGGTCTCACCTCGGTTCGCTGGGGCGGCGATTCCACCTCGACGTACAACTGGCAACTCTTCACTAACAACGCCGCCAATGATTACTACTACGAAGACTTCGACTACTCAGAAATCGGCGATGGGGATTCCACCAAATACATCGCCGACGTGAAAGCCGCCGGCAGCGCTCCCCTCATGACCATGCCAATGCTGCCATGGGTGGCGAAAACCGCGGAAGGCAACGGGAATGGCCACTGGAGCTTTTCCGTCGCGAAGTATGGCGCGCAATGCAGTGTCGATCCCTATAACACCGACGTCGGCGACGGCCTGAAGTCAGACTGCGCTACCGATCTCACCGCGAATCCGAACGACGCCTACTGGCCGCTGCTCGACCAGCCCGGCGCCAACGATCCTCCCGGCAGCGTCTATCGCAATTCAGTGGACCGCGGCTCTGGCTGCGGCTTTCGGCAGCTCCCCGCATTTCTACGACATGGATAATGAGATCGACATCTGGGGCAGCACTCACCGCGATGTCCATCCCAATCCCTCCGGCTACGAGGAATTGCGCGACACCTATCGCGAGGAGGCTCTGGCCCTCAAGGGTTGGGACCCCCAAGGCCGTCCGCTTTGGGCCGGTGAGTTGTTGCTGGTGGTTTTACTGGAATGGCGAAAACAACAACGATAAAACGGCTCACGCCGGCGTCGACTTCCTGCCCTGGTGGCTGAACGAAGTTTATTGGCAGGACAAAATTGCCGGCACTCGCACCCTTGACGTCTTCGACATCCACGCTTATCCCGACAGCCCCGACACCTCCAGTTGGACGCAAGCCCAGAAGCAAGCACTCTCAGCCCGCATCTATCGCGACTACTGGGACCCCACCTACGTGAGCGAGTCGGGCGACATCAACCAGATTTGGACAACTTTTCTTCAACCCAACAAAACGATTCCATTCCGCCTGCCGCGCCTGCGCGCCATCGCCAACATGATTTATCCCGGCACTCCGTTAAGCGTCACCGAGTGGAGCGCGTCCTTTGCCGGCGAATCCGATTTCTCCACCGCTCTCGCCGATGCCGATGCCTATGGAATCCTCGGGCGCGAGCGCGCCTATCTGGCTTCGCGTTGGGTCGCGCCTCTTCCCGCCAATCCGAATTATCTGGCGCTCAAGCTCTACCGCAACTACGACGGAAAACACAGCGCGTTTGCCACCACCTCGGTCTCCGCAACAAACACCGCCGACCCGGATTTATTCAGCAGCTACGCCGCGCTGAACTCCACCGGAAAGATTCTGACAGTCATGATCCTGAACAAAGATCCCAACAACACCGCCCAGGTGCAATTTACAGAAAATGGATTTACCCCGCAGCAGGTAACTACCTACACGCTCTCGTCAACGAATCCAACCAAGATTGTCGCGTCAACCACCCAGGCCTGGACGCCCACGCTGAACTTCGCGCCCTACTCCGCCACCTTGTTGGTCGTGAAAGGTACCTCGCAGTTGCCCGGCGCGGAGTGGGATCTCAATCCCGATACCACCCAACTCGCGGCAGGTGCGAAAATTACTCTCCATCCGAAACTTGATTCCGGCTCGGCAACCGTCACTCTCGGAGCTCCGCAGTCCGATAGCGGCGTCACCGTTCAGGTCACGCAGCCCACTCTCAGCCCCGGCAAGCCGGCCAGCATCACCGTGACTGCCGGCACGACTCCGGGC
>JBAPOI010000490.1:0-1816 GCA_049279555.1 Candidatus Sulfotelmatobacter sp.
CTGGAAGGCTTCAAGTTCGATGTGACGCACTTCGATTGGGGATGCGAGCGCTACTTGCGCACCGGCGAGACGTTGCCCAAGGGAGGCGCCGACGAACTACGGAAATTCAATGCCGTGTTCTTGGGAGCGGTGGGGCACCCTGACGTGGCGCCGGGCATTATCGAAAAGGGGCTGCTCTTGGCCCTCCGGTTCGAGCTGGATCAGTACATCAATCTTCGCCCGGTGCAATTGTTTCCCGGAGTGGAAACGCCGCTGGCAGGCAAGGGTCCCAAGGACATCGACTTCGTCGTGGTGCGCGAGAACACCGAAGATTTGTATTGTGGGGTCGGCGGGTTTCTGAAGAAAAACACGCCCGACGAAGTGGCCACGCAAGCAGCCGTATACACGCGCAAAGGTTGCGAACGGTGCATTCGCTGGGCGTTCGAATACACGCGCAAGCGGAATAACCCCAAGGGGAAGATGCTGACGCTCGTGGCCAAAACCAACGTGCTGACTTATGGGCACGATTTATGGTGGCGCACCTTTCAGGATGTGGCCAAGAACTACCCCGACGTGAAGGCAGACTATAACCACGTCGACGCGTGCTGCATGTGGATGGTGAAAACGCCGGAATATTACGATGTGATTGTGACGACGAACATGTTCGGCGACATCATTACCGACTTGGGGGCGATGATTCAGGGGGGGTTGGGCGTGGCGGCCGGCGGAAACATTAATCCCGACCCAGGCGGAGTGAGCATGTACGAACCGATGGGGGGCAGCGCCCCGAAATACACCGGGCAGAATGTGATCAACCCGATCGCGGCAGTCGGGGCAATGGCAATGCTCTTGGAGCACAGCGGCCAGCCCAAGGCGGCAACGCGGATTATGAACGCAGTACGGCAGGTGACCGGCACGAAAATGAAAAGCCAGGCGGCCGCCAAGATGGGCTACAGCACCACTGAGGTGGGCGACTTGGTGTGCGAGGCAATGGTGCATGGAACAGGGGAGCGATGATAGAGGCTACACGGTCGACCGTTTCGTAATTATTTCCCCTCGAGAAATTATGCTGTGCGTTGAAATCGCAGGGACGAGACGCCAGACGAATTGAACTCTCTGTCTTTGGGCTTAGTCGTCGGGGATGCTAATGTGAAAAGCCATTTTATTGGCGACTTTCAGTGGTCAGCTCAGCTGGTTTTGAGCGATTGGCAAGAGCAAGCAATGCTCCTCGCATTGCAGATTTGAATGTGCTTGACCTCAAATATGCGAATGCTTGTCCGATCACGTCATTGAGAATGCAAATCCAGACTCTCACATTTCTGAAACAGCGATTCGAGCAAGTCGGGTTGCGCTTGGAGACGCGGCATGGGCAGAATTTTTTGATCGATCTGAATTTGGTGCGGGTGATCGTCGAGTCGGCCGAACTTATGCGCGACGACGTGGTGCTGGAAGTGGGCACGGGGGTCGGTTCGCTGACGGCGCTTGTTGCCCCGCAGGTGGCGCACGTGGTGACGGTCGAAATCGATCGGCGGCTGCACCAATTAGCCAGCGAAGAGCTGATCGATTTGCAAAACATAACGCTCTTGCAGTGCGACGCGCTGGCGAGGAAGCACGAAATTACGCCGGCGGTGCTCGATGAGCTGCAAAAACATTTAGAAGTGAATCCGATGCGCCGGTTTAAGCTGGTGGCAAACTTGCCCTATAACATCGCCACGCCACTGGTGGCCAATTTGCTCGCCCTTGATCGGCCGCCGGAAATGATGGTGGTAACGATTCAAAAAGAGTTGGCCGAACGATTGGCCGCACGACCATGCACAAAGGATTACAGCGCGCTGAG
>JBAPOI010000491.1:0-7488 GCA_049279555.1 Candidatus Sulfotelmatobacter sp.
GTCCGCGACAAACTTTTCTGCTCTTGCCTCCCAATCTTGAACCTTTCCGCTTACGGAAAAAGCCCAAGCCTTTCGTCGCCTCCGACCTGGGCTTCCTCTAAATCTTCCTGCCAGAAGCTCCGTAAACTAGACACATCCAAAAAACGAGAGAACCAGGCCCAGCAAGCCTGTGGACAAAGATTGAAAGGCTAATCGAACCTACTGCATGCCGGATGAAACCAGCAGCGGCGCCTCCTACCTGTCTGCCTTGAAGCAGTTGGCCTCACCCACGGGCGCGGCGGCCGCAAGAGCGCCCGATCCCGCACACCCCGCGGAGATCCGACCCGAGGCGGAGAAGCGCAGAAGCCCACGCTATCGGTGCCAGGGCAGCGCTCACCTGCGCGAAATTTTCAGCGGTGTCGCAACCTGGGCCACGTTCACGGATATTAGCATGCATGGCTGCTACGTGGAGGCAACCTCTACGTACCGGCTGGGAGCGTCACTCACGCTCACCATCGAGATCAACAACTTCCGGGTCGAAACGAACGGGGAGGTGCGCGTTGCCTATCCGGGTCTTGGCATGGGGATTTTCTTCCACGAAATGTCAGGAGAAAATCGCACGCGATTGCGCGAGCTGCTGCGATCTCTATCCCGGCCTTCGGTGATTGTAGGACCGGGAACACCGGCGCAGAACGCAGGCGTTTTGCCGATGGAGGCCTTGCCTCCCATTAGCAACGCGAGAGCGGCGGTCCAGGCAATGATAAGTTTTTTCGAGGGCCGTCAACTCCTGACCCGGGAGGAATTTCTTCGCATTTTACGCAAAAGCCAGAACCCGGAAATGTAATTTTTTAGTCACAATCTCATTACACCTTCAGTGACCCCGGGTTAGGTTCACGACCATCACTCGCTAGTCGTTGAACGTTCGTCTTGGTAGGCGCCGCCGTCTTTGCTCAAATATTCATATGAATTGGTTATGATGAAACGCTATGGCGCTCTACCTGATCACGGGGATTGGCGGCTTTATTGGATCGTCTCTGGCACGAGAACTCTTGCAGCGTGGCGAACAAGTCCGCGGAGTCGACAACTTTTCTACTGGCAGACGTGAAAATCTTGCTCAAATTCTCGGTCACATTGACTTTCGCGAGGCCGACATTCTCGATCTCGACGCCATGAAGAGCGCGTGCGCGGGAGTAGATTATGTTTTGCATCAGGCAGCCATCCCGTCGGTGCCAAAGTCTGTGCTCGATCCGCTCGGCAGCAACCGGGCCAACGTCGATGGTACGGTGAACCTGCTGGTCGCGGCACGCGATGCCAAAGTGAAGCGAGTGGTCTATGCGGCGTCGTCCTCTGCCTATGGCGATACTCCCACGCTGCCCAAGCACGAAGGTATGACTCCGGACCCAATTTCGCCATACGCCGTCGCCAAGCTGGCTAGCGAGCGCTATATGATCTCGTTCTACCGCTGTTATGGCCTGGAAACGGTGGCGCTGCGCTACTTCAATATCTTCGGTCCGAGGCAGGATCCCTCATCCCCATACTCGGGTGTGCTGGCAAAGTTCATCACGATGATGCTGGGTGGAAAACAACCGACGATCTTCGGCGATGGCGAACAGAGCCGCGACTTCACCTACATCGACAATGCAGTCGAGGCCAACCTGCTGGCCTGCAAGGCTCCCGCGGCGCAGGCGGCCGGCAAAGTGTTTAACATAGCCACTGGACGGCGGATCACGTTGAACGAAACCTTCAAGCTCCTGCAGAATCTCACCTCGTACTCCGGCTCTCCGATTTATAGCGAGGAACGTGGCGGCGATATCAAGCATTCTCTCGCTGACATTTCTTCGGCAGAGAAGAATCTCGGCTACAAGCCCAAAGTAAATTTTGAAGACGGCCTCAAGAGGACGGTTGACTGGTACCGAAATTCCCACTCCTAGCTTTCCAGCGTTACGTTAGTGATCTACTTCGAGATTACTTACGTGAGTAGAGTGTGAAACATGACACTCTTCTCGATGGTGGTTTCACGCGATTGGCAGGAAGTCAGCGTTCTGGAATGCATTCTCGGCGGCTTGCATATGGATGTCGCCGTCGAGAGCGAGCCGCAGCAAGCTCTCGCCCGCCTCAACAAATCTAAAGTCGATGCGCTGATCGTTGACTGCGACCTCAATGGAACAGGTCAATTCCTTCGCGAGTTGCAACGTGACGCTCCGCGGCTGAACACCGTGCCGCTCGTGATTATGGGTAGCGTGCAGGGCAAGCCGGACATGGAAAGCACCGGCGCAATGTTCGCCTTCGATAAACCGATCTCAGTGGAGCAGGCGGTGCGCACGCTTTCTGCCGCGCGCAATATGATTCTCGATGGACGCTTGCGCTACCACCGCGCCGGTCTGGAAGTTCCCGTGACTTTAAGTGGTCGCAAGCAAAAGCGCGTCGGGGCGCAACTGATCAATCTGAGCCAGGGCGGACTGCAAGTCCGCATGGACGATGGATTCGACACAAGCGATCTGCAGCGCGTATCGTTCGCGTTACCCGGAACCACGTGCGGGGTGAAAGCCGACGTCGAAGTCGCCTGGTCTGACGACCGCGGCAACGTTGGCATTCGTTTCGCGAAAATCGAGTCGCAGATGCAGCACACGCTACGCATTTGGCTGGCTCAGCAGTATTTTGCGAACTAGAGCGAGAGAAATCTCCCCCAGTCTGTTAAGGGTTTAGCGCTTCAGGTCTTCAGTTCATTAGATATTTAGTTTGTAAGATCGAACGATCCCTTCAAGCGTATATCGGCTGAAGAAGCGCCAATTAGTACGTCGAATGTTCCCGGTTCCGTAACCCAGTCTTTTTTCTGTGTGCTGTAGAAAGCCAGCGCATCCTTGTCGAGCGTAAAGCTCACAGTTTTCGACTGGCCCGGCGCCAATTCCACGCGGCGGAAGCCTTTCAGTTCTTTCACCGGGCGATCCACGCTGGCGTGCCCATCGTGCACGTACAGCTCGACAACTTCCGCGCCGGCGCGTGTTCCTTCGTTGCGAAGTTTCATGCTCACCTCGAACGTGCGTCCAGAGGAGTCTTTACCCGGCTTGATTTTCAAATCGCTGTAGCCGAAGCTCGTATAAGACAAGCCATATCCAAACGGAAATTGTGGCGTGATGCCATGCTTATCGAAGTAACGGTAGCCGATGTAGATCCCCTCGGCATATTTCACGTGCAGATCTTCTCCGGGATAATTTCCGTAGGCGGGCGATTCTTTAAATTCGTTGATAAAAGAAAATGGAAGCTTGCCGGAAGGGTTCACGTCTCCGAACAAAACATCGGCAATCGCGTGCCCCATTTCCTCACCGCCAAACCAAGCGTCCAGAACCGACGGAACATCGCTGACCCAGCGGCTCACATTGACCGGCGCGCCGGCGTTGAATATCACGATGGTATTGCGATTTGCCTGGGCCACAGCCTTTATCAGTTCGTCCTGGCCTTCGGGCAAATCCAATGTCTTGCGGTCGAAGTCCTCAGACTCGACCTTAACCGAATTTCCCACGAGCACGATTACGGCATCCGCTTTCGCAGCCAGCGCCACAGCTTCCTTCCGCAATTGATCTCGCGCTTCGGGTGTATCTTTGGTCGGATCCTCGCCGGGCATGGATACACCGAGCGCGTAGCTCACCTGAACACCGTTACCTGCTTTTTCCTTGATCCCGTCGAGCGGCGAAATCGCAGATTTGAACTTCACCAAAGAACTGCCGCCGCCGCCAGTTCGGGCAACAGCTGCACCGGGGCCGATGACGGCGATCGATTTAACCTTGGCAGGATCGAGCGGAAGCAGATTCCCGGCGTTCTTAAGCAGGACAATACTCTCCGCCGACCCGCGCCGCGCCACCGCACGCTGCGCCGGCGTATCGATTTCGCCGGGTGGCACCTCGCTTCGGTCGAAAATACCACTGACGAAAATCGTACGCAAAATTGCGCTCACATTTTCATCGATCGTCGCCGTCGAAATTTTTTCCGCCTTCACCTCGGCCAACACTTTCTCCTGCCACAGCCAGCCCCCGCCGTTGCCGTTTTTCTTGGAGTCCGGCTTCAATAACCACGTCCGGGCCGGCTCTCCGCCGGGCATCTCAAGGTCCATTCCGGCGTTCACCGTGGCCGCGGTGCTGTAAGTGCTTCCCCAGTCCGAGACCACCAAGTTCTTGAAGCCCCACTCCTTTCGCAAGACATCCTGCAGCAGAAATGCATTCTCCGCGCAATAGGTTCCGTTTACTTTTTGATAGGCCGACATCACCGACCACACACCTGCTTCCTGCACAGCCGCTTTGAATGCCGGAAAATAAATCTCCTGCAGCGTACGTTCGTCGATCGCCTCGTCCATGCGATGGCGTTCGAATTCCTCATTGTTGGCGGCAAAGTGCTTCACGGTGGCAATCACACCTTCGCTCTGCACGCCTTTGATATAGGCAACGCCCATGCGCGCGGCGAGATAAGGATCTTCCCCATAGCCCTCAAAGTTTCGCCCCCAGAGCGGTACCCGCTGAATATTGACGGTGGGGCCAAGAATCATATTGCGGCCAACCGCGCGCATCTCCTGGCCAATCGCCTGGCCTACGCTTTGCGCAACCTCGGGGTCCCACGTTGCGGCAACAGCGATGCCTGCCGGAAATGCGGTGCTGCGAAACTGATCCTCCTCAGATTTAGTTTTTGCCGAGGGTCCGTGCCACGACCTGATGCCCATCGGCCCGTCGGCCATTTTGATCGACGGAAGACCCAGCCGCGGAATCGCCACGGTCTCCATCCAGTTCGCTCCGCTCAAAAGGCTGGCCTTTTCTTCGAGTGTCATACGGCCGAGAAGATCGTGCACGCGCTCTTCGACCGCCAGCTTCGGATTCTTATAAGGAGCATTCGCAGGAATATCCTGGCACGTCGAGGCCACAACTCCCGCGCCTAGGACCGCTAGAACCAAAGCAAATATCCTGCGCAGCCTGCGGATATCTCGAGCCTGAAAATTATTAGAATGGATCACAAGGGTCGTCCTCAGTTGGATTTAGAAGCGAACAGTTCGCCAGCGGCTTCATGCCACCCACATAGTACGACTCGCCAGAGCTCAAGCGAGGAAAAATCTCGCACGATGCCGCAATTCACTGCCGCTCTCAAGGACAAGATTTGTAAGTAACGGAGATGGTTCGGAAGCGCTCAAATAAAGCTCTTACTTAAGATCATGTCCCGTTGTGCAAGTTCCTGTCATTGCAAGTCGGATGAAATACCGCTAATTTACTGATAAAGCTGGTGAAAACCGGCTTGGAGCCGACTTGCCTAGGAGCAACGCGGCGCAACGGATACAGGCTACGCCAACTAGTGGATTGACAGGACTTTTATAGACCGCCACACTCGCAAGATGGGTCTGGCCGCGAATTTAAGATGGCGACAACTCCCGCCAAACCGAGTCTCGAGATGAGCGCCGGACTGCCCGGAGCGCGGGTACCGACGTGGCCGCATGATCGCGGCTCGGCTGCATCCAGGCCCCACTCCGCTTTTGAAGTTGGAACCCCCCACACAGGCCGCCGAGATGCATTGCAGGCCCTTCTGGCATTTTCGGCGCTGCATCAGCAGATACGCCGGCGTCGGGCGCTCTCTATTCCAAGCGATGGATTTGAAACCATCGGCCGCGTCTCCGAGTTCGAAGCCTCCGAGCAATTTGTGTTGGACGAAGTATTGCAACTGGTTGCGGAGCGCGCCATTGCCATTACCGGCGCGGATGGACTAGGCATCGCTCTGGCCGAGAACAACGAAATTGTTTTGCGGGCTTCGGCGGGTGCCATCAAGCCCGACGTGGGGGCGCGCATCCAGCGCGACTCAGCGTTTTCCGGAGCATGTTTCCGCACCGCCCAGATCATCCACTGCCACGACACCGAGACCGACGACCGCGTCAACCTCTATGCGTGTCGGCAACTGGGCACGCGGTCCATGGTGGCCGTGCCCCTGTGCGGCAGGCGTCGCGTCATTGGATTACTCGAGGCATTCTCGGCCGAGCCCTTCGGCTTCAACGACAGCGATGTCACCAGCCTTGGGCTGTTGGCGGAGTTGATCGTCGGAGCTCTCAAGCCCGAGGACGAAGATCGCTTCGCAGAATCGGCGGAAGCGGCAGAGGCGGATCTAGACGCAGCACCGGTTGCCACGGCAGCGGTGTTTCCGGTCGAAACAGTTTCGCTCGAAAAAGCGCCGAGTCCGACTGACGCCGTAGCGAAATTAACAGAAGAAAATGAAGTAGCAGAAGCGAATAATGCTACGGCGCAACTAGCGGTCGTTCTTCAAGAAACTTCAGCAAAGAACGACGGACCGAAGAACGCCGCAACGGAGAAAGACGCAGCGCCTCCAGCGGCTGAATCTGCAGCCGCCTCTGAAACAGCGATTCCACTTCCAACTGTGGCGGCCCTGAAGTCCGCATCAATTGAATTGGTGTCTCCAGAGGTCGCAGCTCCCGAGACCCCAACTTCCGAGACCGCAACTGCAGAACGACAAGAAGAAGCGGTCGCAGTCGAGGCTGCGGCTGCGCCTTCCGCGCACCATCCCGGAATCTGGCTCGTCGCTGTTGTCGTGGTTGCAGTGCTGGCTGCGGGAGCGTGGTGGAAGCTGAAGAATGCGCAACTGGGAGAAGCCCTTCTTCAACCTACGCACAAAACCGTCGCCAAGCCAATCGCCGTGGCAAAGCAACCTGCGTCTGCTGTTCCTTCCTCGGCACCCTCAAGCGTGGAGACACCAACGACACCCGCCCCGGGCACAGCAGCGGCTGGTACAGCCGCGACCGAACCAAACAGCGAAGCTGCGCCGCCGCAGGAAACATCGAAGCTGCCACGCATCACCGGCATTCGCCATTGGTCCTCGGCGGATTCCAGCACGGTCGTGCTCGATCTCGAAGATCAGGTGCAATACGAGGCGCATCGGCTCAGCTCTCCCGATCGAATTTATTTCGATTTGCACGACACTTCGCTCGCTCCCGACGTTGCTGGAAAAACCATCGAGGTCGGAGATGCGCTGCTGGCGCGGGTTCGCGTGGCGCAGCCGGTTTCCGGTCTTACGCGCATGGTGCTCGAAACCAAAGGCAACTCAAATTTCTCCGTGAGCCTCGAGCCAAATCCTTATCGCTTGGTGGTGCAGGTTCGCAAGCTGGGTGTTGATCCGAAGGCTCAGGTAAATCTTTTTCCGGGAACTGAAAGTGATCGCGGCAAGTTGTTTGCCATTGTGGTTCCTCCGCCGACTCATGAAGATTTGCAACTGCGAGCGCGCGTTCCGAAGATGCGCATCGTGGTCGATGCCGGCCACGGCGGCTGGGACCTGGGCACCGTGGGCCGCAAGGGACTGCTCGAAAAAGATGTGGTGCTCGAGATTGCCCAAAGGCTGGGCAAGCTCCTCGAAAGCCGACTGGGCGCGGAAGTGATCCTCACGCGGAAAGACGACAATTACATTCCGCTCGATGAGCGGGCAGGCATCGCAAACCAGTCGCAGGCGGATTTATTTGTCTCGGTTCACGCCAACTAC
>JBAPOI010000492.1:0-2330 GCA_049279555.1 Candidatus Sulfotelmatobacter sp.
CGGCGGGCTACTATGACCAAACCGGATTTCACCCGATTCGCAGCTCCAAAGACTACGACCCGGATCGGGCGGGCGATGACTATTGATCGGGTAAACGGGCGTTACAAGGTGAAGATCAAAAAATGAGCAAGCCGCGATTCTCAGTCCTGCACACCTCAGCACGTCCAGATAAATGGAGAGCAATCTATGACGCGTGGCTCTCCAACTGCGACCGTCCCGAAGACGTGGAGTACATTCTGGTCGTCGATGAACGATGGGGCTTTGAAAAGTCGCTGGACAATTACACGCTGCATCACCGCTGGTGTGATGACAGGGTCGTTTGGAACAACGGGCGGCGTTGCTACGTGGAAGGTGTCAACTTAGCAGCAAAACACGCCACAGGAGACATTCTCATCGTAGTCGCAGATGACCAGTTCCCCTGTGAACACTGGGACTCGTACATCGACGCGAACCTTCGGCGTGAGCGTTGCGAAGAACCCGAAGCTCAGTTCGTGCTAGCCGTCTCCACCGGAACGCCAGACGAATTCGAGCGCGGCATCGTGGTCATGCCCATCATGTCCCGTGCCCTGTATGAAAACTGGGGCTACGTCTTCTATCCAGAGTACGAATCAATGTTCGCGGATAACGACCTGTGCGAACACGCGAAACAAGACAGAGTGCTGATTGAAGCTCGGCACTTGATGTTTCCGCACAAACACCCATCGTTCGATAAAACGGGATGGACCGGCGCAGAGTTCGGGCGGATGGATGCCGCATATCAGGCGCAGAATTCGCAGGAGGCCTACGAGATCGGTTGGCGGACGATTCATCTGCGGCGAGCGAATCGCTTCGGCTCCGTGGTCCGCGACTTCGGCAGGATCGGCACAGGTCGGAAGCCAAGCCTACTAGTCTGCGTCCCCGGCGAAACATTCTCCCGCGCCTGGGTGGAAGCGTGGACCGCGTTACTCCCGTGCATCGGGAAAAACTTCGATCTGCGAGGAATCGTCTTCGGGTACAGTTCCTCCCCGGACACAACCCGGCAAGGCATCAGAGAAGACCTGATGAAGACGCGCGCGGATTACGTGTTGTGGATCGACGATGACAACCTTCTTTCGCCGGAGCAACTGTTGCTCATGCTCCAAGACCTGGAAGAGCATCCGGAAATCGCCATGGTCGCGGGCTGGGCCTGGGAGGCCGATCACAACCTGATTTCGGCGGGGATGTTCATCGGCAAGGACAAGCTGTGCGGAAGGATCGAGTATCACACGCTGATGGACGGGCCCCACGACCTATTCAGGGTGGAGTGGTCCGGCTTCCCGGGCGTGTTCATGCGCTACAAGCTTTTAGAAGCCGCCGGGGCCAAGGCGTTCGTCAAGATCCCCAACGAAATCGCCCCCTGGTACGCCTACGGCGAAGACATTTCATTTTGCATGAGGGTTCAGGAGTATCTCTTGGTCATTGATCGAAGAATTCGGCTCCCTCACCTAAAGCTCCGAGATAACCAGCCCACGATTCCGCCAAAGCAAGGGCGGATGCAACTGGTTTCTACGCCGGAGGCCAAAGAAGAAGTTTTTGAAAGCGCGGGCGTCCCCGCATAAAACCTGAAAGAAAGGAGAACAGAAAGCACACTATGTCAACAGTAAATTACCTCTATCCGGTTGCGGGTGCAGCGCCTTCGAGCAAAGCAGTATCAACCGTCTCGAAAGTCACGGCTCAGTTAGTAATGACTGACCTGGACACCACGGCGACGATTACCACCAGCTTTAATTCGGCCCTCGTTAGTTCAGCAGATGGGCTGAGCGATCTGGCCGCAGGCTTCCCGGAATTTGAGTTGAATTACACGACCGCGCCCACCACCACCGTATCCGTGAACGTGGCGATCGCGCTCGGCACCAACTCCGTGACCGTCACCAAAGCGGCCCAAGCGGGCTCGGCTTTTACCGGCATCGTCGTTATTTCGCGTCCAGCAACGGTTACGCGATAGGAAGGGAGGATAGATGGCAAGAACTGTACGCAGAGTTCGGGTGGTAGGGAATTCGCCCCGCCGTCGCCGTCGAAATGCGGCGAGGAAGCGGCGTCATAACCTCTCACCGAAGCAAATCAAGTTCTTCGGGACACCCGCTCAAAAAGCGGCCCTGAAGCGCAGCCGCGCTGCCAAGCGATCGAATCCCGTAAGGAAACGAAAAGCCACGGCAGTACGGAGGAAACGGCATACTCGCCGGAGAAATATCGGCGAGATTTTAAGCTTGACCCTGGGCAACCCGCCCAGAAAGGCAAGAAAGGCGAAAGCCAGAAAGACGAAAGGAGCAACAGCTATGGCAGCAACAAAACGCCGTCGCCGTCGCGCCCCT
>JBAPOI010000493.1:0-20096 GCA_049279555.1 Candidatus Sulfotelmatobacter sp.
GCGAGGGCATCCACCGCTCGCAGGGAGTTTGTTTGCTGCCGTTTGGCATCCTCGAAAAACATGGACCGCATCTGCCGCTGGGCACCGATTTGCTGGATGTACGTTATGCAGCCCTGCACGCCGCCGAGCGGGAATATGCCGTGGTTTTCCCTGAGTATTATTT
The DNA here is from genome assembly GCA_049279555.1 of Candidatus Sulfotelmatobacter sp. Lineage (GTDB taxonomy): Bacteria > Acidobacteriota > Terriglobia > Terriglobales > Acidobacteriaceae > Sulfotelmatobacter. The sequence goes on from JBAPOI010000493.1 coordinate 164, forward strand.
TGGGCAGATTGCCGAGGCTCGCCACGAACCGGGAACCGTCGCCTACAGCCGCGGTATGCAGCTTGCGCTGTTGCAGGAAACTACCGACGAGATGGCGCGCAACGGCTGCAAGAAAGTGATGATCGTCAACGGACACGGGGGCAACGAGAGCCTGCTGCCGTACTTTGCGCAAACGCAGTTGGATAAGGCGCACGATTATGTGGTGTATGTGTTCGACCGGCGATCGCCGGAGACTGGCGGTCCGCCTAAGAAGACTTCCATCGACATGCACGCGGGAGAGAGCGAAACGTCGAAGATGATGATTTCGCGTCCCGACACGGTTCACCTCGATCGCGCGAACCAGGAATCCGGCGCGGACCAGCACCGGCAGAATCTTCCGGAAGATGTTTACACCGGAATCTGGTGGTACGCGCGTTTTCCCAATCACTATTCCGGCGACGGTTCGGTGGCAACCCAGGAGCTCGGGAAATTTCAGATCGATTGGTGGATCGATACGTTGGAGAAGGCCATTCGTGCGGTGAAGGCCGATGACGTCAGCCTGAAGCTGCAGAACGAATTTTACGAAAAGAGCAAGCACCCGCTGGAGACGCAGCCGTAGCAGCATTGCTGATTGTTGATTGCTGATTGCTGATTTTCACCCGACGCAATCGTAAGATTTTCGATCAACAATCGACGGTGGAAATCAACAATCAGAAATCAACAATCAGAAATGTTGTTCAGGAGCTTCCGATCAGCACACCCGTAATGAAGACGAGGACGCCGCCCAAGCCCACCTGGAGCGCGGCGGAAACCCACGGAGTATCCATGTAGCGGCGGCGGATCCAAGTGATCAGGCCGAGTTCGACGATTACTACCGCTCCCGCAGCCCACAACGCCATCCGAAAATTGTTGATCAGGAACGGCAGCGTGTGTCCGATCCCGCCTAATGCCGTCATTAAGCCACAGATCACACCACGAACCCAGGGATGGCCGCGGCCAGTCAGACTGCCGTCATCGGAGAGAGCCTCGGTGAATCCCATGCTGATCCCGGCGCCTACCGACGCAGCTAAGCCGACGAGCAACGCATCGTGAGGGCGTTGGGTGGCGAATGCAGCCGCGAAGACGGGAGCAAGTGTGGAGATAGAGCCGTCGATTGCTCCGGCCAATCCCGGCTGAACGATCTGCAGGACGAAAAGCCGGCGTTGCGCCAACTCTTCGTCGGCTTTCACACTGGCAGGTAGCTTCTCTTTGTCCAGTTCCTGAGCGCGTTCTTCGTGCTCACGTTCTTCGTTAATCAAGTCGTCGAGCAATTGCCGTATGCCGGCATCCTGGGTGCGCACCGCCGCTTTCTCGTAAAATCGGCGCGTTTCCGCTTCCATCGTGCTGGCTTCCTTGCGCACCGCGTCGATGCGCAGTGGACGACTCAGCCAGAGCGCGGGACGCTCGACGAATCCCCGCACATCCTGCCGCCGGATCAGCGGAATATGTTCGCCAAACTTTAGGCGGTAGAGTTCGATCAGGCGGCGGCGGTGCCCGGATTCTTCCTCGCGCATGCCTTCGAACATGGCTGCTGATGCCGGATAGTCCTGCCGCAATCCCTCGGCAAAATCGGAGTAGACCCGTTCGTCTTCTTCCTCCAAAGAAATTGCCAGGGCCAGGACTTCACGTTCCGTGAGTTCTTGAAACTTCTTCATGGCGACCTAGCTTACCTGTCAAGGCGGCGCTTAGACAAATCGAATAGGTGATCAAGAAGAATCCTGCCTTCGGTGCTAGTATCCAGTGAATGACGCCGCGGAAATCATCGACATCCGCAAAGTCCGGGGCCCCGCACCGGAAAAAGAAAATAACGCACGCCGCAGCACATGAACCCGCGCATTCCGCGGAGCTCGTGATCATCACCGGCATGAGTGGATCTGGCAAGGCATCGGTACTGAAGGCGTTCGAGGACCTGGGCTATTACTGCGTCGATAACCTTCCAGTCGAATTGATTCCGCGATTCGCTGAGGTTGCGCTGCAATCGAGCGAAATCCGCCGTACGGCGCTGGTGGTAGACGTGCGGGAAGGTTCAAAGCTCGACCTGCTGCCGGGAATTTTGAAAGCAGTGCGGCGCATGATCCCGACGAAGGTCGCGTTCCTGGAAGCCTCGGACGCGGTTTTGGTGCGGCGATTCAGCGAGACGCGCCGCCCTCATCCGTTGGGCACGAACGAGCCGGTGAACGCGTCGCTGAAGGCGGAACGAAAGCACCTTGCGACCATTCGGGCCCTGGCCGATATTGTTATCGATACCTCGAAGTTTAACGTCCACGAACTGCGCGCCCACGTGACGCAGCGCTTCCGCGAACAATCGTCGGAGAAAAGCATTCTGGTTTCGTGCGTGAGTTTTGGTTTTCGCCACGGTGTGCCGGAAGAGGCGGACCTGGTTTTCGACGTTCGTTTTTTGCCGAACCCGCACTTCGTTCCGGAATTCCGGCCGCTCACAGGCCGCGACCCTCGCGTGGCCAAATACATCCGATCGTTTCCGCAGACGAAGGAATTCATCAAGCGTATTTCCGATTTGCTGGTCTACCTTTTGCCGCATTACATTCGCGAAGGCAAAAGTTATCTCACCATCAGTTTTGGCTGTACCGGCGGCCAGCACCGCTCGGTGATGATTGCCGAGGAGGTTGGAAAGAGCCTGCACAAAGCGGGATACAGGGTAAAGGTTGCGCATCGGGATATGCCAAAGTAGAGGCGCGTTCCCTGGCCTGCAGACATCCGGACTTCAAAGCAGGGAAGAGGGAAGAATGCGAGCGTCTAAGTCGGACACCAATCCAGTCAACGACAAACCATCACCAATCGCAGTAAAATAAAGCCCTTGCATCTCATGCCTACGCCGCCAGTAAGCCGCTTCGGCCTCCCATTCGACAAGCTCAGGGCAAGGCTCGGAGTTGTATGCGCCAATTGATGCGGCTGGTTCGCTACGCGCTTCCTTATTGGTGGCAGATCCTTTGTTCAGTCTTGCTCATGGCGTTGGTGGGAGCGCTCGACGCATTCAAGTTTTTGCTGATCCGCCCGATATTCGACCGCGTGTTAAATCCTGCTACAGGATCGAAAGACATTCAACTGTTTGTGATTCCGGTTACGCACCATGCGGTTTACTTGCAGCAATTGGTACCTTCGCGCTTTACCAATGCGTGGAATATGGTCGCGGTTGCGCTGGTGGGTTCTACCATCCTCAAGGGGATTTTCGATTACGCGGGAACATACCTGATCAACCACGCCGGCTTCGGCATGATCACTGACCTTCGCGATGATCTTTACAACGCGATCATGCGGCGTTCGGCGGCTTTTTTTTCCAAGTACACCACCGGCACGCTGCTTTCGGCGATCATCAATGACATCGAGCGCGTGCAGTATGCCATGTCTACGGTGTTAGCGGAGTTTTTGCAGCAGTTCTTTACCTTTCTGGCAGTGGCCGCAGTTGTTGTGATTCTCGGCGGAGAGCTCGCCTGGGTGCTGTTGCTGTTTGTTCCCGTGATTGTTTATTCCTCGCGCAAGATTGGGTCCCGTGTACGCAGCACGACGCGGCAAGGGCAAGACAAACTGGCCGAGATCCAGAACATCCTGCACGAGGCCATTACCGGCAACCGCATCGTAAAAGCCTTCAACAGCGAGAAGTGGGAGATTCTGCGATTTCGTGGAGCGGCGCGCCGCTTGTTCCGCGCCAATCTGCGTTCGGTTGCCGCAACGGCGATCAGCTCACCGGTAATGGATATTTTCGGCGTCATCGGAATCGCGCTGCTGCTGAGCCTGGGTCGTGAACAAGTGAAGCACGGCGAGATGACGCCTGGAATTTTTGTGGCATTTATAACTGCGGTGTTTAGCCTTTACAATCCAGTGCGCAAGTTCGCGCAGTTTAACAATAATTTTCAGCAAGCATTAGGCGCCTCCAGCGAAATTTTTAAATTCATGGACATAGAAGACGATGTCCGCGAGAAGCCCCATGCCCGGCGCCTGCCTGCATTCTCGAAGAATGTTCAGTTCGATCACGTGAGCTTCACTTACGGCGGCGAGGGAGCTGAGGCCCGTGTGCTGCACGATATAAACCTTGAGGTTCGCCGTGGAGAGGTTGTGGCCATAGTAGGTTCCAGCGGATCGGGAAAAAGCACGCTGGTCCATTTGATCCCGCGCTTCTTCGATGCGACCGAGGGGCGGCTGCTAATCGATGGTCAGGATGTGCGCGACGTAACTCTGGCCTCGTTGCGAGAACAAGTGGGAATCGTTACGCAGGAAACGGTCTTATTCAACGACACGGTTCGCAACAACATTGCCTACGGTCAGCCGAACGTTCCCCTCAAAGCCGTCGAGGCCGCAGCACGCGCGGCTTTGGCGCACGATTTCATCAAAGCGCTGCCCGCAGGTTACGATGAAGTGATCGGCGAACGCGGCGTGCGACTTTCCGGTGGGGAACGGCAGCGCATCGCGATTGCCCGGGCGATTTTGAAGAACGCGCCGATTTTGATTTTGGATGAGGCCACGTCGGCGCTCGACAGCGAATCGGAGGCGCTGGTGCAATCCGCGTTGCATAATTTGATGAGCGGTCGCACCGTGTTTGTGATCGCACACCGGCTCTCGACGGTGCGCCGCGCCGACCGCATTGCGGTAATCGAAAATGGCGCAATCGCCGATATAGGTGCTCATGCGGATTTGATGGCGAAGTTGGGCACGTACCGGCGCTTGTACGAGTTGCAGTTTGCCGATTTCGAGCAGAAACTGGAGCCGGCGCAACCCAGCTGATGTCGAGCGCCGCGATTTTGGAAATTAAAATATGGCCATTCGCTCCATGACGGGTTTCGCTCAGGTGAAAGGCGAACTGATCCGCAAGGCCGGAAGAATTGCGGGTGCAGTGTCTGAAACTATACCGTCAGCGGCTTCCGCCGCGCAGGGCAACGGTCACTTGGCATTTTCACTTTCGTTGAAATCGGTAAACCATCGTTTTCTCGATCTGCATTTTCGGTTGCCTTCGGGCTCCGACTCGCTGGAGATGCAGTTGCGCCGCCTGCTCAAGGAGAAGATCGCGCGTGGGCATGTAGAAGTCACGTTGAGCCTGGAGCGCGGAAGCAGCGAAGCATTGGCTCTGAATCGATCGCTGGTCAGCGCTTACATTGCGGCGTTCCGCAAGGCAGCCAGCGAGTTCCACGTTTCATCGGAACCGGACCTTAATGCGATCCTGCGCATTCCAGGAGCACTCGATGCACCCAGCGAACCTGAAGATGTAGAGATTGAATCGGCAGTGATGTTGGCGATCGGCGAGGCGCTTGAACGTTTGAATCAGATGCGTGAACTGGAAGGGCGTGGCGTAGAGCGCGAATTGCGCCAGCGCATGGCGCATTTGCTGGAAGCGGTGACTACCGTGCAACAGCACCGGCGAAACATGCTGCATAGCTACCTGGAGCGATTGCAGGCGCGCATTCAGGAATTGCTCGGCTCCAGCAGCGACAAGGAACGCGTGATGCAGGAAGCCGCGCTACTGGTCGACCGCAGTGATATTCAGGAAGAAATCGTGCGCCTGGAAAATCATGTCCAACATTTTCTGGGCTTGCTCGACGAGTCCGGGGAAGTCGGAAAGAAGCTTGACTTCCTGCTGCAGGAAATGAATCGGGAAGCCAACACTTTACTTTCGAAGACGTCCGGGCTGGCGGGCGAAGCGTTGAAGATCACCGAGGCTGGACTCGTCATGAAAGCCGAGATCGAAAAATCTCGCGAGCAGGTACAGAACCTGGAATGAGTTCTCCGGTTCACAAACCAATCGTCTACATCATTTCAGCCCCGTCCGGCTCGGGAAAATCGACGCTGGTCAATGAAATCCTGAAATCGGTCAGCGACCTCGAGTTTTCGATTTCCTACACCACGCGTGCTCCGCGCGGCAGCGAAGCGAACGGCCGGCAGTATTATTTCATCTCGCGTCCTGAGTTCGAACGGATGATTCGAGAAGATGCGTTTCTCGAACATGCCGACGTGTTTGGCAATTATTATGGGACGGCACGTCGCTTTCTGCACGAAGCCGAGCAGAATGGACGCGACCTTTTGCTCGATATAGACGTACAGGGAGCAGAACAAATCCAGGGCAAACTGCCGGATGCGACGAGCATCTTCATTCTGCCTCCGGACCGGAAGACACTAGAAGAGCGGTTGCGCAAGCGCAGCGAAGATCGCGAAGAGGTGATACAGCGCCGGCTGGATGCGGCGACTCGAGAGATCGAGAATTATCAGCGGTATAACTACATTCTCATCAACGACCAACTCGAGGATTCCATCGATCTTTTGCGGGCCGTCGTGCGGGGCGAACGGCTGGTTCGTACTGGCAAAGCGCTCTCCGAGGAGGAAGCTAAAACTGTGGCTGCCGCCGAGCGTTGCCGTCTGGCCAACATGCGGAGCCGGATCAAACGGATTCTGGATTCGTTTCGGCCGGCCTACGAAACTCGGGAGAGCTAGTCGGACGTAACCTTATTTAAGGTTGCGAGTCCCCGTAAGATTGAGTTTCGTGGGAAAATAGGAGAGCAGTTCTTGGCTTCCCTGGCGAAGAACGAAGCGCATCCACTTTCGGAAATCAAAATCGTGTATCCCGGGTTTCAATGGGGGGAGAGACCATGAAATTGATCGACGGCTTCGACAGCAACTATCGCTATATTCTTGTGGCAGCCCGGCGCGCCCGCCAACTCCAATCGGGAGCCCCGCCGGTGGTCCAAACCAATTCTCGCAAGCCCTGCCGCATCGCGCAGGATGAAATTCGCGCGGGCAAAGTGAAGTGGGAGATCCCTGAAATTCGTAGCGCCGCGGAACAGGCAGCGGAAGAACTGGATAAGGCTTTCGGGCAGGATGCCTGACGGGCACCGCGCTGCAAATCACAATTGAGTGAAAATGAAAGTTGCTCTCGGAGTGACGGGTGGCATCGCGGCTTATAAGGCGGCCGAGATTGTGCGGCTGCTGCAAGACCGCGGCATACGCGTGCAAGTCATCATGACGCATGCGGCTCAGGAGTTTGTTCGTCCACTCACCTTCGCGGCGCTCTCCGGCGAAAAAGTCATTACTGGGATGTTTTCGTCGGGCGAAGAGCAGGCAGCGAATATCGATTCGGCGATCGAACACATTGCCGTGGCACAATCGATTGATGCTCTGCTGGTCGCTCCCGCGACTGCCGACGTTCTGGCACACTTCGCGCAAGGAATCGCCAACGACTTTCTCACCACGCTTTATCTGGCCACGATTGCTCCTGTCGTGGTCGCTCCTGCGATGAACGTCAACATGTGGAATCATGCCGCGACGCAAGCGAATCTGGAAATTCTTCGGCGGCGCGGCGTGAAGATCGTCGAGCCTGGCTCGGGATATCTAGCGTGCGGCATGACGGGCTCGGGAAGGCTCGCGGAGAATGAAACGATCGTCGCGGCGCTTCTGGAATCGCTGGGCGCGGCGCAGGATCTCACGGGGGAAACGATCCTGATTACTGCCGGGCCGACGCGCGAGAAGATCGATCCAGCGCGTTACATCTCAAACCGCTCCAGCGGGCGCATGGGATTCGCGGTTGCGGAGGCGGCCTTGCGCCGTGGGGCGCGTGTGTTGCTGGTGAGTGGTCCGACTGCTCTCACGCCGCCAGGCGCGGCCGAGATTATTCGCGTGGAATCGGCGGAGCAGATGCGCGATGCGGTGCTCGATCTTTTGCCTCAGGCGTCCATCGTAATTAAGACCGCCGCGGTTTCCGATTATCGCGCAAAATCGGCTTCCTCACAGAAGATCAAGCGCAAGGGGCCGATCGCGCTCGAACTCGAACCCACGACCGACATTCTGAAAGAAATTTCCGGGCACAAGCAGTCGCAGATTATTATTGGCTTCGCCGCCGAAACCGAGAATGTCCTCGAAAATGCTCGTCAGAAGCTTGCGGCGAAGCATCTCGACGCCATCGTGGTGAACGACGTCTCTCGCGAAGGCGTTGGCTTTGACTCCGATCGCAACGAAGTGACCATCATCACCCAGGACGAAGTCGTCGAAGTCCCAGAGACCACCAAGTGGGAAGTGGCCCAGCGCGTCCTCGATCAGGTGGTCCGGATTCGCGATCGCCGCAAGGCTTCGGTGAAAGTCTGAGTTAAGTCTCTCCACAGAATTGAAAATATCGAGGCGAGGCCGTTCCGCCGCAAATGGATTGGCCACGAGCGTACAATTCGTTCGAACTTTCTTAAGGAGCGCCGGATGACTCAGAAGATTATCGAAGTGATTGGAACTTCCAAGGTGAGCTTTGCCAAAGCGGCGGAGGCTGCGGTGGCCGAAGCGGCGAAGACGGTGCGCGGCATCAAGTGGGCGCATGTCGACTCGCTCGATATGCAACTGGAGGGCGCTAAGGTTCTGCTGTATCGCGCGACTACCAAGATTTATTTTGACGTGGAGAAGTAAGGAGTGGCGCACACCTTCGGCCCGGAATTGCGGCGCGCCCTCGCCGAACGCGTCCGCTACTACCACGAGTTGGGCATCTATGATTTCTATCGGCGCGAGCCGGGGCCTTCGCGACTCATGGAAACTGAGCCGACTGTCGAACCCACCCCAGCGTTCGTGGCTTCAACGTATTTACCCCAGTCAGAATTGCGAGAGGAAATGTCCGCCAGAAAATCCGCTGTCGTCACAAACGCCATCGAGGACAACATTTTTGAAATCCTGACTCCCAAGCCGGAGCACGGAGTGTCCGATCCCGTCGCTGCACTCAAATTGATTCGTGAAGATCTCGGCGACTGCACCCGCTGCAAACTCCATAAAGGCCGAACCAAAATCGTCTTCGGCGTAGGCGATCCCCGCGCGGAGTTGATGTTTGTGGGCGAAGGCCCGGGCGCCGACGAAGATGCGCAAGGCGAACCTTTTGTGGGCCGCGCCGGCCAGTTGCTCAACAATATGATCAAAGCCATGGGCCTGCGGCGCGAGGATGTTTACATTGCGAACATCGTCAAATGCCGTCCACCGGGAAATCGGCAGCCGGAACGTGACGAGACGGAAACCTGTTCTCCGTTTCTCATGCGTCAGATTTCGGTGATTAAACCGAAGGTTCTCGTCGCATTAGGTGCGACTGCAGCCAAAAATCTGCTGGCCATGAATGCTCCCATGTCAGAATTGCGCGGCCGCTGGTACGACTTCAAACCCGCAGGCAGCGATCGCTCCTGGCCGGGCGCACGGCTGGCTGTCACGTATCACCCGGCATTTCTGCTGCGCGATCCGCGTCAGAAGGGCGAAGCGTGGAAGGATTTACAGATGGTGATGAAATATCTGGGCATTGTGCCGCCGAAAAAGGCTGCCGAGTAAGCCAATTACGCCGAGCGTCGAGAATGTAGCCGCGGCAAGCAGAAACCAAGATCCCTCGCTGCGCTCGGGATGACAATATTTCAAAATAGATACCGTCGTCGAGAGCTGCGCCTGTTCAACCACTGAGTTATTCTTCCAATCAATGCCGGATTTCTGCGACGTCGCTTTGTCCGTGCCGCTAGACATGGTCTTTACCTACCAGGTCCCCGCCGAAGCCACTCCGGTGGTGGGCGGACGGGTGCTCGTTCCTTTCCGCCTACGGCGCATGACCGGCATCGTCGTCGAACTGCATGATCGCAAACCCTCGGTCAAAACAAAATCGATTCTCAGAGTGCTCGATGTCTCGCCGATGCTCGATCAACAACTCCTGCGCATGGGGCGCTGGATCGCGGATTATTATCTCGCCCCGATCGGCGAAGTGTTTCGTACCATGCTGCCGCTCAATGCCGAGTTCAAACGCAGCATCGCTTACAGCATTACAAAAGAAGGTCGACTCGCGTTGCATCTGGCTGGAATGTCGGGATCGTCCGCGCGTTCGCGACGTACTCCGGACGAGCAAGCCACAGAATTCCGCGTGCTGGATTATCTAGCTGCGCAAGATACTACGGCGCAAGATTCGGCTGCTGAGCAGGCCTCGCCAGTCCGCGAAGAGACGCTGCGCTCTGCGACTCGCGCTTCGAAGTTGATCTTAAGCGGCATGGTGCGGAAGAAATGGATCGCACGCGAAGATGTTTCGAACATTCAGGATGCCACGCGAAAAATAAAGATCGCGCTGCTGAAGTCCGCGGAGGGCAAGCTGAACAACAATCAGACACAGCTTGTCGAAACACTCGCCGCATCCGGGGGGCGAGTTCCTGTGGAGACGTTGCAATCGCTCGACGTCCCTCGAAGCACGCTGGGCACTCTGGTCAAGCGCGGGCTGGTTGAAGTGATCGAAGAGACTGCGGACTTCATGGTTTCACGAAGCAGCCCTCGACCGTTACGAGTCGCCTTCGATCTGAACCCGGCGCAGCAAGCCGCTTTGAAGCGCTTGCGAGAAGCTGTCGATGCCCGTAAATTCGCAGGGATGCTTTTGCACGGCGTAACTGGCTCGGGCAAGACCGCTGTTTACCTTGCAGGTATGCGATCTGTGCTTGAGGCTGGCCGTTCGGCGATTCTGCTTGTGCCTGAAATTGGCCTGACGCCCGCCGTTGCCGCGGACCTGCACCAGACATTCGGAGATGAAGTCGCCATCCTGCACTCGGCGTTATCCGATAAAGAGCGGGCCCAACAGTGGCACCGCATTAAGAGCGGCGAGGCGCGAATGGTTGTGGGAACGCGGTCCGCGGTGTTCGCGCCGGTTGCCGATCTTGCGTTGATCATCGTCGACGAAGAGCACGATTCCTCTTACAAGCAGGAAGAAACGCCACGCTACCACGCTCGCGATATCGCGGTAGTGCGGGCCAAAATGGCGGATGCAGTTGCGGTTCTGGGCTCGGCCACGCCATCGCTCGAGTCTTATTACAACGCCAGGAAAAATAAATATGCGCTCGTGGAATTGCCGGACCGGGTGGAGCAGAGGCTGCTTCCGGAGGTCGAGATCATCGACATGCGCCGGGAATTTCAGGAAACCGGGCAGGAGCAGGTTATCTCGCGAAAGCTTGCGGCGGAAATCAAAGAGCGCTTTGATCGCAAGGAACAGGTCATGGTGCTGCTCAACCGGCGCGGATATTCTCCGGTGGTTCTGTGCCGCACTTGCGGAAAGACTCTCGAATGCCAGAACTGCGCCATCGCGCTGACGCAACACAAGCGCGAGAACAAAATGGTTTGCCACTATTGTGGCTACACCGCACCAGTCCCCAAAGCCTGCATCCATTGCGGCAGCGAGTATGTGTATTTTCTGGGCACGGGTTCGGAGAAGCTGGAGGAATTGTTGCACGGAATGTTTCCGCAGGCGCGCATCGCGCGGCTCGATCGCGACACGGTTCGCGGGCAGGAAGATTTTGAGCGCACACTGAACGCGCTGAGTGAAGGCGAACTCGATTGTCTGGTCGGCACACAGATGATCGCCAAGGGACACGACATTCACGGGGTCACTTTAGTTGGAGTGGTCGGAGCCGACAGCGCGCTGGGACTGCCGGACTTTCGCGCAGCTGAGAGAACTTTCCAGTTGCTGACGCAAGTTGCCGGCAGGGCGGGGCGCGGGCAGTCTCCGGGCAAAGTGATTCTGCAAACTTACTTTCAAGATCACTATGCGGTGCAGTACGCCGCGCGCCATGACTTTGCCGGGTTCTACGAAAAAGAATTGCGCTTCCGCAGCTGGATGCACTATCCGCCGTTCTCGGCTCTGGCCAACGTTTTGATCCGAAGCGACAAACTTGACGAAGCGCTGCAATGGTCGGGCAAGTTGGGGAAATGGTTTGATCAAAACCGCCACGATGGCGTGCGCGTGCTTGGACCGGCCGCTGCGCCCATCTTACGGCTCAAACGCGACTACCGTTACCACTTCGTGCTGAAATCGCCGAGCCGCGAAAAGCTTAACGCTACGTTGCGCGCGATGCTGGCCTATGCGGCGGCGCATAAGATTCCACGCACGCAGGTGATTGTGGATGTGGATGCGTTGTGGCTGATGTAAAAAAAAGGTAGCCACCACTGTTTTTCTTTCTGTTTCTTTTTGTATGCTTCGTGGTCCGATGTTTTCGTCTAGAAGCATCTATGTTGGGTTCCTAGGGTTTTGAATTTCCTAGGGTTTTGAATTTCCTAGGGTTTTGAATTTCCTAGGGTTTTGAATTTCGGTGGTGGTGCAATTTGGCGTACGCGCCGGGCCGGTCAAGCGGGAGGTCCTTCGCTCCGCCTGAAAAACGGCTACGCTCAGGATGACACCGGCGAGAAAAAGGTTTTGAATTTCCTAGGGTTCTGAATTTCGGTGGTGATGCAATTTGGCGTACGCGCCGGGCCGGCGGAAGCAGAGCAATGGCGGTCTGATTCCAGCGCATTACTGGGAGCGATACAGATTAGTTCTTGCCAAGTCCGCCGCGGATCACGGCCACCGAGGCCGCCGGCAAATCATACATCGTGTTTTTATCAACGGTAAGTTTCGTGTGAACGATGGGGCCGTCGGGATCGGCCCAGCCTTTGCTGGTGGGCACGATCGTTGCGCTTCCGCTATTTTCGGCGTGCGCCATAAAGCGCGTCTGCGGCGGGTGCCATTGATATTGCGCGCTGCCGAAAGTTGAAACTTCCACCGGCCCGATGAAGCTGCTTAGGCCCGTTGGCGAGGAGAATTCGATTCGGACGCGGTGCGCGTTCTGCTGATCTCGATTCACGGCCATCAACGCCCACTTGCCGTCTGGACGTTTCACAGCATAAGCCGTCACCAGATCATGTTCGGCGCCATCGTCTATGTCGCTCTTTGCGGCGAATACCTGATGCTCGCCGCCATCGGGCTGCGCCCATTCCAGGTTGATGAGCTGTGCGGTAAAAAACTGCGCGAGAGGCTGCTGGATCCGGTAATTCGCGTCGATAGTAAACATGCCAAATGTGCCGGGAGAGCTGTTGCAGCCCGGCTCCATCTGGAGCGGCAGAAAATGGAAGAAGTAGACGCCTTTGCCTCCGGAGCTTAAAAACGATCCAATGTAGTCGGCGAGCCAGAGGCCGGCAAAAATATCCTGATAGGTTTCGCTCGCGCCCGACGAAAGATTTCCCTCGGTGATGAACATCGGCATATCCGGCGGAACTCCGTCGTCATGCCATACCTGCATGATGTGGCGGACCAGCTCCGGTTCGTCATACAACATGCCCCACGGCGTCCGGCATGGGTCGAAGGGATAATGCTCGAACGAGAAAAATGACAGATCGTTCATGCGCCCGTGCTGTTTCAGATAATCGATGAACCGTTGCGTCCACGAAACCTTTCCATTGGCATCGGGCCAGACTTCGATGTCCTTGTTCACTCCTTGAAACGACGGGCCGCCCAGCTTCAGGGCTGGATCCAAGCGATGGATCGCGGTCGCCCACTGCAGATACAGCGCGGCATAATCCTCGGGCAGCATGTACTGGCCGTCGGCCTCCTCGCCCATTTCGATGTAAGAGATGGGGTAGCCCCGCTTCTTCAAATAAGCAATCTCCGCCACGGTGTTTTCGGGAGTGTCATAGAGCATCGCGACCGGCATCATGGCGGGCAGGCCGCGCGTCACACCGCTGGTATAGAACAGATCGAAACCCACTTGCGCCTGCTTGGTCGATCCGAGGTTCGACGGCTCGTGCCAGGGGTCGACCGACGAAGAATAAGTTGTCGTCTGCTCCTGATCGGCGGTGTGCCGTAAAATGTCGTGAAAGGCGCCGTCAGGAGTGGTGGTGCCGAGGTAAAGTTCGCGAATCGCATAGCCGACGCAATCCCGCGGGTCGTTATTATGAGAATCGGAGGCCTGAGAATCGACTGCCTTCTGAGAATCGACGCAAGTGTTCGACGACTCAGTCATCCAGATTCTTACGAATCGCACCGCTGTGGGAGCGCCGCTCAAGCGGATCGTCTCGGTGTGGCCTTTTCCATCCAGCACTGTGCCTTGCGAAAAAGTCTGCCACACTCCGCGGGTCACGGCCTTGATGGGATCTTCGCCCGTCCAGTACTGCACCACGTAGCGCCGAGCATAAGGCTCTCCCCATGCGATGCGGATGCTGTCGATCTGCTGCACCTGCGCCAGATCGATTACCACCCACTGAGGATGAAGCGTATCGCTTTCGCCTGTGAAATGTTGCGTGAGATATGGATTGCTCTTCCAGAAAGTGTTCACGTCGCCATCGGTCAGGCGGGAGAAGCCAACATTATCGGTGCCGTCGTTGCGTGTAGTACCGCGTCGCGGCAAGGCATAGCCATAGGAATAGCGAATCATTTCCGTGGGCTCGGCGGAGCCGGTAAAGTATCCCTTGCCGCTGCTCGCGTCGCTCCTGTCGCTCCATGTTCCTTGCGGATTCCAATGCCAAGCTTCGATTGCGAGCTCCGTGTTTTGCCGGTAGGTGACGGGTTGCCAACCCGAAGCTAGAGTCTTGTCGAGCGTCGGCTGCAGCAGGTCTTTGTCGATTGCCTCGACCGCAATGCGATCCACGCCCGCTCCCAAGGTTTTTTTCGGCACGAAGTGATTGGTGGGATGCGAAGTGTCGACGGTGATCGTCTGAGCGGCTAAAGAAAGAGATGCGAGCAGCAGATATGTCAAGCATGCCGCTGGGATAACCGGAATGTTTTTCATCGTCGCTCTCCAATGCTCAATTAAATTGACTTTAATTAAAACGATTGAATAGAGGAGTATACGAAAGAAGCGGCCATCCCGCGAGTGCTGGACGGAACCGTCAGATTCTATTTTCTTATCGCGGCAATGATTTCCTGCACGGAGAAATGCAGAAAAGGCGCGGGCGCCAGGGTGAGCACCAGCATAACCACCGCGAAGCCAGCCAGCAGCGCACGAGAGCCAGCGACCCTGGGCCACTCGGCAACCTGGGGATGGCGCAGGCTGCTCAAGCGCAACAGAATCGCCCATACAAACCACACGTAGCAGAGAAAGTAAGCCATGAACAGCAAGGCGATCGTCGTGGCCCATGAGATCCAGCGGTGGGCGCGCGGAGCGATCGAAAACACAATGTGCCCACCATCCAACTGGCCGCCGGGCAGGAGATTCAGCGCGGTGGCAAACATCCCAACCCACGCGGCAATCGCTGTGGGATGCAGCAGCACTTGATCGAGCGGCAAAGCGGCGACGCCCTGACCCGCACCAACCAATACCAGCAGACGATGGACGACGTGGAAGATCAGGGGGAAGCCGAGTTCCAAGTCGGCAGGCGGAGCTCCGGCGTGGAGTGGTTGCGACAGCCCGAGCGAAACGGCGAGCACTCCAACGGCGACGACAAATCCCGCAATCGGTCCGGCGATGCCGATGTCGAAAAGCGCCGTGCGCGAGCGGATTGGCGAACGAATGCGAATGAAGGCTCCGAGAGTGCCAATCAAGGTTGGTGCAGGAATAAAAAATGGCAGGGTCGCCCAGACTCCGTAGCGTTTGCAGTAAAGGTAATGACCCATCTCGTGGGCGAGCAGGATCAACATCAGCGTGCCGGCAAACGGGATGCCGAGCAACAGACGTGAGGGATCGGACAGTGCCCACTTTACAGGAAAGAACGAGGCTGCGCTATCGTCGAGCAGGAAAATTGGCTGTCCGTGGGCAAAATGGTATTGCATGCGCGCTCCCACGACTAACGTTGTGAAGCAGGTCAGCACCAGCAGCAGCGCATGCAGCCAGTAACGCGGACGAGGCTGGCGCGCGGCGTAGACCGGGATCGGCCGGTAGAGTTCGGCAGTGGAGGAGACAACGGGCAGGCTGGATTCCGACATGCGATTCTTGGGCCGCGCGGTTGGGCGAGGGCTTCTTTAGATGCTACTACGAACTGTCAGGAATGCGGGCGAAGGACGGTTCGGGCTTGATTGAATGTTATTTAAAACGAGCGCGAAACAATTTTGCGAAGAGAGCGAAGGGGGAGTTTGGCTTACGCGCGAATCCGGTCAAGACTGAGATCCCTTCGACTTCGCTCAGGGCAGGCTCTTCGCTCCACCTGAAGAACGGCTGCACTCAGGATGACACCCATCGGGGCGGTCCCGCTCAATCGATTGACTGCAGCTCTTTCCCGGGCTTGAAGCGGACGGCCTTGCCCGGAGGAATCGAGACCTCGGCTCCGGTGCGCGGATTGCGTCCGATTCCGGTTTTGCGCGGGCGCACATTAAACACGCCAAATCCTCGCAGCTCAATGCGATGGCCGTGAGCGAGCGCCTTCTTCATGCTCTCAAAAACAGTTTCTACCGCCAGCTCGGCTTTGGTCTTGGTAATGCCCGTTCTGGCCACCACTTCGTTGATAATGTCGAGCTTAATCACGAACGGCTCCCGGTGCGGCGTCTGAATGATCCCTCAAGTGACTGATGCTATGGGAGATAAGAGAGATTGTCAACGGCAGCATCCCTCCCGTAAACTGACGAGTCTCGAAAAAGATTGAGTGATTGAGTGATCGGGGTCATTGCGCGAATTTTTCGCAGCAAGTTTGCCTTTGAAGATTTTCAATCGCCGAATCACTTCATCGACTAATTTCCCAAGCAAATACCAGTCGCAGCAGGGAATTGTGCTGCCCAAGTTGTAGGCCAGCCGTCTATCTCTCAAGCCGTGGATTTCTGAGGATCGTCGAGGTTGAAAGATGAGGCAGTACGGACGGTGGGCGCTGGCCGTGTTTGCGCTCGCGGTTGGCGTAAGCACCGCGCAAACGGCGTCTACTCCTGCGGCCTTGTCGGCTGACCTTTCGCGCTACTACTTCAAAACTCCTGTGGAAGAACTTGCGGCAAGCGCCGACTTGAACACGGCGCTCGACCGGACGGGCCAATTCAAGGGGCAGGTTCATTCCGCAGCTCAGTTGCTCGGTGTGTTGCGGCAGTACGATACGGTTCAGAAACTCTTCGCGAAACATGAAGGCTATCTGCATCTGCGTTGCTCTCTGAATCGCAAAGATGCGGCATGCGAGGCCGATCGGCAGCTGGAATCCGAAGTCGATGCCAAGACAGCGTTTCTAAATCCAGAAATTCTTGCGATACCTGAGGATCGTCTGCGGGCATTTTTAAACGATGAGCCGGCGCTTGCGGAGTATCGCTTCGCGCTCGCCGGCATTCGCCGCGAGTCGGAGCATCTGCTGCCGGAACCCGAGCAGGCATTACTCGATCGATTCCAACCGCAAATTGGCGACTGGCAGTACGATCTCTACGAGCAGATCGTCGCCGGTATTGCGTTTGGTACCGTGCAGAGTTCAGCAGGGTCGCTCGATGTAGTTCGCCAACGGAACCTTATCGCTGCGAACGCGGACGGCCGGGTGCGCGAAGAAGGTTTTAAACAGCGCTACGCGGGATACGACAGCCGGCGCGACCTTCTTGCTTTTTCTTTAATTCACGCGGTGCAATCGCAAACCGCTTTGGCCAAGGCGCATCACTACACGGATGCGCCAGCACGTAAGTATGAGAGCCTCAATTTCAAGCCGGAAGATGTACGCATTCTTCTCGCTGCTATGGCTCAACACGGGGACATTCCCAAGCGTTACGAGAAAATCCGGTTACACGATATCGAGCGAAGCCAACATCAGCCGGCGCATGCGTGGGATCTCTCCGCTCCGGCGCAGGGCCTTACCCTGCCCATTACTCCGTTACCGGAGGCTCGCAATGTTTTCCACGAAGCGTTTGCCGGGCTTGGTGAGGAATATCAAACCTCATTCGACGCATTGCTTGATCCTGCAAATGGACGCGCCGATATCTTGCCGGGAGGTGCAGCCAACCGCTACGGCGGCGGATTTTCTACTGGGTCTGCAGGCAGCCCCAGCATTTTGTTCTACGGCCGCTATGACGGAACTTTCAAAGATCTTTCGGTGATCGCACACGAAGGCGGGCACGCCGTCCATCGACAACTCATGAGTGCAAACAGCGTCTCGCCATCCTATTCGAGCGGGCCGCATTTTTTGTTCGAGTCATTCGCGGAGTTTAACGAGTTGCTGCTGGCTGACTGGATGGCTGAGCATGCAGAGTCTTCAGAGCTGAAACGCTACTATCGCGACCGATGGATGAGCATCAAGGGCCTCGATGCGTTCTACGGCGCGCAGGACGCGTTGCTCGAGCAGGCAATCTACGATGGGGTTTCAGCCGGCACAATAAGAAACGCCGATGAACTGGACAACCTGAGCTTGAAAATCGATGGCCAGTTTTCCGAGTTTCCGGCTTCAACGCCTGAGTTACGTACACGTTGGGCCACGGTTTCCCTGATGTTTGAAGACCCGCTCTACGACGTGAACTATGTTTACGGTGGGCTCCTAGCGCTCAAGTATTACCAGCTTTATTCGATACGGCGGGAGTGGTTCGTTCAGCGATACATCGCGTTGCTCAAGAACGGATTCAATCAACCGCCGGCGGAATTGCTGAATCAATTTCTCGGGATCGACCTTGGCGGGCAGGCTCTATTGAATGATGATCTGGAGTTGTTGAATCGCCGGCTGGACGAAATGGAGGGAATCGCCAGGGAAAAGTGAATCGTCAGGGAGCCCAGCTCGAAGAAGCCTAGCTCGAAATAGTCAGGAAGCTCACTTCGGAAAAACCTTATTCCGGATTACCGCGGGGTCTCATCCTCTTTGAACATATACTTAATGGCGGGTTTATAGATCATCA
Organism: Candidatus Sulfotelmatobacter sp.; assembly: GCA_049279555.1. Lineage (GTDB taxonomy): Bacteria > Acidobacteriota > Terriglobia > Terriglobales > Acidobacteriaceae > Sulfotelmatobacter. Next base: position 18,666 of record JBAPOI010000493.1, read on the forward strand.
GGTTTGGTCCGCCATTTTCGCAAACTACCTTGATGCACGTCTTGTCGTACCATTCGATGATGCCGTGTACTTCCTCGCCGTCGCGCAACACAATCACCATCGGCGTTCTCGACTGCATCTGTTTCTGGTAGTAGAAATTCTCCGCGTTGGTTTGCTCCAGTGGAGGAACCTTTCTCCCGGCGCCACCACCCATCGACCGTTCGCCGCGATCGCCACCGCGTTCCCCTCGATCACCCCGGTCGCCACGTTCAAACCCGCGGTCCTGGCCGCGTTCCGGGCGATCATGCCGGGGCGTCCGATCGCGATGGTCCGCACCAGATGTGTGGTTTACGTTGGCGTGGCCGGAGTTGTGGTTGCCGTGATTGCCGTCTGCGCGAGTTAAGGCCGGACGAATCAGCTTGCGGTTGGCAAAATTATCCTGATCGTCCGACGTGCGGGCCGGAGGCGAGTCCATCATGTCCTTCATAGTGGCGGTACTCCTGCACACGCTTTCGCGCAAAGCGACACCGAGGGGCCTGTGACAATGTGTTTACGAAGGCGTGAAATTTTACCTACCCTACCACAGGAATGGCTCCATGACAATGATCCGGTTGGACATCCTGCGTGCCAGTGTGCCAAGTTTTGCACTTATCACCCTGTTTCGCAGGATCGCATCAGTTTGTGTTCGACATGTCCGCACCTTTTCGTTCCCACCCGCTCCAGGTCACCACCGCCACCAACGTTGCAATGATCAGAACGGTCCAAGCCAGCACCGGCGCAAATATGCCACCATAGCGCTGCTCGGCCAGTTTGGCTTGAATCACTACATTGCGCGAGGAGAGCAGGTTCCCGATCTGATAGGCGAAACCAGGAAACGTTCCCCGCACCGCCGACGGCGAAAGTTCGTTCAAGTGCGCTGGAATGACTCCCCACGCACCCTGCACCATGAATTGCATCACAAAGCCGCCCAGCGCCAGCATGGGCACTGTATGCGAATAGGCCCACAACCGGGTAACCGGAATGGCGAGCAATGCCGCAATCACAATCGCTCTTCTCCGGCCGATTTTTTCCGACCAGGTGCCGAAGAAAATCCCGCCCAGGAGAGCGCCGACATTGGCGATGATCGCAATCAATCCCACCGTTTGTGGCGTGAAGTGATGGTCTTTTTGCAGGAACGTTGGATAGAGATCCTGCGTCCCGTGGCTGAAGGAATTGAAGGCAAACATCAGGAGCACCAGGAAAAGAAATGTGCCCACATAGGTCATGATGTCTTTGCCCATGTGGCCTTCGGTTTTCCTCGCGACCTTGCCTTGTAACCAGGCGGGCGATTCGTCGACCTTGGTGCGAATGTAGATCACCAGGAACGCCGGCAGCGCGCCTACAATGAACATTCCGCGCCAGCCGAAGGATGGGAAGAGAGTGCGGTAGATCAGCGCCGCGAATAAGTAACCT
>JBAPOI010000494.1:0-11354 GCA_049279555.1 Candidatus Sulfotelmatobacter sp.
ACGTCCCCCGAGTGGCATCCAAACCCTGTGATTCCGGAACCTTCATACAGCGGACACCCTATCGAAGTGCACTGGGTGGAACCGTAGAATTCCGGCAGTCCCTAAGAATCGTTACTTGAGAGGAGAAAAGTTCGTGATTCAACGATTGGGAAAAACAGCAGTAGCGGCAGTAATTATCGCAGCGCTTTCATGGTTCGTTGCGGTGCCGGTGGTCCATGCCGATGACCGTTCGCACTGTCAGCACGCCGTCGAAAAGGCAGAGGCCAGATTAGACCACGCCATCGCGCACAACGGCGAACACAGCCGTGAGGCCGAAGATCGCCGCCGCGACCTTAACGCTGAGCGGCAACGTTGCTGGGAGGCGCACCATCAGTGGTGGAATGGCCACGAGCATCGCTGGGAGACCGAGCAGAACTGGGACCGCGATCACGACCACGATAATCACTAAACGCACGCAAGAGTAGTGTCGATCTGTTCGAGTTGGCTAGGATCGATCTCATAAATCGGTTTTGGGAAGGGCACGGCTTTAGCCGTGCCGCCCAGAGCCAATAAAGACGCGGGCTTTTAGCCCCTGAGGAAACTGGCCGTTTACCTGTTCCGTTCATTAAATGAATGGCTTCTAGTTGAGCATCGCACGAACGAGTTGGAGTTTAACTTCTGGGCTAGCAAAGGCCAAAACTCACCCCAACAGCTTTGCAGCGTCTTTCGCGTGGTAAGTAAGAATAATGCTGGCACCGGCGCGGCGAATGCTGAGCAGAGATTCCATCACGACTCGATCACGCTCGATCCAGCCGTTGCGGGCCGCGGCTTCGATCATGGCATATTCGCCGGAGACTTGATACGCCGCCAGCGGCACGTCGAAACGCAGGCGGGCCGCGGCGATCACATCGAGGTAAGGCATTGCCGGTTTGACCATAATCATGTCCGCGCCTTCTTCAATGTCGAGCTCGATTTCGCGCATGGCCTCGCGCAGGTTCCCTCCATCCATCTGATACGAACGCCGGTCGCCGAATTGTGGCGCAGAGTCCGCGGCTTCGCGGAACGGTCCGTAAAACCCAGAGGCGAACTTGGCCGCGTAGGAAAGTATCGGAGTGTTCTCAAAGCTGGCGTCATCGAGCGCGCGGCGAATAGCGGCCACCCGGCCATCCATCATGTCGGAGGGAGCAATGATGTCGATGCCGGCCCGCGTGAGCGAGACCGCCGTACGGGCCAGCAGTTCAAGCGACGCGTCATTGTCGATTTCAAATTTCGAATCAACCACGTGTGCCACAATCGTTGCTAGTTCGTCGATAACCTTTAACTTTTCCTCTTGGCTCTTCACCGGTGTCACCGCAACTACCCGCGAGGCGTGCACCGCATCTCTCGCCGCCGCTCCCAGGGACTGTGGGGTCGCCGCCGTCTTCACGATGCCGCAGTGTCCATGCGACATGTATTCACAGAGGCAGACGTCGCCCATCAGAATCAGGCCAGGGACTTCGCTCTTCATCGCCCGAGCAGCTTGCTGCACGATGCCATCGTCAGCCCACGCGCCCGTGGCAACTTCATCTTTCTTGTCAGGAAGACCGAACAGAATCACGGATGGTATGCCGAGCGAATGCGCTTCCTGCGCTTCCTTAACCGCCTCATCTACCGACAGATTGAACACTCCAGGCATGGAGCCAACCTCTTTGCGCACGCCTTCGCCGGGGCAGACAAACATCGGATAGACCAGCGAATCTGGCGTGAGCCGGGTTTCACGCACCAGATCGCGCAGTTCTGAGGTACGCCTTAGACGCCGAAGACGGGTAACCGGAAAGGCCATGCGAACCACCTGAGAAGAATTGAGTGCCTTTCAGCCCATGATTTTAGCAGGGAATGAACTCGACAGACGCATATCCGGCCCTCAGGTTCTCGGATCGCATCAGCCGGAAGAGCCCTACAAACGTGACGAAAGTAATACATCATCATCCGAAAGCGATCTGGGAATCGTAGCGTCCATCCATATGATAGACGCGGATGACTCTGCTCCGACGAAATCGCTGGTTTTTGCTGGCGGGCGCGATCACGCTGGCCTTCGCCGTAATTTCAATGACGGCGCCGCCCGGTCCTTCGTTGACAGTCTTCTTTGACATCGGTTACCTAGTTCTGGCTCTGGCCACCGGTGTAACCATGCTGTCCACCGCGTTTTCGGCGCAGGGTGCTCACCGCCGGTTTTGGGTTCTGATGGCGGCTGGCATTATGCTGCTGGCCTCGAATCAAGCGTCTTGGGTCTATTGCGAAGTTCTGCGCCATGCACCCGTGCCGGATCCCTGGTTCCCCGACATTTATCTTTTCCTCCACTTAGTACCCATGATTGCGGCGGCGGCATTACGTCCGCATCGGGCCGAAGGGAAACCGAAATTCCGCGTAGGCACGCTGGATTTCCTTCTGCTGCTCGTGTGGTGGATATTCCTCTACGCATTCGTGGTCTTCCCTGCGCAATACGTGTCGGTGAATATGCCGGACTATGACCGCAGCTTCAGCACGCTCTACGTGCTCGAGAGCGGCGTACTCATTCTTGTGCTCGGAATTGCCGCACGCGGGGCGCAAGCCAGATGGAAGACGATGTACCTGAACCTGATGATCGCAAGCGCGCTGTATGCGCTGGCGTCCCAGGGACTGAACCTTGCCGCTGCGAACGGCAACTACAGCACCGGTAGTCTGTACGACGTTCCGTTGCTCGGCGCCGTGAGTTGGATGGCGGCATCCGCACTCACCACCTGGGAGCAACAACCGCAGGCGGCTCCCCCTGAAGTGGCTGACAAGTGGGGGGCGATTGCGCCTCGGTTGGCCATGCTTGCTATTCTCTCTCTGCCGCTGCTCGGACTTTGGACCTTCTATTGGGACGAGTCCCCGGCTCCGGCGCGAACCTTCCGCTTGTTCACGATCTTGGTGGCGATGCTCGTCCTGGGTACGTTCGTATTTTTCCGTCAGTATCTTCAGGACCGGGCACTGATCCGTCTGCTCGATGATTCCCGGCGCACCTTCGAAAACGAGCGGCGATTGCAGAGTCATCTGGTTCAGCGCGAGAAGCTGGCATCGTTGGGTCAGTTGGTGGCGGGCGCCGCGCATGAAATTCAACATCCGCTCTCGGCCATTATTGGAAATTCCGAGAAGTTGTGGTCGAACCAGCGGCTCACCAGCGAACAGGATGCGCTGGTGCGCAAAATTGTCAGCCAGTCCCAGCGCACCGGCGACCTCGTTGCCAGTCTTCTCAGTTTTGCGCAGCAAAGCTCCGGCGAAAAAGCGTTGGTGGATTTATCGGTACTTCTGCAGCGTAGTGTGCAGATGCGCGGCCTGCAAAAGCACGATCAGAAGATCCGCATCGATACTTCCATGGATCCCACGCTGCCGCCGGTGTGGGGAGACGGTCACCAGTTGTTTCAGGCCTTCGCGCAGATCGTCGAAAATGCCATCGACGCTCTGGAGGAGGCAGGCGGAGGAATGCTTCTCGTCAGCGCTCAGAGTCAGGGAGCAGAAGTTGTCGTGCAGTTCGCCGATAGTGGTCCCGGCATAAAAGATCCGGCCCGCGTATTCGACCCTTTCTACACCACGAAACCAATCGGCAAAGGCACCGGCCTCGGCCTGAGCGCGGTATATGGTGTGGTCCAGGATCATCAGGGCCAGATCACCTGTCAGAACCGCCCTGAGGGTGGCGCCGTGTTCGAAGTTCGTCTTCCCATGGCGCGCCAGGCCGATTCACAAGCTCTTGCGGCGACCCATTCGTAGACGATCGATTCGTAATTGCAGCCCTCGCATCTGCAACCATTAATCTATGCGGTTGGTCCCGATATTTCTGTCTCCGTCATTCCTGTAACATAAATTCGATGTCTCAACCCCTCATCCACAACTCCGCCCGCGTGCTGGAGTTCGATGCTCTTCGCGAGTTGTTGCGTGGCTACGCCTCTTCGCCCCTGGGTCAGGCAAAGATCACGGCCCTTGCCCCCGCGACCGATTCCGCGTGGATCGAAGAGCAACAGGAGTTGACGCAGGAAGTTCGAGAGTTCCGCCGCGTCGGCGGTCGATTCGATTTTTTCGGCCTGCTCGACGTCACAGAATTAGTCACGAAGTCTCGCATCGCCGGAGCCGCGCTTGAGACCACAGACATACACGACGTTGTGTTGCTCGTGGATCGCGCCGCCGAGTGGCGCGAGATCGCCCTTCATCCACCCGCAAGCATGCAAACCGAATGGCGCCGTACGCTGGCGCTTTCACAAAGCGTGCCCGACTTCACGGAATTCCTGCGCTTCTTTCGCAACAAGATTCAGCCCGACGGCACACTCGAAGATCGCGCCTCGCCCGAGCTATCGCGCATTCGCCGCGAAATCGAAAAACAAAGACGCGTGATCCAGGAATCGCTGCGCGGATATCTCCGCAAACTCGCCGAAGGCGGCGCGGTGCAGGATGAACTAATCACAATACGCGGCGAGCGTTTCGTGATCCCGGTAAAAATCGAGCAAAAACGCCGAGTGCAAGGCGTGGTTCACGGAGCGAGCTCCAGCGGTCAAACCGTTTTCGTGGAACCCCTCGAGACCATCGACCAGAACAACGAACTTGTACGGCTGCTCGACGACGAACTTGCCGAGGTCCATCGTATTCTTCTCGAAATGACCCGCCGCATCGGCGAACATGCGGATGAGATTCTCGCGTCAGCCGAAGCGCTCGCCGAACTGGAGCTGCAATTCGCCAAAGCCCGCTTCGCCGAAGACTACAACTGCGTAGCAGTGCAGTTGAGTAAGGCGGTTGGAAACGAGCAGGATTCGTGCGGGGAAGGTTCATGTGGGGACAGCCGCCCTCGGCTGTCCGCGAGCGCAGCTCGCCTCCTCCTGCACAACGCCCGCCATCCCCTGCTGGAGCGAAACCTAAAGCTGAAAAACGCCAAAGTAATCCCCATCACGGTCGAACTCGAAGGCGCCCGCCGTCAGCTAGTCATCACCGGTCCCAACACTGGCGGCAAAACAATCACTCTCAAAACTATGGGCCTTCTCGCCCTGATGGCGCAATCAGGCCTTCCGGTCCCCGCGGATCGCGCGGAAATGCCGGTATTCGACGCGGTGCTGGCCGATATCGGCGACTACCAATCCATCGAACAGAATCTTTCCACCTTCTCCGCGCACGTCACCAACATCGATTTCATTTCCCGCACCGCAACCGCGCAGTCGCTGGTTCTGCTGGATGAGCTGGGTTCCGCGACCGATCCCGAAGAAGGCGCTGCGCTCGCCGTCGCGATTGCCGGACACTTTCGCCACATCGGCTGCATGACCGTGATTTCTACACACCACACTTCGCTGAAAGTCTACGGTGCCAACACTCCCGGTGTGATCAACGCGTCAGTGGGCTTCAACGAAACCACACTGCAACCAACCTACGAACTAAAAATGGGAGTGCCCGGAGCGTCTGCCGGAATCAACATCGCGCAGCGGCTCGGGCTGAATCCGGCGATCATCGACGGAGCGCGAGCGCGCCTCGGCACGCAGGCCCGCGATGTCGGCGAATTTCTCGACCGGCTTCATGCCAACCTGCGCGAAGCGGAGAGCGAGCGGTTGCGTCTGCGGGCGGGCGAACAAGATCTTGAACGCGAAAAGAATCGCCTGGCGGTTGAAGGGAAAAAAGATCAGCAGTCGAAGGTCCGCGAGATGGAAAAGAAGCTCGAGAGCGTGCTGCGCGATTTCGAATATCACGCGCGCGAAGCGGTGAGCGCGATCCAGGACAAAGCTGCGGCCCAGAAAGTTGCCAAGAGCGCCGAGCGCCAGATTGCCAAATTGCGTCGAGAATTTCGCGAGCAGTTCGATTCCACCGTGGTAGCGCACGCTAGCGGCGCCGACCGCGACGATCCCCACGCGCAGCCCCAGGTGGTGAAGCAGGTCGCCGAAGGCGACACCGTCAAGCTGAAGTCGACGGGACGTTCCGCCAGAGTTTCGCGCAAGCTGGATGAAGATCACTTTGAAGTGTCGATGGGCGTGATGAAGATGAAGATCGCGCGCGATGATATTGCCGAAGTGATCACTAACGCCTTCAGCTCCGCCCGCTCGGGTGACTCTCCAGTGAAAGCGGCGCGGGCGCGCGGAATTTCCGTGTCGCTGAATAACGAGAACGACGATCAGACCGCGCCCTCTGAAATCAACGTAATCGGCTACAACGTGGACGACGCAACCCGCGAAGTCGAAAAATTTGTCGACCGCGCCTTTCTCGCCGGCTTGCCACGCGTGCGCGTGGTCCACGGCAGCGGCATGGGCATCCTGCGCAAAGCGCTGCGGCAGGCGCTGCAACAGCATCCCCACGTGGAGTCAGTAGCCGAGCCTCCGCAGAATGAGGGCGGCGGCGGGGCGACAGTAGTCGAGTTGCGGGTGTAGATTCATCATGCTGAGCGGAGGAGAATAGTCCGAAGGACGATTGTTCGCGGCCGAAGCATCCCTATACCCTCATGACGGCGAGAGAGCGGCGAAGCTATTGCGTGTACATCATGGGCAGTTTGTCGGGAACCCTATACATCGGTTTCACCGGCAATCTACACAAGCGAATTTTCGAACATAAGTTCCATCAGAAAGAAGGTTTCACCAACCGCTACGATGTGGAACGCCTTCTATACTGGGCTTCTTACGACGATGTCCACCTAGCTATCGCGCGCGAGAAGCAGCTAAAAGGTTGGTCCCGTGCGAAGAAGATCGCGCTAGTTGAGTTGCGGAATCCGCAATGGCTGGACCTGGCCAAGGACTGGTACCCGTGGATGGAGAGCAATGATGCGGGCAAAGCCGCGTCTTAAGATGGGACCAACATCAAAGTCACTCTGTCATGCTGAGCGAAGAACAATCGTCCGAAGGACGATGGTTCGCAGTCGAAGCATCCCTATACCCTCCTCGCGAGCGGCGAAGCTACTGCGCCTGCATCATCGGCAGCCTGCACAAACATGTGTTCTGGCGCTAGGTTTACCCGATGGAGAGTTTTGCCGCGGGCGGTGCAGAGCCTTGCCGCCGCTAGGGATGCTTCGACTCCGAAGGATCGTCCTTCGGACGCTCCTTCTCCACTCAGCATGACAGAGGGGATAGTGCGGTTAATAGAGTCTGCGGCAGGTCCTGCAGCGCATCCGCACGTGGAGTCAGTAGCCGAGCCTCCGCAGAATGAGGGCGGGGGTGGAGCGATGGTGGTGGAGTTAAGAGTGTAGATCTTGTCATGCAGAACGAAGAACAATCGTCCGAAGGACGATGGTTCGCAGTCGAAGCATCCCTTTACCCTTACGACTCCTCGCGAGCGGCGGAGCTACTGCGCCTGCATCATCGGCAGCCTGTCGGATCCTCTGTGCACCGGTTTTACCGGCAGTCTGCACAAATATGTGTTCTGGCGCTAGGTTTACCAGATGGAGAGTTTCGCTGCGGGCGATAGGACCGTGCAGCCGGTAGAGATGCTTCGGCTGCGGCGGATCGTCCTACGGACGATCCACCTTTGCTCAGCATGACAGAAGAGAAGATCAGTGAATAACGGCAGCTTTTCCTAGGGCATCAACGGGATACGCTTTTATTCCACAGTTTCTCCACAGCAATCCCCCTCCGGTATATTCCCAACAGTGGCTTTCTCACTCACAATCCCAGAGGGAGAAGTGTCGAGCTCCGCTGTTCATCCATGCCCACCACTGACGATTTCAAAGAGACGGTGAAGCAGCAGGCGGATATTGTCCGCATCATCGGCGATTACATCAAGCTGAAGAAGGCTGGGGCGCAGAACTATTCCGGGCTTTGTCCGTTTCATGGAGAAAAGACCCCGTCGTTTTCGGTGCATGCCACCAAGCAGTTTTTCTATTGTTTTGGCTGCCACGAAAAGGGGGATGTTTTCAAATTTGTGCAGAAGATCGAGAACATCACCTTCCCTGAATCTGTCCGTCTCGTTGCGCAGAAGCTGGGGATTCCTCTGCCCAAGGTTACGTACTCGAGTCCGGAAGAGGCCAGAGCGGGCAAACTGCGCGCGCAGTTGTTCGACATTCAAGAACGCGCCGCCACATTTTTTCAGGAATGCCTGAAGCGCCCCGAAGGAGCGCGGGCACGCGAGTATTTGCTCGGTCGCGGGTTAGATGAAGAAACGATCGCGCGCTTTCGCATCGGCTACGCCCCGGATTCCGGGTTCCTTCTACGCGACCGTCTCGCCGGCGAGTTCAGCGAAGAAGTCCTGCGCGAGAGCGGCCTGTTCTCGTGGAAACAGGAAGACTCCACCAAGATCCCTCGCTCTGCTCGGAATGACAGTGAATCTGGAGAGCTGGAAGCTAGCAGCCAGAAGCCAGAAGCTCGTCAGGCGATGTACTCCAAGTTCCGCAACCGCGTCATGTTTCCCATTGCCAACGACGCGGGAAAGATCATTGCCTTCACCGGACGAACTCTTGCCACCGACGAAAAATCCGGGCCAAAGTATTTGAATTCGCCTGAGACCGGAATCTATTCCAAGGGGCGCGTGCTGTTCAATCTCGACCACGCGAAAGAAGCGATCCGCAAACTGGATTACGCGATCCTGGTCGAGGGACAGATGGATTGCATCTCCGTCTACGCCGCCGGATTTCACAATGTGATCGCCAGCTCGGGCACGGCTTTCACCGAAATCCAGGCGAAGCTGCTGGGCCGCTTCAGCAAGAATGCCGTCGTCAACTTCGATCCGGATACCGCCGGAGCCAAAGCAACCGAGCGCACCCTGGGGCTGCTGGTGGAAGAAGAATTCAACATCAAAGTGCTCACCCTCGAGCAGGGATTTGATCCCGATCTCTATATCCGCCGCAAAGGGAAAGAAGCTTATGGCGAAGCGCTGCGAAGCTCACAAAAATATTTCGATTACCTCATCGATCGCGCGCGCGCGCATTTTCAAGTACGCAGCCCTGAAGGCAAAGTGAAAGCCGTGAACTACCTGCTGCCTCACATTCAGCGCGTGCCCAGCCGCATTGTCCGCGACGAGCTGAGTCAGGAGATCGCGCAGAAGCTGGGCATCGATTCCGCCGTATTACGGCAGGAGTTGCGGCACGTAGCCGCGCAGCGTTCGGCCACAACGGTGAAGGCTCCAGCCGAGGCGCAGATCACCGACGCCGAGCGCATTCTCGTCCGCGCGCTGGCTTCAGCTCGCCAGCTGCTACCCGGGGCAGAGCACCTTTCCGCTCGCGACGGCGCCCGTGACGTTGTCAAAGACGAGGAGTTTGATCCCGCTCGCCAGGCGGAGTACGCCCTTCACGGCGAAGGGCTGCATCGCGGGCTGGCGACGGAGTCGCTGGTCGAAGCCCTGCTCAATGCCGGAGCCGAAGTTGCCGATGTGATGGAAGTGCCCTGCTCAGACGCCGAGCGCCGGATGCTGGCTTCCATCCTATTGAAAGAAAACGAAGAACTTACGGCGGAGCGGCTAGAGGGAGCCGTGCGCGCGCTGCGCAAAATCCATCTGCGGCGCAAGCTGGAGCAAACCCAGCGCGAGCTGAAAAAGCCTGGACTCAGTGACGACCGCGCCCGCATGAAAGAGTTGCTGGTTGAAGTGGAGCGGCTAAGCCGTGCGCTAAGAGACCCAAGCCTGGCAGAAGATGGGTTGAGAAATGCCCTCGGAAACCAGAAAAGTGCATGAAACAAAACGGCCTCTCAGACCATCTAAGTATTTAGCAGAGTTAGAGATAGCGGCGGGCGAAGGGAAGATTGGCGCGGCAACTGATAGACGAGTCAACACTTATGTGCTAAACTCTGAAAGTTTGTGCTAGGTGCACAACTCCGCGCTAACCCAGATTCCCACCAGTAAAGACATTACCATACGCTCCCTCGCGGGCGAATTGACGAATTTGAGGACACCTCATTTTGGCTCTTGAAGACAAGTACGATGACATTAAAAAGCTGGTCGATGCCGGTAAAGAAAAGGGATATCTCACGTATGACCAGGTAAACGATCTCATACCGCATGACGTGCACAGTCCCGAAGACCTCGACGACCTGCTGACGACGATCGGTACGCAAGGCATCGATGTGCTGGAAGGCCCAAAGCTGCCTTCCGCGGCGCTCGACAAAAGTGACGAAAACGAAGAGGGCGAGGACGTTGAACTCGACCTCACTCCCGGCGCGCTCGAAAAAACCAATGACCCCGTCCGCATGTATCTGCGCGAGATGGGAACCGTTCCACTACTCACGCGCGAAGGCGAAGTAGAAATCGCCAAGCGCATCGAGTGCGGCCAGTTGCGCGTGCTCAAGGCTCTCTCGCGGTCGCCGATTGTGATCCACGAACTGCTCGCCATGGGCGAAGACCTCAAGAAAGGTGTGCGCTCCATCAAAGAGGTCGTCACCTTCGACGAGGAAGAGATCACCGACGAAATCCTGCAGAACCGGTTGAACGAATTTACCGGCAAGATCGATGCCATGGCGAAGCTCTACAAAAAAGTCGCCGTGGTGCAGGAAAAGTACGCGGAAGTCTCGCAGAAAAAGCGTCCTAAGGATCATCGCCGCGCCCGCCGCAACCTGGCCCGCGCCATCGTGCGGGTTTCGCGTGCGGTGCGCAAGCTGGGATTCACCAATGCCGAGCGCAAGCGCCTGATCGACCGGGTCAACAAAACCGTCGACAGCATGCGCTCGCTCGACCGGCAGGCCGGTAACCTGGAACGCAAGGCCGACGCCACCCGCAGCGAAGACCAGAAAAAAGAATACCGCCGCCAGGCGCGTGCGGTACGCAGCGAAATCGAAAAGCTCGAGGTCGAAGCCGGACTGTTGTTCCAGGAGATCAAGCGGACGCAGCGCGAAATCATCCAGGGCGACATGGACGCGGAGCAGGCCAAGCGCGAGCTGATCGAGGCCAACCTCCGTCTCGTGGTTTCGATCGCAAAAAAGTACACCAACCGCGGCCTGCAGTTTCTCGACTTGATTCAGGAAGGGAACATCGGCCTGATGAAAGCCGTCGACAAATTCGAATACCGCCGCGGCTATAAGTTTTCGACGTATGCCACATGGTGGATTCGGCAGGCGATTACTCGTGCCATCGCCGATCAGGCGCGTACGATTCGCATCCCGGTCCACATGATCGAAACCATCAACAAGCTGATTCGCACCTCGCGGCAGCTGGTGCAGGAGCTGGGACGCGAACCTACTTCGGAAGAAATCGCCAAGAGAATGGATATTCCCGTCGCGAAAGTGCGGAAGGTTTTGAAGATCGCGCAGGAGCCCATCTCCCTCGAAACTCCAATCGGCGAAGAGGAAGATTCGCATCTCGGCGACTTCATCGAAGACCGCGCCGTAGTCTCGCCCGCCGAGGCCGTGATCAACGTGAACCTCAAGGACCAGACCGGACAGGTCCTGCGCACGCTGACCCCGCGCGAAGAAAAAGTAATCAAGATGCGCTTTGGCCTCGAA
>JBAPOI010000495.1:0-2489 GCA_049279555.1 Candidatus Sulfotelmatobacter sp.
GGTTGGATGTGCCGCCTTCTTTGTAATAGGAATCGGCGACGGCGAGTTTTGCCTTGGCGAGGTATTCGCTGTCGGGGTAGGTGTTGATGAGCGTTTGCAGAGAAAGACGCCCCTCGGTGTAGCGGCCGTGCTTGACGTCGGCGAGCGCGCGGTCGTAGAGAATTTTGTCGGGCTCGGCGGAAGTGGAGAGTTCCTTGTCGGTGGCCTTGGCCGGCGGTTTCTTTTTCGTAAGTTTTTTGAATTGAGCGCCGGCATCTGTGCAGACGCCGCCGAGGATTACGAGGCCGAGTAATGCGATCAGAAAATGCCGTTTTTTCATTATTCTCCCGCCATGATGAATGCTGGGCCGGATCGCTTTCGTTCTGTCGTTAGGCTCTCGCGTCACACTTTCTGGCTGAGAGCGTTGGTTGCAAGCTTGCGCAATTGGCGTGCGGAATCGGCCGGGTCGGCTGTGTGAAAGATCGAAGTCCCCGCGACAAATGTGTTCACGCCGGCCTGAGCCAGTTCCGCGATATTCTCCAGATCAACGCCCCCGTCCACTTCGATCCGGAAGCCTGCATTATATCGCGCGCGCCACTCATTGAGCTGGCGAATTTTTCCGATCGCCCCGGGAATAAATTTTTGGCCGCCGAATCCCGGATTCACGGACATCACCAGCACGGTGTCAACCTTGTCGAGCACTTCCCCCAGCATCGCGACGGGCGTAGCCGGGTTAATCACCGCTCCAGCCTGCGCGCCGTGCTCGCGAATCATGGCGAGGGCCCGGTCGAGGTGCACGGTGGCTTCCTGATGCACCAGGACGCGGTCGGCGCCCGCGCGCACGAATTCGGCGATGTAGTCCTCCGGCCGTTCGATCATGAGATGCACGTCGAGGGGCAGGCGGGTTGCTTTGCGCAGGGAGGCTACCACGGGAATTCCGATGGAGATGTTGGGGACGAAATGGCCGTCCATCACGTCCACGTGGAGGACGTCGGCACCGCCCTCTTCGGCGGCCCGGATTTCATCGCCGAGCTTGGCGAAATTCGATGCCAGGATCGACGGCGCGATTTCGATGCGTGCGTAGGTCATGTGGCCAGCGGGAAGTTTAGCACAAGAAATTGCGGGCTATTGCGCGAGCTGGAGGTCGATGGGCGTGCCTGCCTGCACGCGGCTGCCGCGCGGAAGCGGCTGGGTGAGAACGATGCCGTGCTGCGTTCCCGAGGTGGGCGAAAATGTGAGCTTGCCGAGTTTGAGGCCCGTGGCGGACATCCTTCCTTCGGCTTCGGCGAGCGTGAGGCCGGCGAGTTCTGGCATCGCGTACGCCTCAGGACGAGTGCCGAGCGAGACGAGAAGATTTACATGCGGGCTGGTGGCGTCTGATTTACCCGGAGCGGGATCCTGGCGGAGAACGGTTTCTTCGATCGAGCCGGGAAGATACACGGAGGAGATCTCGCCAATTTGCATGCCGCTGCGGAGCAATTCGATTCGCGCGGCGCGGAGGCTGCGTTGTTCGAGCAGGGGTATTGTAGCTTTCTGCGGGCCGAGGCTCAGCACCACGTGCGCATATTGGCCGACCTTCACGCGCATGCCGGCGGGCGGACTCTGGCGGACGACGTCGTCAACGGGCAGCGGGCTGTAGATGTGGTCCTCGATGCGGATGTGGATGCCGCGGCCTTGCAGGATTTGCTGGGCGTCCACGGCTTTTTTGCCGACCACATCGGGGATGGCAACTTCGCGCCCCTGAATCGTGAAGCGCACTGCCATCAGCGCGCTGAGAAAACCCACCGAAGCGAGAATGAAGAGCAGTAGCGCCATCCGGAAAATCCATTCGAGGCGCTCGCGAAAAGTCATGCGTGGGCTCATGAGAAGATGAGCCTAGCATGGTGGTGGATTGCCTTCAACGCGAGGGGGTTAGCCACGGAGACACAGAGGCACGGTGGGACGGCAGGGGCAGTGAGTCAGGGAGGCAGTGAGACAGTGAGGCAGGAATGCAAGGGGGCGGGAACATCGAGCTGACTCGGTCGGGAGGCCCACGACGAGATGAGACGCTCGTCGTGGCTACCGGGTGATGTGGCCGCGACTGTGCTCGTGAATCAGGATTTTGTTAGGACGGCGGCGAAGAAGCCGTCGGTTTTATGGTCGGCTGGAGAAATGCGGAACTGGCCGGTGGGATCGATGAGATTGTGCGGGTCGATTCCTGGTGCGGTGCGGGCCATCAGAGTGTTCGCGATTTCTTTTGCGACGACTTGCTTGATTTCCGGCGCGGCGGCTAGAGCCTCTCCGACGACCTTCTCGTTTTCCTCCGGCTCCATGGAGCATGTGGAATAGACCAGCCTGCCGCCCGGGGCGAGCTGCTTGAGCGCGGAGGAAAGCATTGCCACTTGCAACGCGTGAAATTCCGGGAACTGCTCGGCGTGCAGTCGCCAGCGAATTTCCGGATGGCGCGCGAGCGTGCCGGTGCCGGAGCATGGCGCGTCGACGAGGATGCGGTCGAATGGGCGGGCGAAGGG
>JBAPOI010000496.1:0-5344 GCA_049279555.1 Candidatus Sulfotelmatobacter sp.
CATCACCCTCCGCATCAAGTTCGGTTTTCGTAACAAGATTGTTCCTAAGTCGCCATTTTTCCACACTCCAAAAGAAACCTGCTCCGCCGCTTACACGCCCCACACCTTCTACTGATTAGCGCCTCGCTCGATTCACCTGTAGTTCGGATTGCGCAACAGAAAAAAAGTTTCTTGACTTGGGTGCTCATGCGGAGTACGCTTTTTTCCCATTAGTGCTATAGAGCAGTTAGGAAATGTGAATCTTCCATGAGTGCTGAATACAGCTGACTTGCACGACGCGGAGTCCGATGCAATCGCAGCCGGACTCTTTTCTCAATCACCCAACCGCGGGCGGATCGCTCCGGCACGTCCCCCGAAATAAGGAGCTACCATGAAGCGCGCTTTAGTTTTCTCCTCCCTGCTCTGCGTCTTATTCTCGGTTTCGCTGTTGGCGCAAGCGGCAGTCACTCTAAGCCCATCGAGCTACAATTTTGGAAGCACCCCGGTCGGCACAGGCACCGCGTGGGAAACTTTCACACTCGCCAACAGCGGCAGCTCGTCCGTGAGCATCAGTAGCGTTACTGTGAGCGGCCCATTCGTGGTATCGAGTAATTGCGGATCTTCGGTGGCCGCTAGCGGCTCTTGCCCCATCTACGTGTATTTCGCTCCAACTGCGTCCGGCGCGGCCAGCGGCACTCTCACAGTGACCGACAGTGGCACGCAAACCGCGGCTCTCAGCGGAACCGGCGGAAGCGGCGGCGGCACTTGCGCAACCTCTCCCAACGCGCCTACAGGTCTGGCTGCCTCAGGCACAACGAGCTCAGGCACGAGTTTGAGCTGGAACGCAGTAACTCCGCCCACGGGTTGCACGATCAGCAACTACGCCATTCTGAAGAACGGATCTTCGGTTGGAACCTCAAGCGGCACAACGTTCGCAGTCAGTGGACTTTCGCCTTCAACGACCTACAGCTTCACGGTTGAGGCAATGGACGCGAATGGTGCATCATCTCCAAGTTCGGCGGTGAGTGTGACCACGCTATCGGGCGGTGGTGGCGGATCGTGCGCCACGGCATGGAGCTCCACTCAGGTCTATACCGCAGGCATGACGGCAAGCGAGAGCGGAGAAAACTACGTCGCCAATTACTGGACGCAGAACAACAATCCCGCGACCAACAATGGCGGGGCTGGCAGCGGCGAACCTTGGACTGCGACTGGTCCTTGTTCGACATGCTCGGCTGCGCCAGCTGTTCCGACTGGATTGGCAGCCTCCGGCACGACGCAATCCAGCACAAACCTGAACTGGAATGCGGTTACACCACCTGCA
Organism: Candidatus Sulfotelmatobacter sp.; assembly: GCA_049279555.1. GTDB lineage: Bacteria > Acidobacteriota > Terriglobia > Terriglobales > Acidobacteriaceae > Sulfotelmatobacter. The sequence continues at coordinate 1,304 of JBAPOI010000496.1, forward strand.
GGATGCACTGTCAGCTACAAAGTTCTGCAGAACGCCGCATTGATCGCCTCACCGACGACAACCTCCGACGCTGTAACCGGCCTCACGCCTTCGACCACTTATAGCTTTACGGTGGAGGCGACAGACGCGGCCGGCACCTCAGCCGCGAGTTCGGTGGTGAATGTGACGACTCTTGCAAGCTCGTGTGCGACCAAGCCAAGCGCTCCGACGGGATTGGCGGCTTCGGGCACGACCGATTCCAGCACAAACCTGAGGTGGAACGCGGTCACTCCTCCTACCGGCTGCACCATCACCAACTACACGGTGCTGCAGAACGGGACTGCGGTCGGAACTACAACCACAACGTCCTACACACCGGCTAACCTTTCGCCTTCGACCACTTATACCTTTACGGTTGAAGCGAGTGACTTTGCCGGAACGTCGGGCGCAAGTTCGGCTGTAAACGTAACGACAACCGCGCTTACCAATTTGTTCGTGGGCGGATGGCTCGAAGAGTGGGAAACTTACTACTCCAACGCGGCCGTCGCAGACCTACAGAACAATGGCGTAGCCAGCGTCCTCACACACGTCATCTATGCCTTTGCCAAGCCAATCGCGAACGGCAGCAACGTCAATTGCGCGCTCGCCGACACTTACGCCGATTATCAGAAAGTCGTCCCGCAAGTGCCCGGCGCTACTGCGGCCACGGCGCCACTGCAGGGCAACTTTGGTGCGCTCGTGCAACTCAAGCAGCTCCATCCCAACTTGAAGGTGTTGATCTCTATCGGCGGATGGAATCCCCCCACTTACAACCAACTCTTCGATCTCGCAGCCAGCACGCAGGCTCAACGCCAGGCGTTTGTTGGTTCGTGCGTCAACATGTTCATCCAGGGCAATATCGCCTCGGGTGTCTCTACCGGTACTCTCTTCGATGGCTTCGACATCGACTGGGAGTTCCCCAACGCAAACGATACGGCTAACTTCACTGCGTTGATGACGGAGTTCCGCAACGAGCTGACTACGTTGTCGGGAACGACCGGCAGGACGTATCAGGTAGTGGCCGATTTGGCTGCCGGTCCGGCAACTCCGGGCGCGGGGTTGGACTCGGGCAACGATGGTGGCTACGACACAATCAACATCGCGGGTCTGAACGCGGTGTTGGACTACATGAATGTCGATGGCTACAACTACGCCGGAGACTGGTCCAATGCTACGAATGACGCCTCTCCGCTGTACGACGAAACTGCCAGTCCGCTGTACGGAAAGGGTGACACGATTGACGCAACCGTACAGTATTATCTGGCGCACGGCGCAACACCAGCCAAGTACACCATGGGCTTCCCGCTCTATGGTGCCGGCTGGGCCGGAGGTCTAACCTCGGCGAACAGCGGTATGTATCAGAACGCAACCGGAGTTTTGGATGGATCGGGAACTCAAACCCCGAACGGAACTTCTCCGGTACCCAATGCCAACGGAGTGGGCCTTTGCCCGTCAGGTCAGAACCAGGGTAGTCCGGCGGCAGGATGCGACTTCCTGTTGGTCGACGGACTGGCGACCTACGGGACAATCGTAAACCTGCTGAACCACGGGTTCACCTCCAGCTACGACGCAACCCGCTGCGTGGCCCGTATGTTCAACGCAACCACCAACACCGCCTTCAGCTACGACAATGCTCAGTCGGTACAGTGCAAGGTGAACTACATCAAAGCCAACGGCTTGGGTGGCGGCTACGTTTGGGCGGTAAAAGACGATGACCCGAACGGAGACCTTACCAAAGCCATCGCGAACGATCTCAACCCGTAGGGATCTGTCAGCGATAAAACACGAAGGCAGGCTGGCTAATAAGCCAGCTTGCCTTTACTTTTGTCGGCGGTTGATTTTTGTTTTGACGACACTTGGCGGTGATCTAGCTACACGGCACATGCAACCCTGCGACCCTAGACTCTCGATGTACTTCCGATTTATGCATCGTATCGAGCTTCCGAAAGTCTGGTATTGCAAATTCCGCTATATAGCTCTATACTCCGCCGGTTCGTACTTTACGAATTTGTGGAGGCATTTCTCATGTCGAGCTATTCCCTGCCGCGCCTGATCCGAGTTGCTTTGCTCACCCTGTTGACCCTCGTTGCATGCATCTCCCCCTCCTTCGCCGAAAAAAATAGTCAAGGCAAGATTCTCGGGGGATACTTCGAAGAGTGGAGTATCTACTACGCCGGCTACAACATCGCGAACCTTCAACAGAATGGTGTGGCCAACAAACTGACGCACCTGCTCTACGCCTTCGGCAATGTGACGACGACTCCGGCGCCAGCATGCGCGATTGCCGACACGTGGGCCGACTATCAATCGCCATACCTGCCCAGCGTAAACGGCACCCCTTATCCGGGACCGCTCTATGGAAATTTTGCGGCCATTCAACAACTCAAAGGACTGCATCCCAATCTGAAAGTGCTGATGTCTTTGGGAGGGGCGTCCGCTGCCAACACTGCGGCCTTCGTCAGCGCCGCCAGCACCGCCGCAGGACGCCAAGCCCTTGCCGCTTCCTGCATCGATATGTTTATCAACGGAAATATCGCCGCAGGCATCACTGCCCCCGGCTTGTTTGACGGTTTCAATATCGATTGGGAATTCCCCACGGCGACCGACACACAGAACTTTACCGCCCTGCTGAAAGAGTTCCGCAACCAGCTGAATGCCTTGAGCAAAACGACCGGGAAGCAATATAGCCTGTCGTTCGATGGACCAGCTGGAGCGCAGAACTATGTCAACATCGATCTTCGAGATGCTGCTAAGCAAGTGGATTTCATAACAATCGATGGATACAACTATTCCGGCTCATGGGTCACGCAAACTAATGACGCATCGCCGCTATTCGATTCGCACCAGAACCCGCTGTATGGCCAGCAACTCGACATCGACGACACCGTGAATGCCTATCTCAAGGCTGGCGTGCCAGCATCGAAGTACACGATGGGGTTGCCTCTCTATGGCGCCGGCTGGACTGGCGCTCCTAACGTGAACCACGGCTTGTATCAGAACTCAACCGGGCCTTCTCCGGTCCTGTTGGCGAATGGCACTGCTGTGTGTACGGACATCAGCGGCAATACGCCGGGTTGCGACACCCTGTTAACTCCCGGACTCTTGACCTATTCGACGCTCTCCACGCTCACAGCCAACGGCTACAGCAATTACTTCGACCCGCGGAGAGTTGCGATTTCTCTGTACGATCCAAACGGTGGGACCTTCTACACCTACGACGATCCCTTCACCGCTGCTCTGAAGATGATCTACATAAACCTGAAAGTCCCAGGAGGTCTGGGCGGCGCTTATGTTTGGGCCCTGAAAGACGACGACGCAAATGGAACCATGGTGAAGACTATGGCTGCAGGCCTGGGTCGCTAAGGGATTTGGTGGTTAAGCTGAAGAGAAGCATTGCCGCAGCTGACTAGGCAAAGTCGGCATGTCTTTAATCGAGAGCAGGCTGCGGAAAACGTCACTTTGGCTCAGAAGGCGGACCGCAGGCGCTAAAGTGCGGGTGATTTTCGGGAACTTAACGGCACGACTGAAGTCGCGCCCTTCCCAAAACCTGCCCGAAAAAGTTTTCCGCAGACTGCTGGCATTGCCGATTTACTTGCTCGGTGCCTCAGGGACCGCGCCGACTAGATCGCGCAGCGGCTTGGTAACGGTGAAGCGAACCAGCGCTTGTGATTTCTCGACTTCGTCCAGGATGGCTATTCGCGAAGCTTTCCAACCCGCAGGCGCAGGTAATCCCGATGAAAGGTAGGAGACCCCTTCGAGACCCACTGCGCCGAGTTCGGCAAGTTGCTGCACTCGCGACTCTCCGTAACCGAGCGTGGGCGAGCCAGCCATCAAGCGCATAATTTCAGGCTCTGCGCCGATCCAGGCTCGGAACGTAGAAGTAAGTTGGGTTTCTTCCCGCAACCGCGTGGCGGGAGCTTGCAGATAAGCACGCACCAGAAGTTCAAAATTGTGGCGCGATGGTGGATCAGCCGGAATCGCGTCCACGAGCTGATTGAGTGGTGTGAGTTGATTCGGGTGCTG
>JBAPOI010000497.1:0-1592 GCA_049279555.1 Candidatus Sulfotelmatobacter sp.
AGTTGGAGGGGTCGGCATGAGCAACATAATGAACCAGAGATCCAAACGCTGAAGCTCTTGGGGGCGCGACGGGGTGCTCGCCGAGGGCGATGGCGGCTGCGTGCATGCCCGCCATTAAGCCGGTCGCAATGGATTCGACATAGCCCTCTACGCCGCAAATCTGACCGGCAAAAAAAATTCGAGGGTGAGCCTTCATCTGCAGGGTTTCCTGCAACAAGGCCGGACCGTTGATATAGGTGTTGCGGTGAATCTGGCCGTAGCGGAGAAAACGGGCATTCTCGAGTCCCGGAATCATGCGCAGCACGCGCGCCTGCTCGCCAAACTTCAAATGATTCTGGAAGCCGACCAGGTTGTAGGAGTCCGCGCGCAGGTTTTCCTGACGCAGCTGCACGACCGCATAAGGCATTTTCCCGGTACGCGGATCTTTTAATCCCACCGGCTTCATGGGGCCGAAGCGTAGGGTGTCGGGGCCACGCCGCGCGATTTCCTCGATGGGCAGGCAGCTTTCGAAGTAATTCAATTTTTCCCAGTCGCGATCCTCCACCGAGTGCGCGGCTAGCAAGGCGTCATAAAAGACGTCGTACTCTTCGCGAGTCATGGGGCAGTTGATGTAATCCGCCGTGCCTTTGTCGTAGCGAGCCGCCATATACACGCGGGACATGTCGATCGAATCGGCTTCGACGATTGGACTGATGGAATCGTAAAAGTACAGGCGCGGGGTTTGTGAGATGCCGGAGGCTGCTGGTTCGGGCCCGGGCACTCCTTGGGGCGAGCTTAAGCGGGTAACTTCGACCGCCAGCGTTTCAGAAGTGAGGGGTCCCGTAGCGACGATGGTGATTTGATCTGTAGCGTCGAGGGTGGCGACTTCTTCGCGCCGAACGGTGATGTGGCGTTCCTGCGAAATTGCTTCCGTGACCTTCGCCGCGAACACAACGCGGTCCACAGCCAGCGCATGCCCCGCCGGAACCGCACACTGGCGGGCGATCTGCAGCAGCAGCGAACCGGCCCGCCGCATTTCTTCCTTCAAGAGCCACGGGGCGGTGTTTTCGCTATCCGACTTCAGCGAATTCGAGCAGACGAGTTCCGCAAAGTCAGCTGTCTGATGCGCAGGAGTCGAATGCGCAGGGCGCATTTCGAACAATTCCACTTCTACTCCGCGACGTGCGCACTGCCACGCCGCCTCCGAGCCAGCCAATCCGGCTCCGATAATGCGAACACGCGCGCTCACGATGCCTTCTCTGCCAGCTGTCGTAGTGCGCCGTCCTTCAGCAACACCGGCCGCCACTGGTCGAGGAACTCAGCCCCCAAAGACTTGTAAAGTTCGATCGCCTTCTCATTCCAGTTGAGCACCTCCCACTGCACTCCGTAACAGTTTTCCCGCACCGCAATGCGTGCGACGGAAGCTAGCAACGCCGTCCCAATCCCTCGGCCGCGAAACGGCTCTCGCACAAACAGATCCTCTAGAAACAATCTCCGCCCCGCCCAGGTCGAGTAGGAGCCAAAAAAGAGAGCGTACCCTGCAGTCTGCCCATCCCAGTCTGCAATCAGCGCGCGAAAACAGGGATTCGCGCCAAACCCATCCTGCAACAGGT
>JBAPOI010000498.1:0-4086 GCA_049279555.1 Candidatus Sulfotelmatobacter sp.
GTAAAAGGCCGGAGAAAAATCCGCGTCCTTCCGCAGGCAATGTTTCAAATGCCAGGGCTGCGCCCACGCCCCACTCTCCGCCCATCGCGATCCCAAACAATGCCCGCATGATGAGCAGGACCTTCAACGAGGGAGCGAAGGCCGAAGCGAGCTCAAATACCGAGTACGCAATGATGTCTACCATCAGCGTGAGCCGCCGCCCGAATCGGTCGGCCATCACTCCAAACAGAAACGCGCCCACCGGCCGCATCGCCAGCGTCAGGAAGATTGCCTCTGCGACCGCGGAAACTTTTGCCTGAAATTGCGTGGCAATGGCGCTGACGCAAAAGGTAAGAATGAAGAAATCAAATGCGTCCAGCGTCCAGCCCAGAAAACAGGCGATGAACGTATTTCGCTGCACCGGGGTTAGCCTGCGAAAATGACCGATAAATTCCATGGGGGCTCCTCCACGAATTCGCTAGGCGCTGAAAGTTCAGCGAATGCTAGCATATGTGTTTCCATCGGCACGCTAAAATCAATATCCAGCAATTTCTAACCCATGCCTGAACTTGACTCCCCGCAGCGCCAGATGCCCGATTCGCTGATGCTCACTGGCTTCTGGTATCGAGCTCTGCCTGCCGACCGCGTCCAGCGCAGTCGGCTGCAGAAAGCGATGCTGCTTGAGATTCCGCTCGTGATCGGACGCGATCGCCTGGGACATCCCTTCGCTCTTCGCGATGCCTGCCCGCACCGTGGCATGCCGCTCAACTGCGGCAAGTTCGATGGAGAAAATATCGAATGCTCCTATCATGGTTGGACCTTCGACGCTCACAATGGCCAGTGCCAGCACATTCCGTCACTGACCGCAGATCAAAATTTGAAGGTCGAACGCATTTACGCCGGCAGCTATCCGTGCGAAGAGCAGGATGGCTTTGTTTGGGTCTACATGCCCGACCCCGGCCCGCCGGGCGCGGGATTTACTGAGCCGCAAGAGGCCCCCGACGCCGCGCCCAAGGTCGAGAAGTTCGGGGCGCTGGGAAAAGAAAAATATAAACTCGCTTACCTTACTGCAGACATGCCGGTCAGCATCGATCACGGAATCATCGGGCTGATGGATCCGGCGCATGGGCCATTTGTGCATCAGGCATGGTGGTGGCGCAGCCGCCACAGCATTCACGAGAAGAAGAAAAACTTTGAGCCAATTGCCAACGGCTTTCGCATGAGCGCCCACACGCCCAGTTCAAACTCCGCGCCCTATAAGCTTTTGCGCCTCTATGCCGACGCCGATTCGATCACAACCACGATCGACTTCGTACTTCCCAACCTGCGCCGCGAGACCATTCGCGCGGGAAAGTATTGGTTCTCCTCGCTGACGACCGTGACGCCCATCACCCGCAATCAATGCCGTATCGATGTGGTCGCCGCCTGGAATATCTTCTGCTGGTTCCCATTCGGCGCGGAATTGCTGAAGTTCGTCTTCGCAAAATTCGTCGAACAAGACCGCCGCACCATGGAACTGCAAGCCGAAGGCCTGAGCCACAATCCGCATCTCATGCTGATCGACGACGCCGACCGTCCTGCGAAATGGTATTTCCAATTGAAGGCCGCTCATCTCGAAGCGAAACGTACCGGCGGAGAGATGAAGCATCCGATGACGGGGCCGGTTACGTTGAAGTGGAGAAGCTGAGCAAGACTGTCGATCCTCTAAGGCGCAGCATCCTGCGAGCGCCACGCAGCATCGAAACACCGCAAGCAGAGCGCGACGGCTCGACCTTCCGCAATCCAAGACAGGAGACAAGCCCCACCATGCCTGAACGTGAACTCGAAATTCCGATGCAGCAAGGCAGCAGCGATAGCGTTTTCTATTGCCCGGAGGGAGAAGGCAAATGGCCGGGCGTTCTCTATCTCACCGATATTGGAGGCATCCGCGCCGCCAACCGCGAATCCGCTGCGCGATTGTCGAAAGAGGGCTATGCCGTTCTCATGCCGAATATTTTCTACCGTACCGGTCGCGCGCCGCTCCCTGCCCTGCGAACCCTGGACGAGGAGGGGAGGAAAAAACGCATGGCGGAGTTGAGCACTCCGCTAACTCCGGAACGCATTGAGGGCGATGCATCCACCTACATCGATTACCTGCTGTCGCAGAATTGCACAGGCCCGGGCATGATCGGAGTGATAGGCTACTGCTTCAGCGGAAAGATGGCAATGTTCGCGGCCGCCGCGCGGCCCGACAAGGTCGCAGCCACTGCGTCTTTTCATGGCGGGGGCCTGTACACGGATGCGCCCACCAGTCCTCACCTGGCGCTGCCTCGAATCAAAGCGCGCCTGTATTTTGGCCATGCCACTAACGACCGCAGCATGCCGGAGCAGGCCATTGCCAAGCTAGATGAAGCTCTCGAACGCTGGGGCGGAAAATACGAAAGCGAAACCTACAAGGACGCCTACCACAGTTGGACGTCGTCGGACAGCCCGGTTTACAACCAGCCCCAGGCCGAGCGCGCTTTTCAAAAACTCGTGGAGCTCTTGCATCAGACTCTGGACCAGTCGCTCGCACCGTAAGCGAGCGCGCGAACCAGAATGCCGGACCCGTCGGATTGCGATTCAGTCCTGGACTAGCCACTCCATGGCTTCCTCTCGCGTCTTGAAGGTAGGCAAGTCGCGCTGCGAAAAATTCTTGAAGTGTTCGTAAAAAATGTGCGGCATGTTTTCCGTCCCTACCCACGCCGCCCGCTTCACGTACGGACGGTCGAGTACGAGAACTTCTTTGATTCGCGTGGCCACGTTCTTGTCAACCTCTGCGCCGGTGAAATCGGCAAGCGTCAGCATGGAGTGCGGCTCATGGCGAGCGATATCGGCGCGAATCAGGTCGAGCAGTAACAACATCTCCTTCTCCGCGCAGTGCGTGAAGTCGATGACGTAAATCGCATGGCCCTTGTGCTTGACGAAGTGCAGGCGCTCTTCGATGGACTTGCCGGGAGCGTTCATGCCAGCAGCGACTCCACTACCGCGTAAGCCCCGTTCAGCGCGGAATCCAGCGCGGCGGCGTCTTTTCCTCCGGCCTCGGCGAGATCGGGACGTCCTCCGCCCTTGCCGCCGACTTTTTGCGCCACGGGGCCTATGACTTTTCCCGCTTGCACTTTGCTGATGAGGTCCTTGGTGACGCCGACGATCAACGACACGTTGCCGTTCGAGGCCGACCCCAGCACCACGACGCCCGAGCCGATCTTGTCGCGTAGCTGATCGACCAGCGTGCGCATCTGTGCCCGCTCCAGATTGTCCACGCGATGTGCCAGAACCTTCACGCCCTTCACATCTTTGATCTGATCGCCGATGTTCGCCGTAGAAGACGACGCCGACTTCATCCGCACCGAATCCAGTTCGCGCGTAAGCCGCTTGATTTCCGAGTCCTTCTTGTCAAGTTCCGCCTTCAAAGCCGCGGCCGGGGATGCTTCTTCCGCTTGTGCTTGGATCTCAATTGAAGAGGGTGCCCCATCTTTGCGCGGTTTGTGCGCAAAGGTGGGAGAGGCGAACGTTGACACCACCACTTCTAACTCGTGATCTTTTCTAAAGTGGGCAAGCGATCCCAAACCCGTGATCGCTTCCACCCTGCGCACGCCCGACGACACGCTGCCTTCCTTCAAAATCTTGATCAGCCCAATCTCGCCGGTCGCGCCCGTGTGCGTGCCGCCGCAAAGTTCGGTGGAGAAATCGCCGACACGCACCACGCGCACCTTGTCTCCATATTTTTCGCCGAAAAGCGCCATCGCGTGATACTGGCCGATGGCCTCGTCGATCGGCACGTCGGTGATGGTCTCGACGATCTGGTTGCGCAGCACTTCCTTGTTAATGATGCCCTCGATATCCTGCAACTCTTCGTCTTCGACCGCGGTGAAGTGCGAGAAATCAAAGCGCAGATGATCCGGCGCGACCAGCGAGCCCGCCTGCTTCACATGCTTCCCCAACACCTCGCGGAGTCCGGCATGGAGAAGATGAGTCGCCGTGTGATTGCGCATGGTCGATTCGCGAATGTCGGCGTTGACGACAGCATCAACTTTGTCGCCAACGCGGAGGGAGTCAAATACCCCATCCTCCCCTGAAGGGGAAGGA
>JBAPOI010000499.1:0-4132 GCA_049279555.1 Candidatus Sulfotelmatobacter sp.
GCGGATCGTGGCTCAAGAATTCGTCGGTCAGGCGAACCGCACCCAGCGGCAGACTTACCAGGTCGCGAATGTGGCCTCGCCAGGAGACCGTCAACTCGCAACTGCCTCCACCCAAATCCATCATGAGGGTAGGTGCGGCGTCCACTCGAAGATTCGAAACCAGACCCAGGTGAATCAGCCGCGCCTCTTCGAGGCCGGAGACGATTTCAACATTCCATCCGGTTGCTGAGCGCACCCATTCGAGAAATGCCTGCGAATTGCGCGCATCACGCAGAGCGCTGGTGGCGACCACGCGCACAGTGTCGGTAACGATCTGTTGCGTGGCCCGGTGAAAGCGCCGCAGCACCTTCACCGTCTCCGCCATCGATTCCGGCGTGAGAAAGCCCGAACGAAAAACGCCCTCACCTAGGCGTGTAACTTCGCGGTCTTCGTGAACCGCGCGAAGCCGCCGTCGCGTGAGTCGCGCGATCTTTAATCGAACGGAGTTGGAACCGATATCAACCGCCGCAAAGGTTGGCATGAGGCAAAGCTCACAGTTTACATGCCACGGCCCATGCCGGTCATTCGCTGATTTTGTTTATGTTCGCGATATATGCGAAAGAGATCTCAAGCCGCAGAGATCGTTAGCCGGTTCTTCGCCGTTGGTGTGCGCTTTGGACCGGCAGCAACCGCATTGGATTTAGCCGGACCATGTGCGCCACGAGAGTTTGAGGCGGATTGCGGCGCAGAATGCGAAAGAAAGTGTGTTAGCACCGAAACTGCATGCCGGAATTTTGCTCCCGTTACATTGTGCAACTCTGCGACCAGCGGCGACTCGCGCACATCCCCGAGGTTCTCGGACGCGCTCTTGGTTAGAGCGAGCCAATCATGCCAGTCGCCCACTGCATCCTGCAATCGCTTGAGGCCTGCGATAAATTGAGTCGCATCGGCAGATTTATCTGCGAACTCTGCGGCATAGCGCGCTCGCTTGCTCAGGATGCGGTATTGGTGCAGCACCGCTTCACTGAGAGGCGCATCCGTGCGCTCAATTCGTTCCAGCATTCCTCGGGCTACGGTTAAAGGATCGCGGCTCGCTTCCGGGCTGAAGCTCTTGCTGGCTCGCTTCAGACGCTTCCGCATCTCGTGAACGGTTTCTCCGTCAGCCGCCTTCCTTAACTTATTTTCCTGATCGCTCCGCAGTTCGATCAGGCGGTTCACCAGTTGCGTCTTCCGCCGCGGCTCCTGCGAAACTTTCAAGGCACGCAACGCAGTCAGTTGTACATCGAGATCGCGCACCTTGCCGGCGCGTTTGCGGAGTCGACTGAGGAGCTTCAGAAGCTTTTTCTGATTCCGATCCAGCTTTGGCGAAAGCTCACCGAGCAAAGTTTGTAGTCGTCGCGTATCCGTGCGGAAGCGGTGAACTTCTTTTGCCCGCGGCTTCGACGAGAGCTTGATCAAGTCTTGTTCGAGCTTCTCGAAAACGGCCTGGCTGCGTTTGCTGTCGATGCCCATACACAGAATCGGAACGGAATCGAATTGGTAGACGAAAATACAGGCTTCTCCACAAAAAGGCAACCGGGGAAGGCCATGATTTTAACATCCTGTTAACAGGATTCTGGTAGGGTTGTGCACGCATGGCCAACTCTGCCTTACATCGGCCTGATATGCCTGGTCCGCAACCCGCTGAAACAACGAAGCTTACGGCGGTTCCGTCGGTTGCGGGCGCCGTCGCGCCACACCTCCGGGCGAACGGCGAAACTGGCGACAAGATCTTCAAGTTTTTAATGTTGTTATGTGGGTTGGCCGTATTGGGCGTGCTGGTGCTTATCGTGTACGAGTTGATGCTGCGCTCTTCGCTCTCCTGGCATGCTTTTGGAATCAAATTCTTTGCCGGCCAGGACTGGGATCCGGTGCAGGAGCACTTCGGCGCGCTCCCTTTCATTTACGGGACGCTGGTTTCTTCTTTCCTGGCGTTGCTGATCGCAGTGCCGCTGTCTGTGGGTGTCGCGGTTTTTACCACCGAGATGTGCCCGAAGATGCTTCGCGGTCCGCTCTCGTTTTTTGTTGAATTGCTGGCTGCCATTCCAAGCGTGGTTTATGGGCTCTGGGCGATCTTCGTGCTGGTACCGCTTTTGAGTGGCTACATCCAACCTTTCCTCGCTCGTACGTTAGGTTGGACCGGCTTCTTTGACGGTCCGCCTTATGGCATCAGCATGCTCGCTGCCGGAATCATTCTGGCCATCATGATCATCCCGATCATTTCCTCGATTACGCGCGAGGTTCTGATGGTTGTGCCGCAGCACCAGCGCGAAGCCGCTCTCGCTTTAGGAGCTACGCGCTGGGAGATGATACGGGTTGGCGTTCTGCGCAACGCGCGTGCTGGCATTATGGGTGGCATCATCCTGGGTTTGGGCCGGGCACTCGGGGAAACCATGGCCGTGACCATGGTGATTGGGAATACTCCGCAGATTGCCAAATCGTTGTTCGCGCCGGGACACACCATGGCCAGCGTTCTGGCTAACGAGTTCAGCGAGGCGACCGGTAACGTTTATCTCTCGGCTCTGATTGAGATTGGCCTGGCTCTTTTCTTGGTCACGATCGTGGTGAATGCATTGGCGCGTTTGTTGGTCTGGACAGTCACTGGCGGCCAGCCTTCGAGGGCGAATGGCTGAGACGGTTCATACTCCCGCGCTGCACACTGTTCCACCGATCGCTTTGCGGCGCCGCCTCGTCAATCACTTAATGACCGGCCTGGCTGTGTTCACGGTTATTCTCGTGCTTGCGCCGCTCATCGCGATCTTCGGTTATCTTCTCTACCGCGGGATCGGTTCGATCAACTGGGCATTCCTCACCCAGACTCCAAAGCCGGTTGGCGAAGCCGGCGGGGGGATGGCCAATGCAATCGTTGGCTCGGCCTTCATTCTCGCACTGGCCAGCCTACTTGGAGTGCCCCTTGGAGTAGGTGCCGGCATCTACGTTGCGGAATACGGTCGCAACCGCTTCGGCGACGCCATTCGCTTTACCGCAGACGTGCTCAACGGCGTGCCTTCCATTGTGATTGGCATCGTGGCCTACTCGATGGTCGTTCTTTATCAAAAGCATTTCTCGGCGTTGGCAGGCGGCGTGGCTTTGGCAATTATGATGATTCCGACGATCACGCGCACGACCGAAGACATGCTTCTGCTGGTGCCTCAGGCTTTGCGCGAGGCTGCTTATGGGCTGGGCATTCCGCGCTGGCGTGCCACTCTTTCCATTACTCTTCGCACCGCTACATCCGGCGTGATAACTGGAATTATGCTGGCCTTTGCCCGGGTTGCCGGCGAAACCGCTCCGCTGCTCTTTACTGCATTCGGTAATCAGTTCTGGAATCTCCGCGCGAACCAACCCACCGCCGCGCTGCCGCTGCAGATTTTTACCTACGCCATTTCTCCTTACGATGAATGGCACCGGCAAGCCTGGGCGGGCGCGCTCGTGCTCATCATTCTTATTGTCAGTGCCGTCGCGGCCGTGCGTTACGTCGTGCGTCGCGGTACGTTTGGAGCCGCATAGTTTATGGGCGTTGGAATCAAGGTCGAAAACCTGAATGCCTGGTACGGCAAGAACCAGGCGCTGTATGACATCAAGTTGACCATGGCGGCCAACCACGCCACGGCGCTTATCGGTCCTTCGGGCTGCGGCAAATCGACGTTCATTCGATGCCTGAATCGCATGCATGAGACCATCCCAGAGGCGCGAGTGAGCGGGAGTGTCCGCATTGGCGATGTTGACGCCTATAACGGCACGTCGGCTACGCAACTTCGGCGGCGGGTTGGAATGGTGTTTCAAAAAGCCAATCCGTTTCCCACCATGTCGATCTATGACAACGTGGCTTCCGGTCTGAAGCTCAACGGGTTTAGTGATCGCCGAAAGCTCGACGAAGTCGTTCAACGATCGCTTGAAGTTTCGGCGCTTTGGGACGAGGTCAAAGATCAAATCCATAAAAAATCAGGCTCCAGTCTTTCAGGAGGCCAGCAGCAGCGTCTGTGCATCGCGCGAGCCCTCGCGGTCGAGCCCGAGGTCTTGCTCATGGACGAGCCGTGCTCGGCGCTCGATCCTATTTCCACCGGCAAGATCGAAGAGTTGATCTTTCAGCTCAAAGAGCGGTATACCATCG
>JBAPOI010000500.1:0-7449 GCA_049279555.1 Candidatus Sulfotelmatobacter sp.
GGCTTGCGCGATATCCTGCACAAAGTCCCGCGTCCAGGGACGGCAGAAGCGGCGTGAAGCATCGAGGCGCGGATCGAAGCGCAACGACTCGCCGGCGATGATTTCCTGCAAAGCTCCGCTGGCCTTCAGCGCTTCCAGTTCATCGTCATCCTGAATGCGGGGTAATTCCAGCCGGTCGACTTCGGCATTCTGCAACAGAAGCGATTCGTGCGACGGACGGAACATGGGATTCCATAAAGTCCAATGCAGGCGGTGATGCCGCGCGTGGCGAACCGGCTTATGCATGGTCGTGGCGGTGGCTGCGAAGAGGGAGCTGCACAGGCAGGCCAGAACAGAAAGACGAATTAATCGGCGCTGTAAATTTAATTGCAAAATCGATCTCTTAAATATCTGCTGCAGAAACTTCCCTGCAACTGTCCGGACATTGTAAGCCATGCTGTCAAGAGGTTAAACCACCAGTTGCAGGCTCTTTTGTTACCAGCGTGCCAGGAGCGTAGCACCTAGGCTTGATTACCGCCGGTTACCTGATTTACTTCAGCAACTCAATACACTGTGGAGAGGAGCACGCGAAACGCCATCCCAGCGCGGGGATTGGGGCTAACTCATGTGCTCCCGGTGCAACCAGTTAGCGCCTGTTCAATGAAGGAAAGGAGTGGCGCATTGTGGCTGGAGTGACAAAAATCAGTAACAAAATAAAGTGACAGAAGTCAGCGCCGAAAAAGGTCGCCCAGGGCCTGTTTCATGACGGCGCCGCCGACCTCGGAAATAGCTTTTGTGAGCGGAATATCCTTAGGGCAGACCTCTACGCAGTTCTGCGCGTAGCCACATTCCTGAATGCCGCCATCGCCCATCAGCGCCGAAAGACGTTCCCGCTCGAGCGCTTTGCCAGTGGGGTGTGTGTTGAACAAACGGACCTGCGCGATGGTGGCCGCGCCGACGAATCCGGTATCTTCGTTGAACTGCGGGCAAGCCTCCATGCAGCAAGTGCAGGAAATGCAGCGGGAAATCGGGTACGCCTGCTCTTGCTCTTCCGCGGTCATGCGGGGGCCGGGGCCAAGGTCGTAGGTGCCGTCGATCGGAACCCAGGCTTTGACGGCTTTGAGATTTTCGAAGATTACGCTTCGATCAGTAGCGAGATCGCGCACGACGGGGAATTTGGAAAAAGGTTCGAGGCGCACCGGCTGCTCAAGATTGTCGATGAGCGCGGAACAGGCCATGCGCGCGCGTCCGTTGATGAGCATGGCGCACGAGCCGCAGACCTCCTCGAGGCAATTGGAGTCGTAGGTGATGGGCGTGGTCGTCTTGCCATCGCGGGTGACAGGGTTGGCGGCGATCTCCATTAAAGAGGAGATCACGTTCATGCCCGGATGCCAGGCGAGTTCGAACTCTTCCCAGCGGGATTCGGAAGTGGGAGTGTTCTGGCGCTTGATTTTTATGAGGACGGTTTTGTTAGCCATGTTCGATATTTATTTCGTCGGCGGTGCCACACGAATAAAAACTTCATCCCAATTATGGTGCTTGCCGGTCGGAACTTCTCGATTTCCGGCGAAGTGCTTATCAAGCACTTTACAATCTTGCAGTCCTTCTACGTCGAACCAACGCCATCCGGGAAGACGACCGCTGCTTTGTCCGCCGATTTGCCACGAGAGCAAACGGGGTATACCTTTCTGGACACCGTAATCGTGAGGTTCCACGATTCGTTCATTGCTTTTATACGTGAACCGGATCAATTGCTTATTTTCAATCGCACTGCGAAGCATCCGGTCCAACTCTAGATCAACAGCCATTTCATTAAGCATCAGAGATCTTCACTCCACTCAGGATGGCGGCTGGAGGGCCTCAAAGCTTTATATCCTTACCGAAGTACAACACTAGCAGAACCGATGAGACTGCAATCCACATCTTGGCAGCTAAATCTTGCCCGTGCTTGAAAATATCAAAATCGGGAGGAGGCTGAGTGTTCGGCTCCCACTCTCGCAAATATTCGAAAAAGTACTCGAAAAACAACCAAACTGGAGGAAGCAAACTCCAGCCCACAAGAAGCACTAGCTGCTCAATCTTGATCCAGGGCCACTGACCCTCCTTAGGAACCCTCACTCCCCAACCCTGATACCCCACGTAAAGCGAATAACACAAAATCAAAGTGGTCAGTGTTCCGAAAAGCCATCTGGACTTCCTTACGCCACGGTGCTGCATCATACTTCCTCGCCGGTAGCAAAATCAGCGATACAGCCACCCGGTCTGCATTCTTCCCAAAACGAGAAACGTGGTGCGAATAATAACCGGGAAGGGCACGAGTTCCACTCGTGCCAGTTTAGAGTCTGGAGAGATGCGCGGCTTTCAGCCGCTGAGGTTCGCTCTTGAAGCCTGGACGCCTCTTCTCTCCGCCTGGAACTTATTTCGTGACGTTCTCGACGCATGATCGTCGACAATTGTTCGTTGTCGAGATGTACGTACGCCTTTTCCTTCAGACGGTCTATCGGCATCGCCGCGAGGGTCGTTACGAATTGCACGCGTTTGTCGTCATGCCGGAACACGTTCATCTCTTGCTGACTCCGGTGCACAATGTAACCATCGAGCGAGCAATTCAATTGATCAAGGGCAGGTACTCGCATGAGCTTGGCGGCATCATCGGTCGAAACCGTGAAATCTGGCAGCGCGGGTTCACCGATCATCGGGTCCGCGACAACGTTGATTTTATGCATCATCGAAATTACATTCATCGAAACCCGGTGGAGCGGCGGATCGTTTCCGATCCTAGCGAGTACCGGTATTGCTCCGCCTTCCCGGGATTCAAGCTAGATCCGTGGCCCCCAGCGGCTAAAGCCGAAATCCCTAGGAGCGCCTAACCGGCACGAGTGGAACTCGTGCCCTTCCCGGTTTCTCCTCAACCGGCCATCATTTCGCCGCATCATATTTCCTCGCCCTTGGCGGAATCAGCGATACATCGACCGGTTCGAACTCGAACTTTGGTTCGTCCGCATCCGGCGCGAAATAAGCCTTGGTCGTCTTCAGGAAATTCTTGTCGTCGCGGTCGGGGAAGTCGGGCTTGTAGTGCGCGCCGCGCGATTCGTCTCGCATGCGTGCGCCCTGCGCGATCACGCGCGCCAGTTGCAGCATGTTGTAAAGCTGGCGGGTGAACACGACGCTGGTATTCGCCCACTGCGTGCGGTCGCTCAGGTTTACTTTGCCCAGGCGTTCGAGCAGTTCCACGATTTTCGCATCGGTCTGCTGCAGGTTCTTGTTGTAGCGGATGACGGTGCAATCCTTGGTCATCAACTCGCCCAGTTCGCGCCACAGCCGGAAGGGATTCTCCGTGCCCTCGTTATTCATGATGAGGGAATTCGTTTCTTCCTGCTTCTTGCGCTCCGCTTCGAAGCATCCGTTGCCGTCAGGAAGTGCCTGCAAACCGCGCGCATACTTCACGGCGTTCGGGCCGGCGATGCCGCCGCCATAGATGCACGATACCAGCGAGTTTGCGCCCAGGCGATTCGCGCCGTGATACTGATACTCGCACTCGCCCGCAGCGAAAATGCCCGGGATATTCGTAGCCTGCTTGAAGTCCACCCACATTCCGCCCATGGTGTAATGCATGCCAGGAAAAATTTTCATGGGCGTGTCGCGCGGATCGTCGCCCACAAATTTTTCGTAGATTTCGAGAATGCCTTCGAGCTTGCGATCGAGAATCTTGCGGTCGACGTGGGTCAGGTCGAGATAGACCATCGGCTGGCCGTCGATGCCGAGGTTATACTCGTACACCACTTTGAAAATGGCGCGAGTGGCGACGTCGCGCGGAACCAGGTTGCCATACTTGGGATACCACTCTTCTAGAAAATACCAGCGCTCGCTCGCCGGAATCGATTTCGGATCGCGCTTGTCTCCAGCATTTTTCGGAACCCACACGCGTCCACCCTCGCCGCGCGCGGATTCCGACATCAGACGCAGCTTGTCGTTGCCCGGAATCGACGTGGGGTGCACCTGGATGAATTCGCCGTTGGCGTAGTAACAGCCTTGCTGATAAAGCGCCGACTGCGCCGATCCGGTGCACACCACCGAGTTGGTCGACTTGCCAAAGATCGCGCCGATGCCGCCGGTGGCGATGATGATGGCGTCGGCAGGGAAGGTGCGAACCTCCATGCTGCGCAGATCGATGGCAGAGATTCCGCGGCAGACGCGGTTTCCATCGAGAACGGCCGACAGAAATTCCCAGTGCTCGTACTTCTTTACCTTGCCTTCGGATTCGTAGCGGCGGACTTGTTCATCCAGTGCATAGAGCAACTGTTGGCCGGTGGTGGCTCCGGCGAAGGCAGTGCGGTTGTATAGAGTTCCGCCGAAGCGGCGAAAGTCGAGCAGGCCTTCCGGAGTGCGGTTGAAGGGAACACCCATGCGGTCGAGCAGGTCGATGATGCCCGGTGCAGCCTCGCACATATCCTTGACCGGAGGCTGATTCGCCAGAAAATCTCCGCCGTAAACGGTGTCGTCAAAGTGAATCCACGTCGAATCGCCTTCGCCCTTCAAATTCTTCGCCGCGTTGATGCCGCCCTGCGCGCACACCGAGTGCGACCGCTTTACGGGGACAATGGAGAAGAGATCGACGTTCGCGCCCATCTCCGCAATCTTGATCACGGCGGAAAGTCCGGCGAGTCCGCCGCCTATGACAATAATTCTCGGTGCTGCTGCCATCGTTTCCTTATCTGGTTTCTGAAAACTGCTGGTTGTGTGTAACCGTCGTACCCGGTTCAACGGCCTGCTGCGGGCGGGAGCGGAACGAAGTAAGGCTGGCCAACCCCGCGCCAGTCAGTACAAAGAAGAGGGCGAGGCACACGGCCAGGAATCGCTTCTGCGCCTTCTCGCCTGAAACGATGCCCCACTTTGCCGAGAACAGCCAAATGCCATACGCGAAGTGCCACGACGCCGCGATCAGGCCCACAAGATAAAACAGGAAAAACGGCGTGTAAAAAACCTCAGCCTGCACCTTGCCGAAAGAAGCGTTGGGGTAGGCGTGCAGGTCGATTCCCGAAAAGCGCATCGTGTAGGTATGCCAGACGATATAGATAAAGGCGATGCCGCCGGTCCAGCGCTGCGCGGTGTACATCCAATTGCCGGTCCAGGGATATTCGCCGACGTTGCTATCGCCGCGGTACCAGATATAAAACCCGTAGAGCGCGTGGAATAAAATCGGCAGCCAGATGCCAAACAGCTCAAGAAAAAATACCAGCGGAAGGTTGGCCAGAAAGCTCACCTGCCGGGCGTAGGCCTCAGGGCCGGTGATGGCGGTCGAGTTCGAAATCAGAATATGTTCGAACAAAAACGCGCCCACGGGCACGATGCCCGAAAGCGAATGCAGGCGGCGCAGAACAAATGAAATCCCGTGGCCGGTCCGTAATGGCGCCACGCCGTGCGTTGCACCCTTCACTTTTGAGACAACTGGAGCAGTAGAACTGACTGCTGACGCCACGCGTCGCTCCTTATGATTTCTGATTCGCCCTGCGTACCGGATCTGCTTGTTGGTTCAATGGTGGCAAAAGAACTTTTTATTATCCTGCGGTGAGAGAAGCGAAGTCAAGAAACGGCCTCAGGATTTGTGTCTTTGACGAACCCATAGAAACATAGGATGATGTTCGCTCCTTCCGGGGAGGGAGGCGTCTCATGCGGAATACAGCGATTTGTCTCATTGTGGTTTTAGGGTCGTGGGTAACGGCGCTAGGTCAGAATCCGGTGCCCCAGTGGAAAGTAGTGCAGGCTGTATCTATGTTGCAGAACGCCCCAATTCCTACGACTACGATCTTCACGCCGACGCAACCGGGTACGTACCGCCTTAGCGGCTACATGTCTCTGAAGCCAGAGAATAATGAAACTGAATTTGTGTATGCTCTCTTCTATTGGGCAGACGCATCGCATCATGTGGCCAGTGGATCGATGCAAGTCCCGGTTGGTTGTTCAGACTGTCCGCTATGGACTTCGATGGTTCCAATTATGTTTAAGCCGCTGCCGGGTGTACCAGTAAATTTTTCCACAACCGTGACTGGGGTTGGCACAGGACAGTACGACCTTGTGTTTACCATCGAGCAGCTGAAGTAGCTACGTTCGATATAAGTTTTGCGACCAAGGAAGGGCCTCATGCGAAAAACGGCGATTTGTCTCGTTGCATTTCTAGGATCGTGGGTGACGGCGCTGGCTCAGACTCCAGTTCACCAGTGGAAGGTTGTACAGGTGGTCCATTTAACTCAACAAACTTCGGCGATTCCGGCAACGACTCTCCTTATGCCGACTAAGATTGGTTTGTACCGCGTGACTCTAGCGAACTCTTGCGAAGGCAGTGATGGTCAAGGACCGTATTGGGATCTTCTTCTCATCTCAAAAGTTACGGGAACCGTGGATGTGGCGTGCGACGCTGGTGATGTTGCCGCGAATTTTGTCATTCTTGACCTGAAGCCGGGCGCTTCAGTTACGTATTCATCTGAACCGACGAGTGGTACTCCGACTTTCGCCTACGGCATCGACATTGTAGTCGAGCAATTTCAGTAGGCTTGTTACGCGCTGGGTACGTCAAGTGCATAGTTCCGAACAGTTGGCGGGTGGCCCAGGCTTTTGATCTCGCTGGCATCACCAACACAGTGAGGCTGCCCCGTCCTTCGCGTTCTTGGCGAAGGGCGGGCACCACGACCGCATACGCAACGGGGTTTGTGCGGAACGTACAAAAGTTGCGTCGGCAGCATCGCTACCCACCCTTGCCAAAAACGCAAGGATGGGGCACTCTCTGTGGGAATGGTGCACGCAAAGATCGTTAAAGGTGGGGCTCCCGCCCCACGAATCGCTCCTAGAGAGTTCTTATTCGCTTAATGAAGTTAGAAGAATCCCTTGTTATCCGGCGGCAAGAGAAGTGAAGTCAAGGAAAGCCTCAAAAAAGCGATAGGGATGGAGTAGCAGAATTCCCTTGCGAAACTTCTGGGAAGTGATACTTTGCTAGTCCATTGCCATGCCAATGGTGGCGGCAAGCGTCGGTCGGAGGAATTCCATGACAGCCAACCTCACATCGATCGTTCTTCGATTGAAGCGCGCGGATACGCCAGTCTTCCGAGTGGCTCGCAAAGCAGTCGATTTTTGCCTGGTGTTTGCAATACCGGTCCCCAGTACACTCAAGCCAATCGGCCGCTTGTTCTACGAATTGCGTTTCTACATTCCTATTCTGTGGAGACGGGTTAAATCTCTGATCTATACCACTCCAATCTTCTGCTGCCGGTGTGAGTCCGTCGGAAAGCATCTGCGGTTGGTGGCCCTGCCGGAAATAAGTGGACACACATCGCTCTACATAGGTAACGACGTCAGGTTCAGCGGAAACCTGGCGGTTTCCTCCGGCAGATTCTATGACCATCCGACGCTTCGAATTGGTAACCGCGCGTTCCTCGGACACAATGTGTCGATCACCTGCAATCGGGAAGTGGTCAT
>JBAPOI010000501.1:0-11162 GCA_049279555.1 Candidatus Sulfotelmatobacter sp.
ATGCAGCCGTGGCAAGGTTCGGATTCGCTCTGGGCTGGGAGGCTGCTAGTCTTACACGCCTTGTCGGTTGGCAAAAGGGCGATGAGTTTGAGGCGGCGAGAGTGAAGAGCCAATAGGCTTGGTACCCTTGCTCTGACAAACTTGAAGTAGGCTGCGCTCGCTCGGTTCATTGTTTGATTGGCTGCTGCAGATCACCCGAACCAAAACAATCAACAATCAAAAACCAACAATCAGCAATTCCCGCTCTGAGTCCCCGCGACTCCGTGGTGAAATGAATTTCCCATGGCAAAGCGCGTGAGTGTCGATCGCTGGTTGTTTACTGTGACCATGCTGCTGGTATTTGTGGGGCTGGTCATGGTTTTCTCGGCCTCGGCAGTGATGGCGCGGGAACGCTTTGGATCGCCGTATGCATTCCTACTGAAGCAGTTAATCTGGGCCTCGGCTGGATTGGTCGCGATGGTCATCACAATGCGGCTCGATTACCGCCGCTACCGGCATCCAGCACTGGTGTTCTCCTTCCTGGGGCTGACCACGCTGCTGCTCATCTCGGTTTTCTTTCTGGACCGCTCCCACAATACTCACCGCTGGATTCACGCGGGAGGATTTTCGTTCCAACCTTCCGAGCTGGCCAAGCCGGCGCTGATTCTGTTTCTTGCCTATTTTCTCGAAAGCCGATCGAGAGCCGCGCCAGCTTCAGGATCGAGTTCGATGCTGGGTTCGACGCCAAATTTTCTGGACGACTGGCACAACACGCTCTTGCCCGCCGCTACGCCTGTCGCAGCGTTGCTGGGGCTGATTGTGCTGCAACCCGACCTGGGTACTGCCATTGCCTGTGCAGGTGTCGCGGCGTGCATCTTTTATGTGGCGGGTCTGCGGCTGCGATATTTCGGATACGCGTTTGGGGCATCGCTGCTGCCACTGTATTTCCTGATCTTTCATGTGAGCTTTCGGCGCGACCGTATTCTGGCCTTTATGAATCCCTATGCCGAGCGGCAAAAGGCGGGATTTCACCTGATTCAATCCCTGATCGCAGTCGGTACCGGCGGGATCACCGGCACCGGTTTGATGGAAGGGAAGCAGAAACTCTTTTATCTGCCAGAGCCGCACACTGATTTTATTTTTGCCGTGACCGCGGAAGAACTAGGGCTGGTCGGTGCGATGTTTGTTGTGATGCTGTTTGCGATCTTTCTATGGCGAGGGATGCGGACATCGTGGCGAACGGAAGATTTATTCGGAAGGTACCTCGCGGTGGGAATCACGAGCATGGTGGTTCTGCAGGCATTCATCAACATTAGCGTGGTGCTGGGCATGATGCCGACCAAAGGCATTCCGCTGCCGCTGGTTTCGTACGGCGGTTCGTCTCTGTTTGTGACGCTGGCATGCGTAGGCGTGCTGTTGAATATTACGAAGCAGACGGAATGAAGCCATCGAGTCATTGAGTGATCGGGCCATTGAGTGATTGAACGGAGCAATCCGATGATTCAATGACCCAATGACCTAATGACTCAATCGTTCAATCGTTTATAGTCACTTCATGCGGGCCATTCTGGCGGGCGGCGGGACGGGTGGGCATGTGATCCCGGCGCTGGCCATCGCCAACGAACTCAAGAAAAGTTATGCGGCCGAGGTGCTTTTCATCGGGACGGCACGCGGGATTGAGAACCGTCTGGTGCCCGCGGCGGGCTATCCGTTGCGATTGGTGCGCGTCGGAGCGCTCAAGAATGTGAGCCTGATGACGCGGGCAAAGACGGCCTTCGACTTGCCGCGCGCCATTTGGGATGCGGGTCGCATGTTGAACGAATTCGCGCCGGATGTGGTGATTGGCGTGGGCGGATATGCGTCGGGACCGGCGATGCTGGCGGCGGTTGTGAAACATATTCCGACGCTGGCCTTCGAGCCGAATGTTGTTCCAGGATTTGCCAATCGCGTCGTGGCGCGATTCGTCTCCGGGGCAGCGGTGCACTTTGAGGAGACGGCGAAATATTTTCGTCGTGCGGAAGTGACGGGCGTGCCCGTTCGGCAAACTTTTTTTGATATCGAAGCGAAGAGTAGCGGGACGCCGACTCTGCTGGTCTTCGGCGGAAGCCAGGGGGCGCACGCGATCAACGATGCGATGATCCGGTGTTTGCCGGAGTTGCAGCGTCAGGCGCCGGGCATTCACATCATTCATCAGACCGGCGAGCGTGACTATAATGACGCGCTGGCTGCGTATCGTTCTTTATTTGAATCGGATCCGGGTGAGTCGGCGGAGGTTTCGAAGTTTATCGAAGACATGCCGTCCGCGTTCGCTCGCGCTGACTTGGTGGTATGCCGGTCGGGCGCGAGTACGGTCGCGGAGATCACGGCGGCGGGAAAGCCTGCGATCTTTGTGCCGTTTCCGCGCGCGGCCGACGATCACCAGCGAGTGAACGCTGAGGCGCTGGCGCGCGAGGGAGCGGCGGTGGTCGTTGAGGAGTCGAAGCTGGAGGGAGTCTGGCTAGCGGAGACGATCGCGACCTTGCTAAATGATCCGAAGCGGTTGCAGGTGATGAGCGAGGCGGCACGGAGTTTGGCGCATCCGAATGCGGCGCGGGATATTGCGGCGATGGCGGTAAGGGTGGCGGGAGTGGAGAGCGAGGAGAGAACTCCTTGACGAGCTTGCGGTCGCGCTGGCGTGAAAGAGATTCTTCGACTGCGTAAATGCTTCGCGTTCGCGAAACACTTACTTGGCTCAGGATGACAAGCGCGCAGGGCGCATATATATATGTTTGCCAAGATTCAGCAAATTCATTTCGTAGGAATCGGCGGGATCGGCATGAGCGGGATTGCCGAGGTGCTGCTGAATCTCGGCTACAGAGTTTCGGGATCGGACTTAAAGACGTCCACTGTTACGCAGCGGCTGGCTGGCCTGGGCGCAGCGGTGTTTGAGGGACATCGCGCAGAAAACATTGCCGGGGCCGAGGTGCTGGTAACGAGTTCGGCGATTGCGGCGGAAAATCCTGAGGTCGTGGAAGCCCACAAACTGCACGTGCCGGTGATTCAACGGGCGGAAATGCTGGCCGAGTTGATGCGGCTGAAGTATGGCATTGCTATCGCCGGGATGCACGGCAAGACAACGACGACTTCGATGGTCGCAGCTGTGCTGGCTGCGGGCGGCCTTGATCCCACTGTAGTGGTCGGCGGACGTGTGGATGCGATGGGATCGAACGCGCGCCTCGGGAAATCGCAATATCTGGTGGCCGAGGCGGATGAGAGCGATCGGTCTTTTTTGAAATTGTCCCCAATTCTCTCCGTAGTGACCAACATCGACCGTGAGCACATGGATTGTTACCGCAATATGCGGGATGTAAAGAAGACGTTTCTTGAGTTCATGGACCGCGTGCCGTTCTACGGTATGGTTGTGGTGTGCAATGACGATCCCATGCTGCGGCGGTTGCTGCCGGAGGCGCAGCGGCGGACCGTGACGTATGGAACCAAGCGCGGCTCGGATTTTCTGACCAAGTTGGAGACGAATGCTGCCGCGGCGAATGTGCCTGGCGATGGACAGCCGTTGAGCCGGTTCCGCGTGAGTTATCGCAAGAAAGATTTGGGAGAGTTCACGCTGCATGTACCGGGAGTGCATAACGTCCTGAACGCAACGGCGGCAATTGCGGTGGGCGTGGGTCTCGATGTTGGCGTGGAGGCGATCCGTGGCGCGCTCGATCAGTTCCGCGGAGTTGACCGGCGCTTCCAATTGCGCGGGCGCATTGCGGGTGTGAGCGTGATTGACGATTACGGACACCACCCGACCGAGATCAAAGCCACCCTGGCAGCGGCTCGACAGTGTGGGTTTCGCAAAGTTCACGTGGTCTTCCAACCGCACCGCTATACGCGTACGCGCGATTTGCTTGAGGATTTCACGACGGCCTTTGGCGACGCGGATTCGCTGCTCGTTCTCGATATTTATGCGGCGAGCGAGAATCCTATCGAAGACGTCAGCGGCGAAGCGCTGGCGAGAACTATTCGCGAGAAAAGTGGACTGGACGCGCGCTATGTGAGTTCGTTTGCAGATGCGGTGAACTCAGTGGCGGCGACGGCTCAGGACGGGGGCATGATTCTTACTTTGGGCGCGGGCAACGTATCGCAGTTGGGACCGATGATTCTGGAAAAACTGAAAGAGAAACAGGTCGAGTGAGAAACTAAATATTTGTTTCCTGTCTTAAGTCTCTACCTCGCTAACGGAATGACGCGACGCCCGTCCAACTTGCCATAAGGGGTTATGGCGATGAAATCGATACAGGGATGGGGATGGCTGGCGGCTGGGGGCATCGCGTTGGGATTGAATGGGATTTATCACGATGGCGGCGCGGCATGGGCCCGACGAAATGTTGGTCAGGTGATCGAACGAATCGAGAGCCGCACTGGACCTGTGCTTGCTATGGCTACGGGACGGGCTGATTGGTTCTTGACACAAGCCAAAATCACCGCCGCGCAGGAGCAAACCGCGTCCTGCCGCGCAGCCACCGCTGTCGCGCGCTTTCAAACGAAGTTGGCTCGAAGCGAGACGGGGATGGCTAGGATCGAGGAGATGTCGGCACGGGAAGAAGCCGCCATGGCTCGAATCGAGGCAAACCGGGCGCGGATTGAGGCGCAAGTCGCTCGCGCACGCTTTGAGCCGGCTGTGTTTGATTCTGTAGTGTGCCCGAGAGTGCGAGTAAGGGTTCCGCGGGTGCAGATTTCGGCTCCGATTGTGCATGTTGATCTGGGGTCGATGTAACGAGCTTCCCTGAGCCTCTTCCTAATGATGGCGGGTGGGGAAATATCCGCATCCGCTTTTTTGGTTGGAGTTGGGATGGCGCGGCCGGGCTTCGCCCCGGCCGGACAGCCGAGGCGGCTGTTTCCACATGATTCGTGCCCTCATGCCGATGATGCCCAATGCGATTCCTCACTGTGAAAAACTCCAACATTTTGGCTATCTCAAACTTGAAAATAAAGTTATAGTTTGAGTGCTCAGCGATTCCTCTACGACAACTGACCTGAATTGATGGCGCGGAAGTCCGGCGGCACCATCTTGCAGGAGGAGTTGTACCCACCCAGCGCCTCGCATGTACGCGAAGACAATGCGCGCGAGGAGGTCGATGTCGCGCGCTTGCTCGACTTGGATTCGAGCGAGGAATCTCCTTTCCTGCGCGGGCAAAAGCGCGTCTCCGCGCGGCGAAGTTCTCTTCCCAAGAAAACCGCAAACCGGTTGCTGTGGTCTCTCGTAGCAGCTGCCGCATGTTGCGTGGTGGCGTTGGGCTTTGCCGCGCTGTATCGCTACGGCGAGCGCTCGTGGCGCTTCCGCGTGGAATCGAGCGACAACATTGAGATCACCGGCATGCAGAATGTGAGCAAGGCGCAGATCATGGAAGTGATGGGCGCCGACATTGGGCGCAACATATTCTTCATTCCTCTGGCACAGCAGAAGGCGCAACTGGAGCAGATTCCGTGGGTCGAAGCGGCCAGCGTAATGCGCTTTGTCCCGAACCGACTGAAGGTTGAGATTCATGAGCGCACTCCTGTCGCCTTTGCGCGGGTGGGTCCGCGGATGTCCCTGATCGACGCGGGCGGCACTTTGATGGAGTTGACGCCCAAGCACAAATATTCCTTTCCTGTGATTCTGGGAATGAATCCGGGTGAGCCGCTTTCAACACGAGCGCCTCGCATGAAAACTTACGGTGAGATGGTGCGGCAGCTGGATTCCGGCGGCGCGCATTATTCGCAGGACCTGAGCGAAGTGGATCTGTCGGATCTGGAAGATATGAAGGTACGGGTAAATGATCCAGCGGGCGATGTGCTGGTGCATCTGGGATCGTCCGATTATTTGCGGCGCTACAAAATCTATGTAACCCACGCGCAAGGCTGGCGGCAGCAGTTTCAAAAGCTGGAGTCGGTGGATCTGCGCTACGACAACCAAATCATCGTGAATCCCGACATGGAGCGGATCGCGAAGTCCGTACCGTTGAGTCCCGCGTCGGCGAGGGCTGCAGTCGCTGCCGGAGTTAAGCCAGTGTCGTTGCTCACGCGCATCGGCCCGAACGACCGGCCGGTCCCGAAGCCGGCGTTTGAGCTGACACAGAAGAAACTCGATGCGAGCAAGATCGGGGCAAGCGGGGTAAAGAAAACTACTCCAAAGGCAAAATGGAAGAAGCCTGTGGCGAGGGCGGGTAAAGTGACCGCAGGCGCAAAGAAAACGGTGCCAACGGCAAAGGCGGACGCTGCTGTAACAGCGAAGAGCGTGGCGGCGCCGAAGTCGAGTTCGACGGCCGGTCATGAGCTTGCCGCGCGTCAGGCCGTGAATGCGAAAAAGACTTTACCGAAGTCGGCGGCAAAATCCTCGGGCGGTGGTCAAAAGCCGAGTCCGGCGATTGCCAAGAGTCAGAGTCAGGATTCGGATTAGTAAAGCTTGACGTAGTAGCGGTGCGAAATTTTATTCGGAAATTAATTTAGGGATTCATAAAAGATGGGGAACCAGCAGGGGAGCTTTCTAACGGCCATAGACGTGGGTAGCGCGAAGACGTGCGCGTTGATGGTGGAGGCCACCGACAGCGGAGTGCGCTATCGCGGGCATGGCGTGGCGGAGTCACGCGGCTCGCGCAAGGGCGTAATCGTAGAGCTCGACAAGGCGGTCGCAGCCGTTCAGAAGGCAGTGGAAGCGGCTGAGGACGTAGCGGGTGCGGCGGTTGAGCACGCCATCGTGGGCATCGGCGGTGCGCATGTGCGCGGAGTGAACAGCCACGGTGGCATCAGCCTGGGTACGCGCCCGCGGGAGATTGGGCGCGACGAGATCAAGCAGGCAGTGGCGCGTGCGCGGGCGATTCCGCTTCCCGCGGATCGCGAGGTTTTGCATCTGTTGCCGCAGGAATTCATTCTCGACGATCAAGCGGGGGTGCACGATCCGCTGGGAATGATGGCGGCGCGGCTGGAGGTTCGAGTCCATCTGATAACGGCGGCGGCAAGCGCGGCGCAGAACGTGATTACCGCAGTGAATCGCGCTGGCGTCCACGTGGATGACACCGTGTTCGAGCCGTTGGCAGCGGCCGATTCCGTGCTGCGCGCCGACGAACGGGAGTTGGGAGTCTGCCTCGCGGACATTGGCGCGGGGTCAACCGAACTGATCGTTTTCATACAGGGCGCGGTCGCGTTTACAGGAGTGATTCCGGTGGGCGGCGACCACTTCACCAGTGATTTGTCGATGGGCATGTGTACGCCGCTGGCCGAAGCCGAAAAAATCAAGAAAGTTTACGGCAATGCGATTGTCACGCTGATTCCCGAAGGGAACGAAGTGGAAGTGCCGTCAGTCGGGGACCGACCGTCTCGTTTGCTGCCGCAGAGGTTAGTCGCCGAAATTCTTGAGCCGCGCGCGCGTGAGCTGTTTGAAATGGTGCGCGAGAGCCTGCGGCAGAGCGGAATGTTCGACGCTTGCCTGGCGGGCATCGTTCTATGCGGAGGAGGGTCAAGGCTGCCGGGAATTTTTGACGTAGCAGAGTCGGTCTTGCGGCGCGCGGTGCGGCTCTCCTGGCCTACGCCGCTCGCGAGAATGCCTGCCACGCTGGCTGAGCCGGAATTTGCCACAGTGCTCGGCATGGTGAATTACGGACAGCGCGCGCAAGCTGCGCGCGGGTTTCAGGCTGATCGGTGGGGATCGAGATTGAAAGCGTTGTTGGTGGGGTGAAGCAGTAGCCAGTACCCAGTTGCCAGTTGCCAGAAAAATCGCTCAGCTTGGCTTCCTGCTGGCGACTGGGTACTAGCAACTCGGTAGAGACGAAATTGGATTTAAGGGGAAAGTAAATGACAAACGATTCGAGCATTCGCATCAGCTTCAATGAAGAGCCGCTTAACGATGCCAAGATCAAGGTGATCGGCGTGGGCGGCGGTGGCGGCAACGCGGTCAATCGTATGATCGACGCCGGGGTGGAGGGCATCGAGTTCATCGTCGCCAACACTGATTTGCAGGCGCTGCGCATGTCGCGCGCTCCGGTGAAGCTGCAACTTGGGGTGAAGCTGACCAATGGACTGGGCGCGGGCGCGAATCCGGAAGTCGGACGCAAGGCCGCGCTCGAAGATTCGGACAAAATCATCGAGGCGCTCGAAGGCGCCGACATGGTTTTCGTGACCACCGGTCTCGGCGGTGGCACGGGCACGGGCGCGGCTCCGATCATTGCGTCGCTGGCCAGTGAGATGGGAGCGCTCACTGTGGCCGTCGTAACCAAGCCGTTTTCGTTTGAAGGCAAGCGGCGCATGACGCAAGCGGAGAAGGGAATTGCCGAGTTGATGGAGTCGGTGGACACGACCATCGTGATCCCGAATGAAAAGCTTCTGGCTGTCGCGCAGGATGCGGGATTTTTCGAGTCGTTCCGCGTTGCCGACGACATTCTGCGGCAGGGCGTGCAGGGAATTTCCGACATCATTACGATTCCCGGCATCATCAACCGCGACTTCGCTGACGTGAAGACCCTCATGGCCGGCATGGGTTATGCCGTGATGGGCACAGCCACGGCGAGCGGCGCGAATCGTACGACAGAAGCGGCGCAGCGGGCAATCGCATCCCCCCTGCTGGAGGCCGGCGCAATCGACGGGGCGCGCGGCATCCTGATCAACATCACCGGGTCGGCTTCCCTAAAGCTGGCTGAGGTGCAACAGGCCTGCACGATCATCCAGAGCGCGGCGCATGAGGACGCCAACATTATTTTCGGCGCCGTGCTGGACGAGAAGATGAAGGACGCGGTGAAGATTACCGTGATCGCCACCGGCTTCCGCGAAGTGAGCCGGGGCCACCAGCGTGCCGCGGAATCGCATCATTCCTTTGCAGCCTCGCATGACAATGCCATGGGCTTCAGCAATGCGAGCTATAACAATATGGACTTTCCCGAGCCTGTGGGACGGGAAACTGCGCCGGCTTCTTTTCCCGAGCCTTTTCCGGAGTCGATGACAAATTCGATCACGGAAGATAGTTCCGAAAGGCGATCTGCCATCGGGGAGTCGTCACAAGTCGCGGCGGTTCATGCGGGCTCTGAGGTGATTTCGCTCGACACCATGCGCAGCGCCATGGTGGCAAACTTCGAGCAGGACGACTTGGATGTTCCAGCATTTCTTCGGAAACGCGGCGAGGTTATGTAAGATCCGGCCTAGCCCTTAGTCAGCCGCTGCTTTTCTGGGCGGACGCTCGAATCAAGCTCAAGGTCTGAGGTCAACAACCGAAATTCGATCCAAAAGCTGCAAACTATTGCGCGAGCGTGCAGTATCTTTGCAGTAACGAGGTAACGAGTTACTGAGGCAGCGGTACTCAAGTACTTTCCCGTTCAAGTACTTGTTCCGTAAAGGGTTAAATTAGAAATAGCAATTCCTTCAATGGAAACTTTGTTGTTGCCTGAAATACAGTAAGTCTCGTAATATCAGCGCAGTTAGTCGAAGCTGTAGGTCAAGACCGGCAGACTGGCAGACTTCGTGCACGCGGATACGGGAGAGCCGGGGATTAGAGGGACGGACCAAAGTGTTAAATCTGGGAACTCGCTATCTTCGTCTGGCAGTCATCGCGGGAGGACTGTTTCTGGTCCCCACGATTTGGGCCGCGCACGTCAATACGCAACCACCGAAAAGCACGAAATCCAAGTCTCAGAAAGTCAGCGAGAGCCAGCACACAAAGCGTCGCCTGCGCCACTTGGCGAGCAGCCGGGGTACGACTGCCCGCCGTTCGACGGCTGCTACAACCGGCAGGGCCAGTGTTACCCGGGCGTCCGCGACCACCTCTCGGCATCGATACCACGAGCGTTTTTACATGAGCTCGTTCGCTGACGGAATTACCGGCGGCGACAACACTGAGGGCGAAGACCTGATTGTGCGCCAGGCGGCAATTGACGCTCTGGGCAACATGAATGGCACAGTCGTCGCGATTGAGCCGACCAGCGGCCGCGTCCTGTCCATGGTGAATCAGAAGCTCGCGCTTTCGAGTGGCGCGCAGCCCTGCTCGACCATCAAACTTTCCGTCGCTCTGGCTGCACTCAGCGAGGGCGTGGTTTCGAAAGAAACTGAGGTTTCGCTCGGTGGCCGCAGCCGCATGAACCTTACCGAAGCACTGGCTCACTCCAACAATGCTTATTTTGAGGCTGTTGGGCGCAAACTGGGATTCGAGAAGGTCGCTTACTATGCCCACCAATTCGGGTTGGGCGAACTCGCCGGTTACGATATCCCAGGCGAGCAGTTGGGCACTTATCCTGACGAAGTGATTCCTGACAAGCTGGGCGGCGTCGGCAAAATGTGTTCTTTCGGCGAAGGCGTTTCTATGACGCCCTTGCAGTTGGGCGCGATGGTTTCCGCTATCGCTAATGGCGGCACGCTTTACTATCTGCAACACCCATCGACACCGGAAGAAATCGTAAACTTCCAGCCGCGCATCAAGCGGCAACTGGATATCGCCCCGCTGATCCCGGAAATCTCCGATGGTATGGCGGGCGCGGTGCAATACGGAACGGCCCGCCGGTTGGGTCTTAACTTTAACGAAGAAGAAATTCTCGGCAAGACCGGTACCTGTTCACACGCCGGCACTCGTTTCGGATGGTTCGCTTCCTATGCGAATACCAGCAGAGGGCGCGTTGTAGTGGTGGTCTTCCTGCAGGGCGGACGTCCGACATTCGGTCCAAAGGCAGCCGAGATTGCCGGGCTCATGTACCGGAATCTTTACGATCACAACTTCTTCATTGCGGGCGCGACAAAGACTACATCCACGCTGCCCTAGATCGGCGGCATCCAGCGCAATTCAATCCTTACAGGCCTCTCCGCGGAGAGGCCTTGTTGTTGTCAGGCTCTGAAGGTGCGCTCTTCCGACAGCACTGTCATCCTGAGCGAAATTTGTCTTGTGCGAAGCGCGAGACAATTGCAGTCGAAGGATCCCTACCAGCTCTCAACTTCTTGGTGGGTGGCTGTGGTGGGGTAATGGGAAAGCAGGTTCCTCACCGTGCGTGCCGCCCGGTTTGATTGCATAACGACGTTGGCCCATCGCGAGTAGATTGGGATGCGAGGAAACAAGACCAAGGCTCGGGAGAGGAGCCAACGTTATGCTGATTATAGGCTGTGATTTTCATCCTGGGTTTCAGCAGGTCGCGATCTTTGACAACTTAACGGGCGAGATACAAGAAAAGCGGTTGGCGCATCGCGCGGAGGCGGAG
>JBAPOI010000502.1:0-22588 GCA_049279555.1 Candidatus Sulfotelmatobacter sp.
ATTTTCGGACTTGTACATCATTAATGAGTTATTCGTTATGAAATCTGCAGCACCTGATGAAATCTCAGAATACGCAAATACTTTAAAACTGCTGCCCGACTTGCTTTTGGAAGGGAAGAAGCCTAGCTTTCCCGGCCACTACTTTGCGAAATACCTCTTGGGCACATTAACAGAGTCGAATCAGCCGCCGATGAGATTTCATAATTACACTGAGCTCCCCGTGCCAGCAAAGACGGACGTGTTTCTTGTCACTGTGGCAATGCAAGCATTCTTTCTCCTTCATGAACTTGGTCATTTGGCGCTTAACCATTTCAGCCGACTAACGACTGAAGAGCGCATCAGCAAACGATACGGTGTTTTTCGGCGACAACTCGAACTTGAGGCCGACATGTGGGCCGGGGTCAGAATGTGGTCCATCCACATTTTAGGAATGAGCCGCGTTCCCCGCATCCCATTAGAAGCTGTCATCAGGAGCTTCGCATTGTTTGAATTCCTACGTACCAAGGGTTGGCTGGACTCAGAAGTGATCTCGACGTATCCAAGCCCAGAGGTCCGCTGGCAGCAAGTAGCTCAGTGGGCTGATCCCGTACTCATCGCGCGGCCTAAGTCTCACTTTCTCGTACGCGGAATTTCCTTGGGAAAGTATGCGGACACGTACATCTGATTGGAATATGATTTGAAGGGAATAATTAGGTTGGATCGTGGCGGGGTATGGCAGAAGCGGGAGAGCACTAGGCCTGGCTTTTAGGCAGGCAGTCTGATGGATACATGCAGGCCGATTCCAAAACTCGAATTTGCTTGCTCTGCGGAATAGAAGTATGCAGCCCTGCTCTGATCGATGAATTTCTCTCCGTAGCTCCCCACTTTCACATCCTTTGCGATGGCTGTATGGAGGCTGCATTTCTCAACGGAGTAACTAGCTATTGCGGTGTCGATGATGCCAAACTTGCCGCTGTGCGGATGTCGTTGGTCGAATCCCGCATAGTTCTCTCGGGCTCCGGCATAGCCAGCATGCTCAGCTAAGTACGAGTCGAGGTGAATGTGTTAGACCTGCACGATGAACGGCAACCGTGAGTTGTCAAACGCGATAATGTATTTTATCGTGTTAAGAATCAACGTCGAAACGTCGAAAATGGATATTCACCACTGGGAATAATCCAAAAACCAGAACCAGAACTTCGGATGGAACAGATGGGAACAACTAGAAAAGAACCGACAGGCAAAGCGCTGAACCAAACACACTATAGGTAGACTTCGGTCTTCGGTCAGCTTATTTCAGGTCTTCTTTAAGCACGCCCGCCAACCGCATTCTAGCTAATTTGAACATTTGAACTCCGCCCTTACAGGTTTACTGGTTTACTGAGGGAAACTAACTGGTACTGAAAACTCTTCAGGTCGGTTGTCGCTTGCAAACCAAACCTCGCCGCTACCAGTAGCGCATTTGTCGTCTTGAAATCTGAAATGCAATTCGTAGTCTTCTCTATCGTTTCCTCGCAGACTAATTCATTTCATTGCCCTCTCCCCGTCCATCCCTTCATTCTGGGGTATTGGTTGTCCGATTGGTCCGTGATCTTATTTCGCCGCAGTACGTGGGCCCATCGCATTTCGCAACTCCCGCAAAACGTTTTCTCCATAATCAGACATTTTGAACTGATCCACCTGTTCAATGACCAGCCCCTCGCTGGAAAGAACTGCTAGTCCGCTTCTCACGATATTCACGTCCCCAATCCCAGATTGTGACGCGAGATCTACGATCTTCACGCCAGAGAGATTTCTATCCATTCGAGAAAGCGACGCCAACAAAATCATCTCGAGCTCGTCAATTCGCGAAATAGTCCGCGCCACCCGCTTGGCGAATAGAATCTCGATCTTCGTCTGCGACTTGAGGCCGAACTCCAGCATATGAATAAGAAACTCCACTTTCTCACGAGAACTGGTGTTAAGGGCTCCGCCGAGTGATTCCGTGAGAAGATCAGCTTTTGCCTCTACATTTCCTGAGTCGCCGCCAAGCAAATTGCCAAAATCTATAGATCGCTCTTTCAACACGGCGGCAACCCTATCCAGTCGGCTTGCGTACAACTGGCTGATTCGATTTGCCACGATAGGCGCCAATCCCGCAGCTATTATCCCCAGTACCGGATTCAGCAGCGCAAGAGCTGCGGCGCTGGCTCCCGTTATTACCGCGCTATTCTCTTCGACTCTAATCAGGGCTTTCGCCTTCGTATCACTCTCGTGCTCCTCCACATTTCGCATCTCATGACTCGTCATTTTGTTTAAAGTCGTCCCTTTCCACGAACAGACGATATGCCAAATCGTGCGCTTCCTTGGTGGCCACTTCCAATCCCCGCGGCCAGCTCACATCCCCAATTAAGTGAATTTTCAACTTTGCGTCTGATGAAAAAGCCCTACGATCGGGGATGGGGTTAAGGCACCATACGATCGTCTCTACGTCATCGACTCGCGACAATCGGTTTCGACAGTGGTCGTACAGAAGCACCGCTCCATCGTCTCCGACTCTCAAATCGACCCACGTCCGAAACACCACTTCAAATCTCGCAAGTTCGTCCAGACGTGCAGCTCGCGAAACAGGGTCTAATCCAAGCCCGACCTGATCAAAAGCAGTAACAACTTGAATCACGCCCCCACGCTCAGCAATCCAGAGACCTACACCTAACGGGTCGCCGAACCGATTGCCATCTACTACGATGACTCGTTCTCCCGACCAATCACGGCGCACAAATACCTCACTCGGAGTTAAATTCTTTGGGAGCCTGTTCGTTTTAACAAACACAGGAACTTTCTCCAGGGCTCCATTTCCCACGACCACCACATCCCCATCCGCACACACCAAATTCAAGTCACTGACTTCGCATCCTAGATGCAAATCGATCTTTTGGTGATTCTCGACAATCCGTGACCAATACTCTATCGCCAGCTTCACTCTGGCTCTCCCCGGCAATCTACACCAATCTACCAATCGACCTCCGACTCGATCAGTACTTTCATAAATCGCCACAGTCGCACCGAATTCTGCGGCGTTCCTAGCAAACTCAAGACCCGCCGGTCCTGCGCCAATCACAACGCAGTGCCGCGATGCCTCTGCCCGCCTATATGCAAAATGAGACTCGCGACCGCTCAGTGGGTCGTAAATGCAAGCAATCGAAGCACCATACCATGTGCGTCCGACACATGTGAGATTGCAACTTATGCAGGGACGCACCGTATCCTTCACACCGTCACCTGAAATCTGAGAACCATGATCAATGAGTTCTGCATCGGCGATTAGAGCACGTGCCATACCGACCGCATCGCAATAACCCTGGGTGATCAGATCATCGGCGGTATTCAGATCTAGGACCCGTCCGGCTAGCAAGACTGGCAAGGTTATTCTTCGCTTGATATCCTTAGTAATCCCTTTGAATGTCGCCTCGGATATATATTCGTCTCCGTGACTACGTCGATAGCCAAATACAGTGGAATTCGTCTCACCGCTTACGGATATGAAGTCTATGGCTCCATCCTTTTCGAGCGTTTCGCAGACCTCTAGGGTCTCGTCTAGGGTGATATCCATCGGCTCATAGTAAACACGCCCCTCAGACATTGGGGGCGTGACCATCCCGGCGAGCCTCACCCCAATTATGAAGTCCGACGATGATCGCTCCCGTATTTGCGCCAGTATCTCGCGAAGAAGGCGTACTCGATTTGTTAACGAGCCGCCAAACTCATCATTCCTCCTATTGTATTCTCTGCTGACAAATTGATGGAGTAGCTTACCCTGATCGGCTTTGATTTCGACACCACTCAAACCCGCACCATCTACACAGAGTGCAGCTGTCACAAATGCCTCACGAATCGCCCATATTCCGTTTCGATCTAATTCAATTGGCAGTATGTACGAACGTGGCTGTGGGTAAGCCGATGGTGCAAAAGCAGGGCGTTGCTCTTCAAACCATACCTGGGCGCCAGGATGATAAAGTTGTTCGAGAATCCTGCCTCCGGTTTCCTCAAGAATCTTGCGCAGTTTCCCGTAGAGGCCTAGTGCTCGGGGGCCGGCATACCGCCCCGGAGGATGTCCCTTTGGGTTGAAACCGGGAACATCTACTTCGGCCTCGCCTACAACAGCGAGAGGCACCTTCGCAACAAGTCGTCGTCGGACGTATGACACTAACGCATCATTGCCAGGTTCATCGTTCGAAAAGTTGTAACTGTGGGCAGGAAGGTAAATACGCCTGGGAAGTCTCACCCTGCCAGCATTAAGCTCCGACAATGAGGGCCTAGCGGCCATCCCCACGTCCTTCTGCGGTCTCAAGCGCTTTTACAATCCTATCTCGGACAACAGGAGTACATGCCTCTGGCCAAGTCGAACCGGACTCATAATGCTTCAGCAACCCGAAGAATCTCTCACGTCTGGTAACCAGTAAGTCGGACAGCAACTCCAGATTAGACCGTGAATGCCCAAAATTCGCGACTGTTTCAAAACCTTGTTTCCACGCAATTACCGCATCTCTTTCCTTTCCTTCCTCCAACAGGCCATCCCCTTGATAAATCCTCGCCCGCCCACGAAAAACCTTGATTCCACAGCCGCGGTCTTCAATACTCTCCATCTGATGAATGACGTCAAGGGTCTGCTCCACCGCCTTCTGGCGAACTGCCTTTTGCACTTGATGCATCATGCAGTCTAGCTGCATCAAGATGTTGCCATATTCGAGTGCGAGCTTCAAAGCTTGATCAAGATGGTAATAAGCCGCTTCCCAGTCATCCGCCACCACATCGAGGTGGTACGTCATATGCCAGTATTCCGACAACTCCCGCGAAAATCCGTAAATC
This sequence comes from Candidatus Sulfotelmatobacter sp., assembly GCA_049279555.1. Classification (GTDB taxonomy): domain Bacteria; phylum Acidobacteriota; class Terriglobia; order Terriglobales; family Acidobacteriaceae; genus Sulfotelmatobacter. The sequence continues at coordinate 4,828 of JBAPOI010000502.1, forward strand.
TCTGCCAGGTGCCGATAGTTATCCAACAGGCGTCGGCTTTCGTCTAACTCATTATTCAAGAGCTTCATCCATGCCCAATCTCCATATACCGTACATGACAAATAATCATCTCTGTCGTCTAAGGAGTGGGCCAAGGCCCTCTCGTAAAACGTACTAGCGACTGCGAATTCGGCCTGATCACGTCGAATGTTGGCCAGGTTGTAAAAACTGAAACTGGAGACTTCTAGACCCGCCTCCATTCTACGGCTAGTAGCGCGATTCAAAGCGACCTCAGCCTTATCCAGATCTTGCATTAGTCTGTACAAATTCGCCGTCTCTTCAACTGCCCTGACTTGCCTAATCGAATTCGTAGACTTCTCCTCGAGAAGTTGGTAACACTTGATAGCCTCACTGTTTCGGCCGGTTAGCCGATATGCTTGCCCAAGCTCCATCCGAATTTCCTCAACCAGTTCGTCCGTCCCATGCTCCTGCATAGCATCCCTCAAAGCGTTCTCAAGAATCCCGACAGCATCGAAGATTTCTGCCCCGTTGACTGCAGCAGGCGACGTTATGCATTTAGCCTTAAGGTACTGAACTCGTGCTTGCAAAGCCTGCGTCGCCACAGCGAGGTCTTTGTGCTCGATCGCGCCCAAGATTCGTGCTGCGTCCTTAATCTCATGAAGTGAGACACAGTTTTCGGCCGTAATCAATGTGAAGGCCAATGGCTTGTGAGTAGTCGCGCTTTCCAGTGCATCGCCGACCATTTGAGCGATTTCGTCTGCTCGCGACAATCGGCCGCCGAGGATATGGGTTCGAAATGCCCGCTCCACTTGAAGTTGACACGAAGGGTCATTCAGACCAGCCAAATACCTAAGGCGCTCAAGTTCCAGAGGGCCAAGCACCTCAGAACCGAGGTCCACTCCCATTAGCCTCGGATAAACTTCCTCGGCAAGTCGCTTACGCATTACCTCAATCTTGCTGTATTCAAGCCCCAGTGCTATTTCAATCTCCTTGAGCGCAACAGGGTGAACAATAAGACCACCTGTCAGATCGTCGATTTCTTCCGTGAAGGGCATCTCTGAAATTGTTCTTACGGCTGAAGACGGCTCTTCAAGGGAGAGGAGGTGTTCGAAAATCTTCGCGTTTGCACGCTGATACGCAAAGACTGCAGCCTCAATCACACGTACATCGATTATTTCCGCTTCCTGCATGCAACGTGCGATTACTTGAGACAATGTATCCCTCGGCGCGCTTCGAGACTCAAGTCGAGAAAGAGCCCATGCTAGAAGAACAGCACGAACAGGGTGGCCACCAGTCGTATTGACCAACCTATCGATGACTTCCTCGACGCTGAGAGCCAGATATTGCGCCCAAAACGCGCCGAGTCTCTTTAGGCGATCGTGCCCAAACGCCTGAATAGGTACCACTGCTGACTCGGGAAAGACATTTGGTAACACCCGTGCACTGGCAACGCAGGCCAGACCTGGAACACTGAGAACGCCACGGAAGAACCACGCCCGCACGCCGGCTGAAGCTTTATCGACATTATCGAAGAGAAAAACTTTGTTCTCCGGAGCAAGTTTCGTGACTAGCGCTTGGCAGATCCGTAACGCTCCGCGAGCTAGCTTTTCAGCTCCCGTTTTCTGGGCATCGGACGAAAGCCCATAAAACTCCGCTGTTTCTTTGGGCTCAAAGTCCTGAAGAAGGGAAGCCGCTAGACCAAGTGAGCTCCTATTCCGTGCCGCTCCAAGATCGATGGCTTTGGTGACGCCGCGCTCAATACGGACATTTCGGAGTTCTTTCAGGATCGTCGACTTGCCGATTCCACTGTCGCCGACAAGAACGACCTTCCCACCACAGCCCTTTGCCGGCAATGTTGTGAGAACGCGATCGATCTCCGAGGACCTTAACTCGGATATCAGAGCTCTAGGGGTTCGCGGAAGCATACCTTTATCTCACCACATGTCACACCTGCCAAAGAAAGCACAGCGCGGTTGTGATAGGTTGCCAAATATCTATCTGATCGGACGTCAAGCACCGCACGATTGTGCAAGATGTCCAGCAATACTGCCTGGGTTGCAGCTTCAACACCGCTCCACACCTTAACGGCTATGCCAATATTCGATGACGGTGATCCGAGCACCCAAAGTCCGTCAGATCCTGATTTAGCACTCAGACCGTATCGCCCAATCAAGTAGCTTTCGAGACGGTCAGTTCCAGCGACATAGAACGAGGACTGCACCATTGCTTTCCTGACGGCGACATACCCCTCTCCCAACTCGTCCATTGCGTACGCGCGAATAGCACGCGCCATTGCGTCCAAGGGGTACGAATATGTCGGCAACGAGCATCCATCTACTCCAGCTGCACTCGGAGGCTGCCCGAAGGCTTCGGATATCTTTTCGACCACTATACGGTGGACCGGGAAATTCGGATCAAGGTAAGTGCTGATATTGTAACCCGCTACTGAGCCTGCAATTAGGAACGCTGCATGTTTGCCGCTGCAATTATTACCTGTCGGCCCATGCACTGACCATTCTCTCCACTTTGCGTGCGTACCACACTGAAGAAGTTCTGGGGATATCCCGTATCGCTGAAGAAGCTCCAAAAGCACAGTAACGTGCTGTGGCTCCCCATTGTGGCTGGATGACATTAGGGCTAGCTGGTCGGACTCAAAATGCTCGTCGCGTAAAATCGTTTCCAGAAGTGCGCCTAAGAAAAACGGCTTTCCCGTACTACGTAGAGGAATGCTATCTGGTGGATGCTCACCATATAGTTGACTGCCGCCGGAAGTCGCGATCGCGACCGAACCATAATGTCGCACTTCATCAACTCCGCACCGCGTTTCCCGCAAGAGTAACATTTCATTCCTTGGTCTTTAGCTCCGCAAGCTCTCTCAATAAGTTCTCACTAATATCAACATATCGCGAAGATTCACCTGAAGTGAACCAGCCTTCACCAGGGATACGGATTTCCCGATGGACAGGTGAGATCGGGCCCGATCTTATTTCTGCGAACAGTTTTTGCATGTCCGAATTCACGGCGTCGATCGTGCGTGCCGCATCCGTCCGGACCAACACGCCCAAAAACCCATCAGAACCAGTAACCGAGTCTCTACCACACTTTCCCCCGATCAACGCCCCACAAAGAAGCTCGATAGCGAGGCCCAGGGCATATCCTTTATGTCCGGCCATGGGTAACTGGCTGCCACGATCAGCGTCCTGAGGGTCTGTCGATGGGTACCCATCTTCTGTTTGAACTACACCTGCGGGAAGCTCTCTTCCCGCTAAGCCGGCATCTCGGATGGAACCGTATGACCAAGCTGCCGTAGCAACATCTGCTAGAAATCCGGCCGGATGGCCAGGCATTGAAATTGCAATCGGATTGGTTCCAAGAACTGCACGGCTAGAACCATACGGTGCCACCGCGAACTCTGAATTGCACATCAATATCGATGTGACACCACGTCTCGAAATATCCGACGCATACACTCCCAACGATCCGGTTGTTCCGGAATAGTTCAATACCCCAAAAGTTGTGGTGACACTATTTTCCAATTCTTGTATTGCCCCATCAATGGCGTCCGCTACTGCAGCGATTCCCATCCTGCCTTGGCCGTCCACTAAAAGAAAGCCCGTCTTCTTAATCTTGATTGCATTTTGAGTCGCTGCACCGGCTTTTTGTCCTCCGGTCATCCTAAGCATTCTCCGGAACCCATGGCCCGGATAACCATGCAACTCGGCCGCCACAAGATGCTTCGCGATTAGCAAAGAGTCTCTTATAGGAATTCCGATTCGTACCAGGGTACGCTCAGCAAGCTCAACCGCTTCCTCGATGGAATATCTCCGCAGTGCCATTGTAGTTTTGTTCCATCCCTTTCCTTGACTCAGTAACAAGGCCTTTCTGGGCCACACACCATTGTTCCCGCATGTTCTTGGTTATATTTCTGTTCTCTGAACTCATCACGACATATATGGTGACGATCAACCTGCCGATTTTGGCCGTCAAAGCCTCTCAACTTGCTGCCCTGATTGATGATGAGGACCTTAGGTGAAAAACCGAGAGGAGGACCGCAATATTCACATATTTTCGCGAAACAAGCAAGAGTCAACGCGCGAATTCGATTCAGTGAACTCGTGCCTCAGACAAAACGATCCGGGTTAGGAATAAATTCCTAATAGACCGCTGCATCGAACGAACGAACGAAAGCGGCTTTTCAACAACCACGCTTGAAGTAATACCCGGCAATCGCGGCAAGGATAGCCGCAAGCAGAGGGATTACAAACGGGCCGTAAGCTTGCCATATTACGTGCTCGGACATGCGACTTTTAAGAATCAAGTCCTCTATATGGAGCTGAATCTCAACCTGATCTTTCAAGACTTCTAAGTCGCCCGCATTAGCGGTCGGCCCCGTAAGCTTGTCCAGTCTTTCCTGAAACTCCCTAACACGAGTTTTTGATTTCTCTTCATGTTCTTTTTCATTAATCCAATCTTTGTCGAACGTATCCGAACACCTCTCGGATACCTGTGTGTGCAGCCGGAACCAGGGGATCGGGAACGTTCTCATGGGGAACCATCTCATGTGGAACCTCCTATTACGCAAATGCGGGCCGTTAGTGACGCGGGAGTTCTTCGCACCGAACCTCCGCACGATCGGGAATATATTCCTATTACACCGCGCGATCAAACGGGAGTCGTGTGCTCGCCTAAGGACTCATGTCCGGCGCGGAAATCTGATGGACTCTCGCAGCTATTGCCGGACCTTGGATAACACCAATCACAGGCTCGATTTCATCTTCTGCCGGTGACGCGATCTGCTTTTCGTTTTATCGAGATCGAGCTCGCTGTTAGCTGGGCCTAGCGCTCTCTTAGTTGACAGGGGCATGCTTTCCCGGAAACAACTGGCAAGCCGGGGAGCTTTTATTGATCCTCTGTCCCTTCGCTCACATCCGCGCGGCCTGTTGGCTGGCGTCCTCGAGCAGGTGGACCTTACAAAAATGATCAGAGAACATCTCGTGGATGAGAGCCAGAGAAGACGGCGTACCCGCGCTTAATGAGAATGTGACATCCTCGCACGATGAGCAGCGGCCTTTCAACACAGGCCCCCTTCATCGGAGATGATTACGAGATGGGGTTTCATGCCCACAAGTCTCCCACACGTCGGAGCTGTTTGCCAGCACTTCTAGCTCCCGTGCCGTGCTTTCCAATCGCAGCGGCCTGCCCCCGCCGTGCGTCTTCCGCCATACGGAAAATCCATCACATCCGAGAGCGGATCATACGCCTCGTCCGTCGCTTCATGCGCTATCAGCCTCGCGAAAGACGATACGCTCCACGATCCTCAAGCCTGCCGAGCGCCACGCGCCCATGAAGAGATCAGTCTTGTTCCAGCCATAGAAGCTAATGCAGAAGGATTCGTCTTTTGCCGGTACCTGATCAAGCCTTGGTGTCGTACCACCGCTTCCTCCCACGCTTGGGTTTCGAATATTGCGAACAATTCTGTTGTATGGTTTCATTCTTGGACTCTTGCTTTGCAGGTCGGGCGGACCATACATTATGGGAAGCGCCGAACTCGCATTCCAAGATGCTGGCAAAAGTCAACTCCCTATGGCCGAATTCCCGGTGTGTGATCGCATTGCATTCGCCTAGTGCTTCCCTCCAAACGGGACTCCACAGGTGCCCTGCGGAGAAAAGCCGGCACCATGACCCTGTTCCCACCTGAGCAGTCCGTTCTCTGAAGTCCGGTTTGTTCGAGAAAAAATCGCGAAATACGGGCATGTTTCGGGTATTTTGCAGGGAATAGAGGCAGGAATTCTTTGCAGTCCAGACTGTGTGGCGGAGGAAGAGAGATTCGAACTCTGGGTACGGTTTTGTCGCGCTAAGGCTCGACGTGTCCGCAAGTTGCAGATAGCAAAACCCTGCCAGAGAATTTCACCCGAAAACCCAACATCAGAACGGGGCAATCAGCCCGGTTTCGATTCGCCATCTATTCGTACGTGAACGGCGAACACGAGGCGATTCTGTGGCAAAAATGGTCACTTTGCCCGGCCCCAAGCAGCCTGATTAGGTTCGCATGTGACTGCGTGCCTACCGTGCAGGTCCGGAAGCGAAAAAATCTATCCACAGGGAGTGCTCCGAGAAGGACGAATAAAATGGAGATTTTCAGAGATTCTTGTGCATGCTTCCTGACTTCCGCTCTTGGTTAAGAATCGGAGACAACCTTGGTTTGTCACATTTGTCGGTGCCGACTTCTGGACAACGTCGTCGGAGTCGGTCTGCAAACGTGAAACGTAACTTCCGGATTGCCTCATGACTCGATGGCAACGCGGCAGTGTTGAGCTTGTCCGAAGCTCAAATGAATGTATTGGCGATTTTGAGTCAGCCGAGGAAGCGTTCTGTTGTCCAGATTTCAGAGTCCGACCTGGGCACTTTGCCTCGATCTGCCAGTATCGATCCACTGTTTGCCAAATTGAATCAGCGGCTTCGCGGGTTTTGGGGCGCAATTACCGGCTTCAATCCCTTCCACGACTCGGCGGACTGCACCCTTGCTACGCAGTGGCGGTATAGATCGACAATTCTGCATTACCGCCATTAACTTCCGTTGCTATCAGCCAAGAAGTGTCCGGGTTTGGGATCAACCCCCATCACCCGGCAGATCTCAGGCACGCCAAAAGTCGGAGGGTCTACTTGCAATACAAGTGGCCTTTTAATTGTTCGTGGAACGTTTTGACGAACCAGATTACGCCTGATTCAGATTGCTCGCGTGAAGATCACGGTGTCAGTCTCCCGCCATTCGCAATCACGGTGAGTTCGATCTTGCTCTGGCCAGCTTCCTGAACACTAACGCTCCAGCCCAGATCCTCGAACAGCGCCAGCACATCGGGATCCAAATATGAATCGGGTCCAATTGCATCCCACGCGAATAATTTGTAATCGCCCGGAGTGATGCCTTGCAGGTGGAACTTGCCGGACTGATCGGTGGATGTATTCCTGTAAAGATCGCGCTGCTCCCGCAAGGGCGGCTGCGGAATCAGCACGACCGTAGCTGACTTGACGGGATCGTGCTGCTCGTCGATCACGTCACCTTCGATCTTTCCTCCGGCCGCACTCAATGTAAATCCAATCGGCGGAGATCCCTGTGTGAGCAGAGCGTCGGTTGCAGTCACATCGCGTGAACCCAGAGAAATCGATTTCAGATAACAGTTACCGGCAATTCCTGTGAGCCTGAGATGATAATGGTCGGGGCGAAGGTTATCGAGCGTGAACGAGCCATCGTCATGCACCGGAGCGCTTGCACTGCGGCCCATGCCTTGCTGACCATACGACTGCGCGTTCGCATTCAATCCGGAAAAATCACACTGGTCCGACCCTTCCGCAGTAACGCGCCCTCGGATGGGGAAAGAACGGGTCAGCATCACGGTTAATTCATCCACATCTGCTTTCGTGACATCGACCAGCACAGATGCCGTGTATCGATCGCCCCCGGCCTGTGCATCTACAGCAAGCGTGTAGCTGCCGGGAGCAACACCGTGAATTTCAAAAGCGCCGGTGCGCATGTCCACTGAAACACTCTGCTGGCTGAACTTCATCAGCAAAGAAGAGTCGCGAGGGAGGAGCACGGCCGTCAGAGGACCAGTGAAGTGAATGCCCAGCAGAGGCAGCACTGTACCGCTAACGCTTAACTTGCGCATCCGGAACAGAGCCAGATCAATGCCGGTTTGAACGCTCCCGGGGGTGACCTCCAGAGGAACTGCATCGCCCAAAGTGAGCGCCTCGGGGTAAAAAGTATTTACATAGTCTTCTTTCGCGGGAACATTTTGAGCAGCTTTCATGTCGGCAAATTGCGGAGAGCCGGGCGCTCTCCCGCCCCGGTAAGTAACGCTCACGTAGTAGTGTCCCGGTGGAAGACCAAATAATCTGTACGCGCCCAGGTCGTTGGCATAAGTGCGGCTTACGAGGGCGAGCTTATGCTCTCCTGCGATAAAGTACGAGCGGGTCGCCATCACAATGGCATTCGAGATGGGAACATTGCCTTCCAGAATTTTCCCTGCGATCACACCTTGAGGCATCAAGCGCAGCGCCACATCGTGGAGTGTCTGGCTTGCCGCAACCGTAAGAGCGCGATCGGAATCTGATGATCCGGTAGCTAGTACATTCGCCAGGAAACCAGTGCGAGTTGCGGCAATACGATACGTGCCGGGAGCGATTCCCTTGAAACTAAAATTTCCCGACGCATCGGATCGCACATTGATGGCCTCTCTCGAAGCCTCGTTACCTCCTAGCAATGCCACCTGTGCTTTCGCGATAGGATCTCCTGTCGCCGTATTCAACACTTGTCCCTGAATAGCGGCACTGTCAGCCGCAGGTAAGTTTTGAGCGTCAGAAATCACAATCAGATTGCCACCGGGAAGCGTGAAACTTATGTCGGTGAGAGCGCTGCCTGCCGCTATATCTAAGAGAGTAGCCTGATCTTGATTGACGGCGTGAGGATAGAAGATGGCGCGACCACCCGGCTCCAGCGAATCACTGGTTGCGTCTGCGGAATGGGCGTGCAGATTGACTTTGACGTAGTAGCGTCCGGGCGGTAAACCGTGCAGCCGATAAGATCCCAGATCGTCGGTGGAAGTTTTAGCAACCTGGGACAGCAACATCTTTCCGTGGTTCTCTGTCAGGCGCAGTGCTATCAGCGTAACGCCGGAAAAAGGATCGCCATCCTCGGCGAAGACGGTGCCCGCGATGACTCCCAACGGCGGGAGTTGTAGCCTGATGTTCGTAGAGTCTGGCCCGGCATTTACCGCAACCGGCTGGCCGGGCATGAACTCGGGCCGATCCCCGCTCAGCAAATAGTTTCCAGTGAGAAGACCGGTAAATTGAAAATGTCCGGAAGAGTCGGCGACCGTTGCCAGGATGAACGGCGGCATACCTTCTTTTGTCAGGCGTACCGTAGCCAGCGGGATGGGCTCACCGGTCAGATGATTGGTAACTTTTCCCCCGAGAGTGTAAAACGTTGCGGGCGCAGTTTGAGGGGAAGCAGCGATGCCGAGAGCGCCGCTCAAAATAAGCGCAAACGCGCCGAGAAGGAAAGGAACCTGTATATATCGTTTTACGTCCGCACCTCCATTCATGGTTTTCCTGGCTGCGATAAATCCGCGGCTTTGGCATTCTCACGGCGAGCATCCTCTTCTTGGCCTAACGCGGAGTAGGCGCGTGCAAGAAAATGATGAGGGTCGCCCAGCCGCGGATCGAGTTCGGCGGCTTTCTGAAAGATGGCGATGGCTTTTTCAGGGTTGTGCTCGATCAAGAAAACCTGGCCAAGTTCCATGTTCGTCGCGAAATTATTCGGCTGAAACTCGAGGCTGGCCGTGAGTTCCTTCTCGGCTTCGGGGTACCGCTTCATACGGCTGTAGGTCGATCCCAGCCAGTAATGCGCATCCGGCCAACGCCGAGACTGTGCTGTAGCGGCAGAAAATTCAGTCTCAGCCCCTTTCCAGTCTTCAGTCTCGAACAATGCCAGGCCAAGTTGATAGTGAACCATCAGTCGATCTGAGCCCAACTGCAACGCCTTGCGCAGCGGCGCGACCGCATCTTTGTAGTAATGCAAGTGAATGCAGGATTCCCCGAACATCTGATATACGGCCGGACTGCCTGATTCCTGCGCCAGCGCATACCGGAGCAGCGGGAGCGCATCCTCGTAGCGTCCACGACTCATGTCGCGAAGCGCTTCAGTCACCTCGTTAGCAACTTCGATCTTATCTTTGGGATCGGTTCTCGCCGGATCCTTGCCGGAGTTCGTAATGGCTTCGCCAAAAGCCACATAGCCAAGAACATTCAGCTTCTTAGCTTGTTGCGCGTCGAGCACGGACTTCGGGGCGGGAGATGAATTCGCAGTTTTACTGCGAAAGGCATCTAGCAAGGCCTTCATAGTGTCGGTGACAGCGGGCGAACTGGCGGCCTGGTTGTGCTCGGCTGCAACATCGGCAGGCTGATCGTAGAGCTCTTTGCGTGGGGCGTCGATGAACAAATACTGGTTCGAGCGTAGCGCTCGCAAAGGATTCCATCCGAACGTGAGGTAAGGATAGTCGGTCTCGGAGTAGATCTGGCGATCTGATAAAGTTTCGGTCACGTCGGTGGCCGCTTTGATTGATGGCAACTTGAGCAGAGGCATCAGAGGCTGGCCTTGCATCGCAGCAGGAACCGGCAGACCCACAATCTGTAGGATGGTCGGCGCTACGTCAACTAAACCGGCACCAGCATCGACGCGCGTCCCGGAGAAACGCCCCTCCGGCAATTTGACGAGCAGAGGAACGTGGATGGTTTCGTCATACAAGAAATAGCCGTGCTCGCGCTCTCCGTGCTGCCCCAGCGCTTCTCCGTGATCGGACATGAGGGCAATCAGCGTGCGGTCATAAAGTCCCATGGTGCGCAACTGTGTAAGGAAGTTGCCCAACACCGAATCGGCATATGCAATCGTCGCATCGTAAGGCTCAGCAGGATAGCGGCTCCGGAAGGGCTCAGAAGGATCGTAGGGGGCGTGAGGATCGTAAAGATGCACCCAAAGAAAAAAAGGGCCACTGGAGCGCGGCTTCAGCCAGGTCAAAGCAAGTTCAATGACCGCGCTACCGGAACGGCGCTCGCCAGTTTTGGCGTCGTAAATATCAAATCCACGATCGAAACCCGGTGCCGTACCTTTGGGATCGAGAATTGATGATCCGACAAATGCAGCGGTATTGTATCCATGTGCGTGAAGAATTTCCGGCAAATCGGGCAAATCACTAGCAAGAGGAATCGCAAAGTCATTCACGCGATGAAACTGAGGATAGGTGCCAGTAAGAATCGTTGCGTGCGAAGGGTTGGTCAGCGGAACCTGAGAGTAAGCGCGATTGAAAACCACGCTGTCTTGTGCGAGAGCATCGAGGTTAGGCGTGAGGCCGCGAGGTGAGCCGAGAAATCCCATTCGATCGGCGCGCACCGTATCTACAGTAATTAGGATGACGCTGGGCTGAGCCGCCGCAGCCACAACGGATTCCGCACGCACGAGCAGACAGAGAACCGCGCAGCAAAAGATCCCCGTAAGCCGGAGCCGCAATCTTGCGCCGCTCCTGAACATCATTCCATCGCAGCTACTCATTTCGGTCTCGCGATATCAGGTCCCACCATGCGCTCGAACACTGCGGCAATATCATCGTCGTATACCAGTCGGTATCCGGGCGATTCATGCAAAGCCTCCGCCAGCGCTGTTCTTCTCCCAATCAGTAGAGTGCGCGCATGGATCAACGTCGGCTCCTTCCATGTGGGAAGCTCACCATCCCAGATCTTGTATTGCCGAACCACAATGTCGTCGCCATAAAGATCGGTGCGTCCGTCGATCGCTACTGGGTAATCCGGCAAATACCAAATCAGAAAGCCGCCCCAATTCAACGGATTGAAAATGGGCGAAGGAAGATGGTTTTCGCGAATCGCGTCGCAAGCCTTTACCGGAAAGGTTTCGCCGACCTTAGCCAAAAGTGCGTCGCGGCTGGAAGGAATATAGCGAATCACGGCTGCCACAAGCAGCGCCGCGACGAGCACCGCAGTTGCCAATTTTTCCCAGGCTCGACCACGCCATGTTTGCTGTTCCTCGTGCGCAGGCTCATCCGAGAAATAGGCATCGGCAATTACAGCGATGGAAGTCACCACCATGAACCACGTATCGCGTGACTGGCGAAAAGCCACAAGAGCCGAAGTAGCCAGCAACGCAAGAGCAAACAGATTCCGTGAACGCCGGTGGCCCAATGCAAAACATGCCGTCATCACCAGCAGCAGGCGCACGTAATGCTCCTTCCAGCGGAAGTCCATGGCATGCATTTCGGTGATGTAGGCGTATGCTGCGGTGCTGTGGGCGTATCGCCACACGATTTGATAAGCGTGATAGGAATACGGAGTAAGAAGAGTAGCGAGAACGCAGATGCCCATCACGACCGCAACGGGCGCCACCGGTATGATTCGCGCATCGCCGGAAAACCAGTTCATGCCGAGCCGGTTGCTGAGATTTTCCAGCAGCACAGCTGCCGCAAACAAGCCCAGCGCAAAAAGTCCATATACAAATTGAATATGCAAGTTGGCCCAAAGGGCGAAGAGCACGGGCAGCCAAAACAAGCGGCACACATTCGCAGTGCGGCGGGCCTCGAACAGTAGAATCAGTTCGATGCCGAATAGAAGAATCGATAAGGAACCGGGACGCACCTTGAAATCGGTAACCGCAGACTGCCCAACCGCAGCCAGCAATAGCGCAGGCCAGAAATTCCACCCCCCGCGCCATCCCCGCGCCAGGATGAATACCATGATCGCGAGCGAGAGTTTGATACACATCTGGAGCAGCGGGATACCTCGCAGCCCGAACAGCTTATAGAACGTGGCCGCAATCACTTCAAAGCCCCAACTATATGCGGCCCAGGGACGATCCGAGTACTGCGTGAAGAGAGCAGTATGCGGCACAGCATGGTTCTGCAGAATCCAGGCGCCGGTGCGCAGGTGCCACCAGATGTCGTAATCCCCGAGCGCAGTCAGGTGGCGCGCTTCATAGATGGCAGCGGTTGAAAGTAGCAAGACCAGCGCGGGTACACGCAGAAATGCCATATTGAACCGGCTGCGGCTCGCACGCACAATCACAGCTTCATCGGGGCTGGCGCTCACTGGCATGGCGCAAGAATTTACCATAAGAAAGGGCAGGAGATGGAAACAAAACTGGCGCGTTGCTTGCGTATCTCAAATCGGCCCGCTCACTGCGGCGCTGGGCTGTCTGATTTATCCGCAGGTTGCTCTTTTCGCGCTCGCGCCGCGCACAAATCCCTGAGATGCAGAAACGCTTTGCCCAACTGATCGATCTTGTCCTTACCGAAGCCGGGATCGCTGCCAAATTCAATTTCTATTAAATCGGTTGCAGCATAAGTGCGCCCTCTTCCCCAGTGCATACTTTTAGTATTGCTTCTGAAGAACAAGACAGAAACGACAGGCGTGTATTTGAACTGTTCGTTGCCTTCGTCCACCTCATAGTTAGCCGAACTTAGATCCCGCAGAGGAATTGTGTACCGAACCTTCCGCGGCGGACGAGCATTGTTCTGGTAAGTCTTCTCGATTGTCAGCTGGCAATCGTGCAGTTGCAGGTTTCCGTAACTAGTAACTCGGTGCCATTTATACCTTTTCTCCGGGTAGGACACATCGTGGGACGAACCGCTGGACTCCATCTGTCGCTTGATCCACTGGAGCGTCTCGTCAAGCGTGCGCGAATCGCGTCGCTTTGTCGTCGCCTTGTCGGGGCTGCTCTGCTTGGCAGGGGTTGCCGTTTGTGCGGCGCAACAGGCTGGAGCAAGCAATAAAAATACTAAGGAACGGAAGAAAGTGAGTTTCATGGGGCTTCAGCTCTTTGCTCCCGGCGATGTTCGCGGCATACGATCAGCGAAACGGCCAGGCCCCGCACCAACGTGGAATCTGGCCGTCACACATGAACGAGATTACCAGCAAGTATTTGTACTACTGTTGTACAGAGGAGTTGTATTGACGGTCTCGGTGCTGGGAGGATTCTCAATGATCGTTCCTCCGTTGGTCACCGAGTTAGTGCTGTAGTCAGCGGTTCCAATGGTCAAAGCGTATTCGCAATTATTCACATCAGTGTCGTTGGCCGGCGGATTACCACCCAGCCACAGGTCAACGTGGTAAATCTTGTGCGGACTCCAGTCACTTTCACAGTTTCCAGGGTCAGGCCCGGAGCCGCTGCATTCGTCTTCCAGAATGAAATATTTCTGGAATGCCGGAACGTAGATCTTCGTGCCCACTGCCATTTCACCTTTAACCGGATCCTGGCTGCTAATTGCGGCAGTGGCGAAAGTGCCCGGGCTGCTGAATGTCTGTCCCACGGTGGCAACGTTGTGGATCGTCGGATAGCCCGCATTCTCCGGATAAGCGATCGCATCTCCGGGAGGCGAGTTGTCCGGCCATCCGTAAAGCGTAATGTACACATCGTTGAGTGTGGTGCCGCCGCTACCGCTGCCGCTGCTAACCGTGATGTGGTCAACATTGGGAGCATAGGCGCTTGCGTTGAAAAATCCCACGGAGTTCGTGCTGCCCGCCGTGAAATTCGCCGTGAACGTTGTGGTTGCTGGAGTGGTCCAGCTGGTGCCAGTCAAATTTAAGGTTGGCCCCGATCCGTCATTGATTTGAATGGTAAACGAACGGGATCCGCTGAGCAGGTAGTAGAGAGTGATCGTGTAGGTTCCGGAAGTGGCGACGCTGATGTTTTTGATCCTGAGATAGTTGGCGTTGCCGTTCCCAATGTAACCTACTTCCTCCCCATTGAGGCAGTTAGAGCAGCTCATAACCTTGGCTGCTCCCTCGATTGCATTACCTTTGGCATTCGCTTCGTAGACTGTTTGGGCTTGCATGAAGCTAAGTGGGGCCAGCAAGGCAATCCCTACCAGAACTAGTTTAGAACCTATCTTCCAACCGTGTAGCATTTGGACACCTTCCTCTCTGCTTAAGTAGTTTTCCGCAGAACCGGACTTGTGTTTACTAACTGACTTGCGAAAGCTTTCCTTTATGTCCACTGCACGGTAACGGCTCCTGTTTGCAATTTCAGTCCGAAAAGACTTAGCCCGGCGACAGGAAACGCCCCGGTTGGCCAAGAAGTATTTAGCGGGAAGACATCGTTTGTCAAGTATTAAAACGGTTTAATTTATCGATTTACTATTGAGAATACGGGAAACCCTGTAGGCGTCATCGGGACTGGTAAGAACCAAAGGCAATAACCGGGAAACAAATCTCGGCGAGTCCGTATCCTCACGGGCGGGTCGGGTCGCCGGTCAGTAACAATCCGTACACCACTAACGAATCCTGCGTGCCAGCATAGACTTTGCCGTTTGCCACAATTGGGACAGAAAACTTCACATAGGTCCCAAGTGCATCGCGCTTAACCTTCCGGTTGCTGTTATAGATTTCCTTGCCTAAGTTCGAAGCATCATAGGCGTGCAGCGCGCCCTCGCTTTCGAGCAACCAGACAATACCGTCGGAATTGGCGTTTGCCGAGATAGTAGGTATACAACCTGGATATTGGAATTGCGTGGCAGTTTGAGAGCGGGGATGAGTTTCGAGCTTTCCGTCTGCAATTGAGAATTGTTTCAGGCTATCCGCCGTGCCGCAGAAGTATACCGACCCATTGAAGTAAGCGGGCTTGCCAAAAAGTGTTGCGATCGCTCCGTCGAGCGATTGTACGAGGCGATCGGCAGCCGCATCGTGTCCACCCATGTGGTCGCGATCAAGAAGATAGATTCGTCCTTCCTTGCCAGCCCCGATCATGAGGTGCGGATGTAGCGGATTGCCCACCTTGTCGGGCAACAGAACCGCCCCGCTGGAGCCGATGTCTATATCGTGGCGGTTCAAGCGTACGACATTGAACGGCGTGAAGTAGTCCTTGAGCTTCAGTCCATCCTGAGTAGAAAGCTGAATGTAGCTCTGCGCAAGATCGAGGCCGCCGGCAGCGTGATCGAAAGTACCATTGCCAGAGACGACAAAAATGTTTCCGTCGCTGTCGGCCGCGGGCGCTACTCCACCCTCCCAGAAAGATCCTTCAGCCCCGTTGGGAGTGCTGTTGAACACGACCACTTGGCGAAGAGTCTTCGCATCGTACCCAAGCAACCACCCGTGAAAGGGTTCGAGCCGTTCACACTGCGAAGACCATGCGGTGTAAACAACGCCATTCACCAGCAACAGGCCCGGCCGCTGCTTCTGATTCTTCGCAGTGAAAACAACCTTGTCGGTACCATCGCCGCTGCCCGGCACAGTCGCTTCTATCTTCACCGGACTTCCCTGGCGCTCTTTTCCGGTGGTCACGTCCAGCACATGCAAACGATGGACGTAGATAACTGTCCCGTCCTCCGATTCCCTGGTCATGGCTTCGATGTACAGTGTGCCAGCCTCTGGATCGATTACCGGCGTACTGGTAATTCCGATTTCAGGCTCAATGGCGGGGAAGCGGAGATAGTCCCGCGAGGGTACAGCCGTTATTCCCTTGGCAGGGTCAATGAAACTCGTCTGCCATAAAGGGCTTGCGTTTGCGCCGCGGTTATCGTTGGCATCGAAAGCTTACACACTGTCATGCTCCGTCGCAACATAGACAACATTGTGCACGCCTTTCCCCTCGATTTTCACATGCGAGAGATAAAGCGGCTGGGCATAGACAGATCCATCGACGGGCTGCCGGAAAAGCCTGCCGAATTGTGCGGAATTTACGTTGTGAGGAGTAAGTGTTTTCTCGTTCAAATTGGTGCCGGCGCGTGTGTTGTCGTACTGATAAGTCGTGATATTCATTTGGGCTCCAAGCGGAAGCGCACACGCAAGCAGGCAACTCAGCATGGGAGCATTGAACAGCGATCTATATCTTGGGTAGCGCGGGGATGGGGTTGCCAATCCTCCTCCACTCTGAAATGTTTTTGAACCCTGGACTGAAATATGTCAAAAAGCCATATCTAAATCGTTTTTAATGCCTGACATCTTACAACATTGCTCTATACTTTCTCCCAAAATTTAAACTCCTGTCCGATCTTCTCTCGTTCGATCTACGGAGATCGACGGGATTCTTATAAGAGTGGAGATAAGTTGCCATGCTACTCCGAAAATCTGTGCTATTCATCTTCGTGTCGTGCTTGCTGACTCTGCCTTTGTTCGGATAATCCCATGACAACACCGCGAAGAAGCCGCGAGTGATTGTTGTTGGCGTAAATGGAATGGAGTTTGGACGTTCTGCGCCCGCTCCTGCTCAAAGGTCAACTGCCAAACCTAGCCAAATACGGGCATTATTCACGTATTTCGTCGCAGCGATGAAGGGAGACTGGGGGAAGAACTTCGTCGCCATGCCCAAGAGCAAGCGATGTCGGCAGGAGTTCGGGAGAAGATGACAGCAGCGCCGGCCCCTTTTTGGTTTAGTTTTAATGTCAATACGAACGATACGATCGTCCAATTCGCGTTGTTCTGTCCACGTTGGATGGGAAGCGCGGAGCCGATTTTCAAACGAGCCAACAAAAGTCAACCCTGCTGTGGCCGAATCCGGGACTTAAGGTCGCATTGCATTCACCTAAGGTCCTTATTGAAACCGGACTGCGGATGTGCCCTCCGGAGAAAAAGCGGGACGATGACCCCTTTGCCGACGACCAGTGCATTCTCTGAAGTCCGGTTTGCCTGTCAGTAATCACGAAATACGGGCATTATTCGCGTATTTCGGCGCGGAGTGAGCGGAAATTATGAGCAGTTCAGACTGCATGGCGGAGAGGGAGGGATTCGAACCCCCGATACCTTTTCAGGTATGCCGGTTTTCAAGACCGGAGCCATCAACCACTCGGCCACCTCTCCGGCAACTGCGGTCGTACTGATTGTGCGGTCCTATGGTTAGTTTACATTAGCTGCACCGACTGACGAAGGCTGCGGCAAGCGCCTTTGGTGCACTCATTCGACGAGACCAAACTCCCTGGAATGAAACTCCATCACCTCGGCGAAGTGGGAGAGAAAATATGTCACGCTGTGATCGCCGGGGTACGGGTGATATTCGTGCTTCACACCTTCTTTTTTTAGCTGCTCGTCGAGCGCGGCTGCACCCTTCTCAAAGCCGTAGTTATCGTCCTGGCCGCAGTTGAAATAGATGGCAAGCTTTCGAATGGCTGCAAGATTTTTCTGGGCGAGAACAAAGGGGCTATTGTTCTTCCAGTGGGGAACGTCGATCGGATTTCCGAAGACGGTCGCCAGCAACTTCCCGAGCGGCGCG
>JBAPOI010000503.1:0-4147 GCA_049279555.1 Candidatus Sulfotelmatobacter sp.
GCTGATTGGCAAGAGCTTCAAGTGGCGCGAGTGGATTTGGAAAGACTGCCACCGTGATGATGCCGCAAATCGAGGCCCGGTCGTAGGCGAGGGCGAAGGGGTCGCCTGATTGTGATTACGCCGCGAACCAGCCCTTGCACTTGACCGGGCCGGCATTACGGTTTTTCGAGACATCACGTTTCTTGCAGCCGGCCCGGCAAGTGAAGGGTGTCGTTCGGCAGTACATCCACGGTGATTGTCGCCGTGGAAATTTTCACGAGAGGCGAAACATCATGCGCGTAATCGGACCTCTGTTATCGATCGTCGTAGTGGTCATGCTGTTCGGTGCTGGATCGTCACAAGAGAAGAAGGCGACGAATAAGGAGAAGATCATCGAACCTGTCGACGGGCCGAAAGGTCTCAGACGCGCGCCCACCGGGTTGGCCATAGTTCGATCGATTACGAATACGAAGGAACAGGATTTGAAGCTGGAGAAAGAAGCAATCAAGGATCCCTCCATCAGCGGCTTGATGATTCACATTGGTTGGAATGAAATCGAGAAGAAAAAAGGAGAGCTGGACTGGAAAACGTTGGATCCCCTCATCCATGCGGCGGAAACCGAAAAGAAATGGGTGCAATTGCTGATCTTCGCTGGCTTTTACACACCGGATTGGGTGTTCACAGAGATGGATCGTGGCCCTATCGTAACGATAACCAACAGACCGTTCAAGCCTCAGTACGGACCTCTCAAACACAAAGACAAAGACAAAGCGCTACCGCTGCCAATGCCGTGGGATCCTACCTACCTCAGACTCTGGTCCGAATTTCTGCACAAAGTGGGTGCCAAATACGACAAATCACCTTCTTTTGTGATGATTGCCGCCGCCGGGCCGACCTCGGTTTCGGTAGAAATGACGCTGCCGCAGTCACCAGAGGATCTGAAAGAATGGGCTATTTTTGGTTACACCCCAGATAAATACGCGGCGGCGTGGCATAGCGTTTTCAAGGCGTGTGCAAAATCTTTCCCGCATCAGCACATCGCACTGACGGTGGGCGATGCTCTTGACCTTGATGATCGGCGCAAAGTGGTCCCTGGTGAAGGCAAGCGGACCAGGCAGAAGATCGTTGACCAGGCTATCACCCTGCTCGGATCCCGATTTGTACTCTCGAACGCCGATCTCCATGTCGGCGCGAAGCAGCACGAAGCTACCGAGTATGTTATGGGTTACACGGGACGAGTGCTCACCGGTCTTGAAATGCGCAGCGCCCTGGGAAAGGGGCCGGGTGCTCCGGGCGAGTTGAAAGAAACCATCAACAAGGGGATGCAGCGAAACAAGGCTGGCCAGCACATAAGCTATCTGGGCATTTACGAAGCCGATGTGCTTGAGCGCGAAATGCAACCGGTGCTCCGCTATGGAGCCTCGCTTTTCAAGGAGAAGGAAAAGCACGAGAAAACGAAGGACGAGAAGAAAGGTAGAAACGACAAGAAATAATCTGTGAAGGAAGAGAAAGGGGCCGCCGCCGAACCGGGTGCTGCACCTGACCGGGGCCGCCATACTGGTTTCGCGCGGTTTAACATCTCACCAGCGGCCCCGGCAGCTTAGCCGAGCGTTCGGCGATAGTTTTCGCAGCCAGAGGTGATGTCCCATGACTGTGCGGCGATGGTTCGGTTGGAGCGGCCTGGTCGTGACAGTAGCACTCTTGACCGTCTGGGCGCACGGATTCATCGGCATGATGGTCTCCCACCCACGCGCGTATCACTTCGAGTTCTGTGCCCACGACGGGGCGATTATGCGCGTCGCTGAGGGAGAACTGAAATTTGAAGGTGGTTCCCACAGCGTTGCCACTCCGGCGAAGCGCTACCTTGACGCAGCCGCTGTCATCGTCCCGTCGGTCTTTGCTCTGATCGCCTGCGTCCTGGTCATTCGGTCAGCGAAAAAAACAGAGCAAAAGACTGCTATTTAGGAATGAAGACGAGCGTTTCCGCGCGGAACAAGTCGCTGCAGCCCGACCGCGGCCCATTTTGTGGTTCCGAGGCATTCAGCTCAGCGAGGGCCGCGGCGGCTGAGCTTCATCGTTCGGCGGCGGGCGAAATAGTTCCCTTTGATGCGGAGGTGAGACGCCATGTCAAAGCAATGGATTCATGGTTTCATGTTGGCGGCAAGCTTGGCGACCGTTGCCGGGATCGCGCTGCGGCCTGCGAACGCCGACCAGCCGGCGCCTAAAGACGTGCTGACGATCAAGGGGCACAGCGCCGCCGTCTTCGGCGTGCGCTGGAGTCCTGGCGGCAAGCAGCTGGCCAGCGCCTCCGCGGACAAGACCGTCAAGATCTGGGACGCGAAGAGTGGTCAGGAACTGTTAACGCTCAAGGGGGGAGACGCTGCTGCCCTCGACGTCGCGTGGCATAAGGACGGCAAGCAGCTGGCCACCTCATTCTTCGAGAAGTTAAGGGTCTTTGACGCCACGAATGGGAAGGAGACGCGAACCCTCAATGCCCAAAGCGCGATCCGGAGCGTCAGTTGGAGTCCCCCGGACGGCAAGCTGCTCGCCTGTTGCGGCCAGGACAACACGCTGAGGGTGTGGAACGAAGCCGGGGGGCAGATTCTGAGTATCAAGTGGCCTAATGCTGGCCTCAACTGGGTCAGTTGGAGCCCTGATGGCAAACGCATCGCTGCCGCCACCTCGGACCAGTTGGTAATCGTGTGGCAAATAAGCAATGGCAAAGAACTGCTGAGCTTCAAGGGCCATGTGGGTCAGGTCCATTGCGTCAGCTGGAGCCCCGACGGCAAACACTTCGCCACCGCCGGCCAGGACTCGATGGTCAAAATCTGGGATGCGGACAGAGGAGAGGAGAAGCATCGTCTCAAGGGGCACTCGGACCGAGTCAGTAGTGTTTGCTGGAGCCCCGACAGCAAACAGCTGGCCAGTGCCAGTGAGGACAAGACGGTGAAACTTTGGGACGCAGAGAAAGGCAAGGAATTACAGACGCTCAAGGGGCATAGCGCCTACATCTCGCAGGTCGACTGGAGCCCGGACGGTAGACGCCTCGCCACGTCCTCCAGCGACATGACCATAAAGGTGTGGGACGTTAAGCCGAAGCCGTGACGGTGTCCCTGGCATTAGTAAAGCGTCGTTGCCGTCGAGCGCGGCGCCGCCGAACCAGTCGCTGCAGCCCGACCGCGGCCCATTTAGTTTTTTCGAGACACTCAGCTCAGCGGGGGCCGCGGCGGCTGAGCTTGTGCGTTCGGGGACGGAGGGGTTGGCGGCATGGAGTGGCTCGAGCCCTGGCATCCTGTCGCCGATGATCCCGCCCAAGTCGGTGGCATGGAGCGGGAGTTGGCCCGCGAACTGGCGGCGGCGCATCCGCTATTCGGGCTGCCGATGCGGACACTGGGCCGTCGACAGGATTGCGACGACGTGCTGTTCGCCGTCGAGGATGGGTCCGGGCGGGTGGCAGTCGTTCACCTGACTTGGGCCCGGCACCCGGAGCCGGCGCCCTGGCCTAGCGCCGTTGTGTATCCGAGCCTGGTCGCCTGGGCGGCCCAGGGGATGCGAGCGGATGCCGAGGAGTTCGAGACATAGTTGTTGGCCGTCTGGAGTCCAGCGGAGATGGCAATGAGCCGAAGTCGCTGCCCAATGGATGGCGCCCTGATACCGCAAGTAGGGCAAGTGACCGTTGGCTCGGAGATCGTCGCGTTGTCTTGGTGCAAGTGGTGTCAAGAATTGTTCGCCTTCCTCGTTAACTCCAACCGCGATGCGGCTGGATTCACGAAGGATGATGTGGGTGGTTGGAAGGTTTTTCGAGCTTTCGGGTCGGACGCCGATGTGCAAATGGCCAAAGTCGCGGCCGCACAGGTCAATCCGGGCACCCTCGCATAGCCGCCCCGAACCAGGTGCTGCAGCAGACGGCGGGGGCATCACGGCTTTCCGGGTTTGTAACTCCAGCAGCCCCCGCCGCTGCTGAGCCGTTATCGTTAGCCGCAAAGGAGCAATCCATGGGTAGGGCCCTGAAGTGCATCGCAACATCTCTGGCGGTTTGCCTCGCGGGCTGCTCGGATGCCGCGTTGACAAAGAAGGTGAGAGAGCTGGAAACGGAGAACGCGGTACTCAAGAAAAACCTGGGGGAGAAGCTGCCACCGGCTCCGGCCATGGCCGATTGGAAGTACCC
>JBAPOI010000504.1:0-6718 GCA_049279555.1 Candidatus Sulfotelmatobacter sp.
GGGACTATGGCGTTCGGCAACGATCAGCAGAAAGCGGAAAAACGGCTCCGCCGGATTTCGGCAATGGCGGTTGAAAGCGCGGCGGCGCGCGCAATTGTGAATCAGACCATCGCCGAAGTTGTCCACGCGCAAAGAATGGAGTTGATGCGTCAGCGTCATGCCATGAACCTAAGTTATGGGTCCCTGTTTATCGCCCACCAGTTGACTGCGGCGGGCGCGACGATGCTCGATATCGCCGTGCAACTGCAGAGTGGAAAAGATATCGTTCAAATCGCCAACGAACGCAACGCAAACTGGAAGCTCGTCGGAGATGCCACAAAACAGTTGAACGATAAGATCGACGACAATATCTATCGCCATTTCCTGCACCTGAAAGCGGAGCAGGAGCTTACGGCAGCCGAGAAATACGATCCGCGCACTGACGTGGTGCGCGCCGATCAGGATGTCACTCCGGAAGAAGTCGCGAACGCGCGAGCCGATTACGATTGCTGGAAGAACCGCGGTTCGGCTCCCGAAGCCGGGAGGCTCAACACGAAGGCTGAAAGGGAGTTGGGCGCATCGGCAGACATCTATAAAGGCGGCGAGCGGCCGCACCCGTTTTAGGCGGCCTTGGTCGCTTTCAATGGGATGTGCGGCGGGCTAATCTTGGTCTCCGGTTTTCGTGGTCCGTATGCCGTTCTGATTTTGAATCGCACCGTAGGCTTGGCTTCCCTGGCGGCTGCGCTGACTCTGCACCAACGCATTCAGACGCTCAAAAGCGGCGCGCTCTTGTTCCGCCGCATCGGATTGTCCGGCTTTGGCGTACGCCCTCGCAAGACTGAAGCGAACTTCCGGGCTGTTCGGAGCGAGCCCGCGAGCCGTCTCCAGTTCTGTCACTGAATCGGCTGTCTTCCCGACTTCCAGCCAGGAACGTCCCAAGAGATAGTGAGCCTCAGCCGATTCGGGTGCAAGCTTCACTGCCCGCTGCGCAAACTGCACGGCGTTTTCGGTATGGTGCAGTTGCAGCGCGATGTTGCTTCGGCGTAAGAATGGCAAAGCGCTCGTGGGAGTGATTTTTGTTTCTTCCGCCAGTTGCTCTTCCGCCTCGTCGTAGCGCGAAGCGGAGGCCAGTGCAGAGCCGTAAGCGTAGTGCAGATAAGGCATGCTCGAATTTATTTTCAGCAACTGCTGAAAATCGGAGAATGCCTGATCGTACCTACTCTGCGAGAGGAGCGCGGCAGTCTCTCCCGCCAGCCGAACCAGAGAAGTGTTGGCCTGGTCGAGTTCATGGGGAAGCAGCGGGATTCGCAGTAACGCCATCCCCAATGCAAGCTTGACTTGTTCGTCCGGGGGGCCTGAAGTGATTTCCACAGTCAGCAACTCAGTTGCCTTGTCGAAACCTCCGCTGCGATTGAGCAAAATGGCCAGATGATATTGCGCGACCCGAACGGCGGCAGCGTTGCCGGCAAACCCGAGGTCCGACCCTCGTTCTAGGTGGATAAGGGAATTCTTGTAGTCTTTGGTCTCGAACTCTGACAGTCCAAGCAGCGCCCAAACATTGCCGTTTTGGTCGTTGATGGCAACCGAATTCTTGAGAGCCGCAATCGCATCGGCATAACGGTCGGCAGCGTAGCACAAGGTTCCTAAGTTGCGCCAACCCTCCTCCCAGTGCGGACGCAGAGTCAGCGCTCGTTGATAGTAAAAAATTGCGGCGTCGATCTGGCCCGCGGCTTGCGCAGCTGCCGCCTTCTGGGTGAGCGCTTCAAAACTTTCTCCGGAATCCGCGGTCATAGCGCTTTCTTCTGCCTGGCGGCGAACATACAACTGGCGCTGTGAGAGGTCCACCTCGACCGGATTGGCGTCCAGTTTTTCCGCAACGACCAACTCTTTCGTCGCCTCCTGAACGTCTCCCAAACTCTTGAGCGTTTGCGCCAGCACTCTATGCGTAGCATTCGATCGTGGAGCGAGGAAAACCGCTTGGCGGGCCCGCGGCAAAGCTTGTTTTGCCTGGCGGAGTTGTAGGTTTAACGAAGCCATGCGTACATAGGGAAGAGCACTTCGTGGTGATACTTTTGTTTCTTCCGCCAACTCTCCAAGAGCTTCCTCGAGTCTGCCGACGCTTTCCAGCGCATCCGCGCACGCGTAGTGGAGATAGGGAGTCTTCGGATATTCCCGCAGCAACTGCCGGAATGCTTCCACAGCAGAGGCAGAGTTATGGCCGTACAGCAATACAGCGGCCTCGCCGGCGGCGTGAATCAGGGCATCTCTTTCGGGATCGATGTCACTGAGGGGAAGAGGAACACGAAGCAGCGCCATGCCCAGGGCCATCTTAATCTCGTCAGGTGGGCGGCCGTGCTCGATTTCCGGAGTGAGCACTTCTACGGTTTTGCCAAACGCACCGTTCCAGTTGTAGAGGAGTGCGAGATGGTAGCTGGCGACCTTCGCGAGTTCAGCATCGTCCCCGTATCCCTGCTGCTGTGCCTGCTGAAGATGGTCGAGTGCATCCTTGTAGTCTTTGGTTTCGAATTCAGACAATCCCAGAAAGGCGAGAGCCGGACCCAACCGCGGGTTCAACGACACCAAGCTTTGTAAGGCGGGGATCGCCTCGGCGTAATGGTCTGCATCGTAATTCAGTGTGCCCAGATACCACCAACCCTCGGCCCAGTCAGGCTGCAGTTTGAGTGCGCGCTCATAGAGGAGGCAGGCATCATCCACTCGTCCTGCCTCGCGGGCGGATGTGGCCTGCGCGGAAAGTTGCTCAAACGTGACTGTGATGGGATGACTCTCAGAAGAACCCTGCTGTGCGGCGCGAGCCATTGAAGCCAAGAAGACGAGAGACAATCCGAGAGAAAAGCACCAGCAGTAGCTCGCCCGCGGCATTCCCGTCATGGACCAATTCCTGCGCGAATGTTAGCACGGAGCGCCGCGCGTGAGCCCTTGTGCGCCTTCGGCTGTGGTAAAACCTTCAAGATGCCATCGTCATCCTTGCACGGATTTCCGTTCTCGCGCCGGCAGTTTCTCACCGGGCTGGGTGGAATTCTAGGTTGGAGCATGTTTCCCCGTTTCTCCGCGGCGTCGACGGGCGATGCATTCACCTTTACCGAAATACCGCCGTCGGCCAGTGGAATTAGCTGGCTTCACAACGCGGCGAAGAGCGCTAACAAATACCTGCCGGAATCCGTCGGGCCCGGTTGCGCGTTCGTCGATTACGACAACGATGGCTGGATGGACATTTACCTTGTGAACAGCGGAAAGTGCGATTTTTATACACCTCCCAAGCCATTGCGCAATGCGCTCTACCGGAACAACCGTGACGGCACGTTCACCGATGTGGCCGAAAAAGCCGGCGTGGCTGGGGGTGGGTACGGGATGGGTGTTGCCGTCGGTGATTACGACGGCGACGGCTTCCCCGATCTCTACGTGACGCAATATGGCAAGAGCATTCTCTACCACAACAACGGCAATGGAACCTTCACGGATGTAACCGAAAAGGCCGGCCTCGGCGTACCTGGATGGACGACCAGCGCGGTTTGGTTCGACTACGACAACGATGGACGGCTGGATCTATTTGTCGGGCACTTTGTGGATTTGGACTTGGCCAATGGCTGCGGCATCGCCGCCGACGGAAAACGCCATTACTGCATTCCGCGAATCTTCCGCCCGATGCCGAATTGGCTGTTTCATAATAATGGCGACGGAACCTTCACCGACGTCAGCAAGGAATCTGGCATCAGCAGCAATCCCGGGAAAACCTTCGGAGTGGTCGCCACCGATGTCAACAATGATGGCTACATGGACCTTTTCGTGGCCAACGACACGGTGGCCAACTTTCTCTTCGTAAACCGCGGCCACAGCCGCTTTGACGAGGTTGGGCTGCAAGCCGATGTGGCATACAGCGCTGAGGGGCGTCCGCGCTCTGGAATGGGAGTCGACTCGGCGGACTTCAACGAAGACGGTTGGATGGATCTGTTTGTGGCCAATATTGATGAGGAGATTTTCTCCCTCTACCAGAACAACAAAGATCTGACGTTCGATGATGTCACAATGCCCCTCGGCATTGGGATGGCCACGCGTTGGATGAGTGGCTGGGGATTGAAGTTCTTCGACTACGACAATGATGGCAATCTGGATCTCATTCTGGCGAATGGATTCCCGGACGACTTGGTCGAGGAGTTTTCCAGCCTGGTCAAATATCAGGAGCCGCTTCTGCTGTTCCAAAATACCGGACACGGTTTCAAGAACGTCAGTGAGCAAGGCGGGCCGGTCTTCTCAAAATCGTTTTCGGCGCGTGGTCTGGCGACAGGAGATTTCAACAACGACGGTGCGGTTGACGTGCTGGTTGGGGTAAACGATGGTGCGCCGATACTGCTGCGAAATAATGCGGGAACCAAAAACCACTGGCTGGGAGTGAAACTCGTCGGGACTAAATCGAATGCCGACGCGGTGGGTGCGCGCATCATTTATCAGGCAGGAGATCTGAAGAGAAGCAGGATGAAAGTGGGTGGAGGAAGCTTCTTGTCGTCACATGATCCACGTCTGGTATTGGGTCTGGGGCAAAGGACAAAAATCGATTGGCTCGAAGTCCAGTGGCCACGGCCGGGCGGAACGGAGCGCTTCACTAATCTCCCCCTGGACCGGTACATCACTGTTGTAGAGGGCGCTGGAAAGTGGAAATGAAGAGGCTATCTCGCGGTCGATTTACGAATCACGATCGTGGGTGCAATGAGAATCGTTTTTGGACGCACGCCGCGTTTCGACGAAATTCGCTGCATAAGAATCTCTGCAGCCTGTGTCCCTATTTGCACCGTTCCCTGATCGATCGTTGTGAGCGGCACGGCCAAAACATCCGAATAATGGACGTTGCCGGCGCCAACGACGGCAATGTCGCGGGGCACATTCAATCCCGCCTCGAGAATCGCTTTCATGGCTCCGATCGCAACCGGATCGTTGTAACAAAAGACGCTATCTGGCAGAGGACTAGTCTTAAGCAGCGTCTGCATGGCGCGATATCCCATGTCGTCATCGTAGCGAGCCTCCACAATGTAGCTGGCGGGCATAACCAGTTTGTGCCGGGCGAGGGCTTTGTGATAGCCCGCCATCCGGGCTGCCGCAATGCCAATTGCCGGGCCGCGCAAATGGGCGATTCGTTGACAGCCCTGGGTGACAAGGTGCTCTGTGGCGAGCCTGCCAATCGCTTCATTGTCGGCACCAACGAAACTTGCCCGCGAACCGGCAATGGGGCGGTCAATCAGAACGAAAGGCACTTTCCGCTGGTGAATTCGCCGGAACAAATCGCTCCCGGGCGACTGTGCTGACGCTACAATCAATCCATCCACTTGGCGGGCCAGCAGCGACTCGGCTTCTGTGGCTTCCAACTCCGGATCTTCTTCAAAGTAGGAAATGATTACGTGGTAGCCCTGCGGCCGGACCGTGTCCGCCACGGCCTTGGCAATCTCGGCGAAGAAGGGATGCCGGAAATCCGGCAAGAGCAGGCCAACCGTGTACGTCCGCCGGGTGGCCAGACTGCGGGCCACCCAGTTCATCTGATAGTTCAATTCTTTCGCCCGCTTAAGAATCCGGTTGCGAGTAGCGGTGCTGATGTTTCCCTGATGGCGCAATACTTTAGACACCGTAACCACTGAAACCTTTACGTCCCGGGCTATGTCTTGCATGGTGACCGACATAGGCTGGAGGATAGCACGAGGTCGCGTGGCAGCCTGCTTCGCCCCCGAGGATTAGCGGTTACCTATTGGAACATAATCGTTTTTCTTCTTGACAAGCATCCCCCTTCTGCAAGACACTCCGGACCTAGTTGTTTTGCAGTATCCGCTTAAAAATGTAAGCGGAGACTTGGGGACCAAGTCGTTACCCTTTCGACCGATTAGAAAGCATCAGAGGAGCTGCGATGAGACGAGCACTGGCTGTCAGTTTCATGTTGCTAATATCCTGCGCCGCGTACGCGCAGTATGCCGGCACCATCCAGGGTGTGGTGACAGATCCCGCGGGTGCCCTTGTCCCGGGCGCTCAGGTTACAGCGATCAACGTCGCAACCGGCGAATCCCGCAGCGCAACCACTAGCGCCGAGGGCGGGTATGTATTCACAGCACTGCCGCCGGGGAACTACGATGTGCACATTAAGGGGTCGGGTTTCGCCGAGTTCATCGTCAAAGCGGTGGAGCTGCACGTCTCCAGCACCTACGACCTGAATGCTCAACTGAAATTGGGCAAGGCGGCGGACGAGAAGGTTATGGTCGAGGCCAATGCCATCCAGGTTCAGGCGGATACCGCCGCGCTCGGCGAAGTCGTTGAGGGCGAGCAAGTGACCGAGCTTCCCCTGAACGGCCGCAGCTTCAAGCAGTTAGCCCTGCTGCAACCCGGTGTAACCCCCAGAGATGGTCTGAACACAGTGCAAAAGGGCTTGCTCGCCGGTTCCGATATTGCAGTCAATGGCAATCCGGTCACCAACAATTTGTGGCTGGTGGACGGCGTCAACGACAACGACCTCGGTTCCAACCGCACGCTGCTCATTTATCCCTCCATCGACGCGATTGCCGAGTTCAAGTTTGTGCGTAACTCGTATGGGCCCGAGTATGGCCAGGCTTCGGGCGGCGTCGTCAGCATTGTCACTAAAGGTGGAACCAACCAGTTCCACGGCAGCGCCTACTATTTTGGACGCAATGGCGCACTCGACTCTTTGAATTACTTTGCCGCTCCCGGATCGAAAAACCCTCTCCAGCGC
>JBAPOI010000505.1:0-8402 GCA_049279555.1 Candidatus Sulfotelmatobacter sp.
GTTCTGGGCCCGTGCCATGCGCTCGAGAATCGCATCCGGCACGGAAACTCGAAGTTCGTTCTTCATAAACTCCGCGTTGCGCACGCTGACGAGCGGCCAGATGCCGGCAACCACCGGAATCCGGCAATGTTCGATACGCCGTAAGAAATTTTCAAGCAAGCGAAGATCGAAAACTGGCTGGGTTACGGCATATTCGGCGCCTGCTGCAACCTTGTATTCAAATCGCCGAATCTCTTCATCCAAATCAGTCAGCCCGGGATTTGCGCCGACGCCGATCACAAACCCGGTGCCGTTACCTATCGGATTTCCGCCAATATCCAGCCCACGGTTCAAGTTATGGACGATGTTTACCAGGCCGATGGCATCCACGTCGAAAACCGCCGTCGCGTCCGGGTAGTTGCCCATCTTCGGTGGATCGCCAGTGATGCAGATCAAGTTTTTGATCCCGACTGCGGCCGCGCCCAGCAGGTCGCTCTGAATGCACAGGACATTGCGGTCCCGGCAGGTGTAATGAAGAATCGACTCGATTCCTGCGTCGCGCTGCACCAGCAACGAGAGCGCCTGGTTGCTCATGCGGGCCGAGGCTCGGGGGCTGTCCGGAATGTTGACCGCATCCACACCCACCGATTTGAGAAAGCGTGAACCCTCCATTTCCTTGCTGACATCAGTTCCCTTGGGAGGAACGATCTCCACCATGGTGACGAATTCGCCGCCGGCCAGTTTCGCCCCTAAAAGCGATCGTTCCTCTAATGATTGGGCTGGCTTCGCAAGGGCGGGCGCAGTCCCCGCCGCTAAGGTGACCGAGGCGGCTTTTCCCCTCGCCTCGCCAACCCGCAAGGCGGACTTCATCACGCGGATATGATCCGGAGTGGTTCCACAGCATCCGCCGACGATGCGAACGCCTGCGGCGACAAACTTGCGCGCATAACTCGCCATGTACTCCGGAGAACACAGGTAGATATTTCTGCCTTCCACCGAGCGCGGAATGCCGGCGTTGGGCTGGGCTGCAAGAGGCAGGGAAGTGGCGGCACGCACGCGCTCGATTGCGTCCAGCATCGCGACCGGACCCACGCTGCAGTTACAACCGATGACATCGGCGCCCCACTCTTCAAGCCGAGGCACAAACGTCTCAGGATCGGAGCCGTCCAGGCAGTTACCGTCTTCATCGATCGTAACCTGCACGATGAGGGGCAACTTCGTCCCGACGTCTTTTGCGGCCAACATGGCTTGATGGAGTTCCTCGAGATAGCCGAAGGTTTCAAGCATCAGAAGGTCAACACCAGCCTCCGCCAGGGCTGCAATCTGTTCGCGAAATGCCTGACGCGTCTCTTCGAATGAGGTTTTTCCCAGGGGCTCGATTCTGGTCCCGAGCGGGCCAACCGATCCTGCGACCCACACATCGAAGCTCTTGGCGGCTTCTCGGGCCAGACGCGCCCCGGCGCGGTTAATTTCAGCGACCCTGTCGGCAATGCTGTGACGACCGAGGCGGAACGTGTTGGCCCCGAAAGTATTAGTTTCGACGATTTCGGCCCCTGCCTGGAGATACTCGTGGTGAATAGCGCGTATCAGATCGGGCTGAGAAAGGTTCAACTCGTCATAGCAGCGGTTGATGAATACGCCTTTTGCATACAGCAGAGTTCCCATAGCCCCGTCGCATAGAACTGGAGCTTGTTTGATTCTTGCCAGAAAATCGCCTGCCATGTGATCAGAATACAGGATTCGAGATGCTTACCGCATCTCACGAGAGATGCGTGGATGGTAGTCTTAACTTCGATCCCGTTCGGGCGGAAGCATGATCGCGGCGCTCTGCTATAATCCGCTATTTCGCACTAAATCTCTGGTTTTCCTGCAGTTAGGAGCCTGACGTTTGAACAAAGCTGCCCTATTGTTTGCTTGTGTGCTGGCCAGTTTCAGTTTTGCCTCGTGTGGCGGAGGGTCAACTCAACAAACCATCACCCGTGTTCTTGCTTCTCAAGGCGTTGCCAGTCCAACCGCCAGTCCCGGTGTGATCGTGGTCAATGGCACGAATGATACCCTGTCGAGGGAGTTCAGCGCGGGGAACGCTCCGGGTCTGATGGCGATGTCCCCGAACAGGGCAACCCTGCTCGTTTTTGATACTTCAAATAACAAAGTCGAAGTCGTCACAACAAAAACCGATGCTCTCTCCGGAGGAATTCAACTGCCTGGGCCGACCACGAGCATGATCGCCCTTTCCTCTGGCTTCGGGTATGCAGCGGTGCCGAACGCCCCATTGAACGGTGCGCCTCCGGGAGCGCTCGTAGTGATGAACCTTTCTTCCGGAGGCGTCGCATCCACGGTGAGCGTTCCAGGTGCACAGACCGTCGTGTCGAGCGAAGATGGGAGTCAGTTGCTGGTTTTCAGTAATGACACCGATGTCATTACGGTCGTCTCGCCGCTCCTGGTGAACACGGGCAGCCAAGTCACAACTACGGTGACTGCATGCACAGGTTGCCGTCCGACCTATGCGGTTTTCAGCCCGGATGGCAGCACTGCATACATTTTGAATTGCGGCGCGGAGTGCTCTCCAGGCGGCCCGCAAGCCAGCGTGCAAGCGCTGGACCTGGCCAGCTTAACGTTGGGAACTGCAGTCCCGGTTGATGGCGCAACCATCGCGTTCTTGAGCGGCTCGACGCTCTACGTAGTCGGAAACTCCGTGACCAACAATGCTTGCACCGGCCAAACGACCGCCGCCAAGACTTGCGGCCGCCTCGACATTCTCGATCTCGGCTCGATGACGGTAACCGGCACCGCTGCGATCACCGATGGCTACCACGATCGCATCGATATGAGTAACAATGGCCAGCTTTTTATCGGCTCGCATACCTGCACGAACGTAGGCAACGTCAACGCGCCCACGGGAGAGGTGCGCGGTTGTCTGACGATCTTCAACACCACCAAGGGGAATATCGTCATACCGCCGGACAACGGAGATGCCACAGGCCTGCAGAGCTTTTCCACCCGCTACGTGGAATACGTAGCTCAGGGTGGCCGATTGCGTGTTTATGACACGACCATCGATAGTCTGCTATTGAACACCTTCATCACTACCGGAACCATCGTCGTGACGGGCGAGATTATCGACGTGAAAGCCGTCGACTTCTTCTAAAAAAATATGCTGGGGCTCAATTCTTGAAGTGTTGAGGCTGCGACGGGCAATGGCCCGGAGGGCCGAACGCTGATCGCTGACGGCTAGGTTTGCGGTTCCAGCACCAATCGATGTGCAGCCGTACTCTGCACCGCTTGAGAAGAAAACGGCAATGTGAAAGTCGAGCCTTCATACCAAGCCTTCCACTGATCCATGTAGTAAGGGCTGAGGAAATTTCCGCCCTGCCCAGTGACCGTGTTGAGAGTCGATTGATCAAGGTCAGCAAGGTTGGCGGTGAAGCGCTCCGACGGCCCATGATGGCGGGTCACCGCCTTTACGGTGTAGCCACTTCCCGATTGCTCTTTTACTCCAGGCGCGGACCATCGCTGAACCAGGGGAATTTTGCCGAGCACCGGGTGAGCGATTTCAACTGGGTTGACGTTGCCCCAATGCCACGACGCGAGATCTTTCGGCGCGTCTGGACCATTGACCGCAGATTCCACTGCGGCGGTCAGCAGTTCGTCGTAGTTCGAATATTTTTCCGGCAGCCAGCGCTTCGGCTGATGCAGCAAAATATTCTGCAGCCACACCGTTTTCATCTCCCAATCGTACGTCTTCCAACTTAGAGTTACGGCCTGCATCTTTGGATCATCCGGCGCGGGTCCCAGGCGCGGGTCGAGCAGCAAGCGCGAGAGCTCGCGACTCGAACGAACCGCAATCGCCGCTGGTGTCGAAGAGGCGACCATACGTCCATCCCAGTTGCGCATCAACTCCGCGGCTTGTTTCACGCGTGCCGAAGGCTTGGAGGAATGGTCGATGGCATAGACAAAACGCTCGGCTGCAAAAAGATCGCTTTCCGAGTGAACGTCGTTCTGCAGCGCGAGCATGTCTGAGGTGGCAAACTTTCGTCCGGATTCCAAAACGTGATAGATGCGCTCGGTACGCCACGGCGCTTCCCACTCCGCGCTGATCGAATAAGGATAGCCATCGGGCGTGACGCGTCCATTCGCGGTCGCGATCACTCCGGAAGGCGGGTTGTAAATACTCGGCAGCTTGTCGAAAGGTATGTAACTGGTCCATTCATGGGCATCGTCCGCTCCGCTGACGGGGAGATTGCCGTCGCCGGCTGCGCGTATGGGAACGTGACCAGTAGTTTGATACCCGATGTTGCCATCGACATCGGCGTAAACCACATTCTGGCCGGGCGCGTCGAGTTGCGAAAATGCCTTGCGAAATTCTTCCCAGTTCTGCGCCGAGTCCACATCGAAAAACGGCATGTGCAGGCCGTCATAGAGCGTCCAGCGCAGCGCCACCTGCCGCGTTTCACCGGGCAGGATGTCTGTGACGATCGGGCCATGCCGCGTGATTTTTACATCCAACGTGATATCCGGCTGACCCTTGACATGAATAATCTCCTGGCGATGCTCGGGCTGCTGCCAGCCCAGCGGAGCCTGATACGCTCCCTGCGCGTTGAAATTTTCGATAAATGCATCCGCTACCGTGGGCCCAACGTTGGTGAATCCCCAGGCGATGCGCTGGTTGTGGCCGACGATCACGTAAGGCATTCCGGGCAGCGTGACTCCCGCGACATCGAGATTGCCTGCCTTAAGATGCGCTTCGTACCAAAGGTTCGGCATCTGGTGGCCCAGGTGCATATCGTTCGAGAGTAGCGGCTTTCCCGTCACGGTGTGCGCCCCTGAGACGACCCAGTCGTTCGAACCATTCACTGCTTCGCGAGAGTGTTCGAACGCCCGCTGCGCCAGGATTTCGGCCGCACCTTTCTGCCGCGTCACCGAGTTGTCGGGTCCGGCATCGTCGTCGTCATCCTCATCGTCGGAGTCGGTCTGATTGTCCTGATCGTTAAGATCCTCCCGCATCACCGTGGGCGGACGATCATGCCAGGAGCGGTTTACATAGAGATCGGCAGCCAGCTCCGGCCCCACCTTCGCCAGAATCTTTTCCCGGCTGAGAGTCTCGGGGAAGGTGTAGTAGTTGAGGTCCTTCACCATTTGATTTGCGATGACGATGGAATCTTCTGACTGCCAGGGCTTCGGGCGGTAATTCAGAATTCGAAACTCAATCGGAAGGCTCCTACCGTGAGCATCGATGAACGCATTTACGCCGCGCGCGTAAGCATCAAAGTAGGAGCGGTCACGCGGACTCGCCATCGCGAGAGATTTCTTAGCCGCCGCTCGTAAGCCCAGAATGCGCTGCTCGCGATCGACCTTGAGCGTGCCCTCGCCGAGAATCTCGGAAAGTTCTCCAGCCCCGAAGCGCCGCATCACGTCCATCTGCCAAAGCCGGTCCTGCGCAGTGACATAACCCTGAGCGAAGAACAAGTCTTCCAGAGTCGTGGCCTCGATAGCCGGCACGCCATGGCCGTCTCGAGTCACTTTTACCGCGCTGGAAAGACCCTTTACTTGCAGGCTTCCATCTAGTTGAGGCAGGGCAGAGCGGGCGGCGAAATAGGCGTACGCAAGAGCACCGCCTGCTACCAGCGCAACGATCAAAATAAGCCAGAGAACGACGCGAATCCCCGTCGAACGGCGGGAAACAGGAACGCCTGTAGCGGTAACGATGCTCATGGCAAGTTGATTCTAGCAGTCTGAGGTTAGCCAGACTGCGAAATAAAAGGCCGCATTACGAACGGCGGAAGGTTTTGTCGAGTTATCCATCAGAAGTCCACCTCGGCCCGCCGCCTCGCACGGAACGAGCCGTTCGGATCGGAAATTTCCATACCCGCTCACCTCGTGCCGTGCTATTCTCACAGGCCAGTTTTGAAAGAAGCCATGCCGGACTCGCGCCCTCTAACCTTTCTGTGCATTACGACATATGAAAAGGGGCAGGAGTTTATGCGCGAGTGCAAGCGCCAGGGCTGCAATGTAATCCTGCTTACGGCGGAGAAGTTGCGCGATGCAGATTGGCCCCGCGAAATTCTGGACGACACCTTTTACCTTCCTGCTGACATTCCTCTCGCCGATATTGTGCAGGCGGTGACGCACCTTGCGCGCACGAAGAAGCTCGACCGCATCGTCGCGCTCGACGAGTTCGATATGGAGACGGCTGCGACCTTACGCGAACATCTGCGGGTGCCCGGGATGGGACTGACCACCATGCGATATTTCCGCGACAAGCTGGCCATGCGCATGAAGGCGCTGGACTGCGGGGTACGCGTACCGGATTTCGTGCCAGTCGTGAACCATGACGACATTCGCTACTACCTCGAACACGTGGCAGGTCCATGGGTACTGAAGCCGAGGCAGGAGGCGTCGGCAATTGGTATCAAGAAAATCCACGCCCCGGAAGATTTGTGGCCTGTGCTTGAGCAACTGGGAAACAAGCAGTCTTCGTATTTGCTGGAAAGGTTCGTTCCCGGCGAGGTTTATCACGTGGATTCGGTAGTCTCGGAGAACGAAGTGCTTTTCGCCAATGTCAGCAAGTACGGCAAACCTCCCATGAACGTGGCGCAGGGTGGAGGAGTTTTCACAACGTTCACAGTGCCCCGCGGAAGCGAAGAGGACTCGGGATTACGGGAGATTAACCGCGACCTGATTGCGGTGCTAGGGTTGGTTCGCGGGGTAGCCCACGCGGAATTCATTCGAGCCCACGCCGACGGTCACTTCTATTTTCTCGAGTGTGCCGCCCGCGTGGGCGGGGCTTACATCAACGAAATGGTCGAGGCGGCGACAGGAATTAATTTATGGCGGGAGTGGGCGCGCATTGAAATCGCCGGCGGCGATGGCACTTATCAGCTTCCTCCGGTGCGCGAGGAATATGCCGGAGTGATTCTTTCGCTGGCACGGCAGGAGTGGCCGGATACTTCTGCCTACAGCGACCCTGAAGTGGCCTTGCGGATTAAGAAGCATCACCATGCGGGGTTGGTGCTGCGGTCGAGAGATGCCGGGCGCATACCTGCTCTGCTGGAAAATTACGCGCGCAGATTCGCGGAGGAGTTTACGGCGGTGGAACCGCCGCGGGAGAAGCCGACAGCGTAGGCGAGCCCTCAGCTACTCGGCCTAGCGTCCGAATAGCTGGCTCAACGAATTGAAGTCATAAGTAATTCCGACGTGGCCGCGAACATCAGTGGCGTTGATCAAGTCGGTTTTGTTTGCCCAACTCACACCGATCGGTATATTAAAGCCCGATTTGGTATTCACTGTGACCTTAGCCTGCACAATTCCTAGAGTGCCCTTTGTCCCCAGAAGCACCTGCGCATTGCCCGGCAATGTGATATTGGTCCCGGGAACGAGATTTCCGGCACCGATATTCAGCACGGCAGGATCGAACTGATACTGCACGTAGCCAGCTGCGGTGAAAGTGGCTGGATGAGTCAACACATTGCCTAACGGTCGATCTAACTGCGCGGCAAATTGGAAGTCTTTCATGCGTCCGTACTTTGCGCTGGCCGGAATAGATCCACCATACACGCTCCCGGTGAGATTCAGAGTAAACAATGCCCCACTGGAGCCTTTGGGCGTATAGCCATAGATCAGTTTGAAATTATGTGTATCCGGCTGAGTAACGGTATGATCGTAGTCGTATTCGGCTGTGAACTGTGGTTTCCCCTGAGCTTCGCGAACGGCGTCATAGTTAAGCTGTGAATAGCGCGCATAGGCCGCCACTGCCACACTCAGTTTCTGATCGAGTCCCTGAATATCCTTGTGCGCCAGCGTGTCAAGTTCTTCAAAGTACGCCTCAAAATCCGTTTTTAGCTTGGAAGTATCGTTAGCAGTCATGTCCGCCATGATCAACGGATTGTATTTGCTTTCCAAATCCCCGAGGGCTGCATCTTTGATTAACGGATCCAGAAGGTCGGTGAGAGCGGTATCCAAACCTTTGGCTGCGGCAACGAGATCATTCTGGTGATTCTTGAACGCTGTGGACCAAGCTTTCTTGAATTGCGACGATCTTGGATCGAGTGGGTTATAGATGTCATACCGGACTGTGAGCGAGGAGAATTGCGCCGAACTTTGCGGCAGTTGCACTATACCCAAGGTCGGGGTCGTAGAATTCGCCGCCCCGCTTGTGATTAGTTGTTTCGTCGATCCCCTGCTGAGATCAAAGGAGAGCGCAAAGTTTAAGTTCTTCCAAGCCGAACTGGAACATACCAAGCAAATGCCTGGCTGCTGAATGATGGCTTGATAGGCACCGTATCCATTCGCGTTGAACGTGGCCGTGCTCCCGCTCACGGTTTCGGTCAGCGCTCCCAGCTGAACAGCGAGACCGAGCAACTCTGGAGTACTGGGGCGCGAAACAAGATCAGTCGTTCCCGCTCCTTGCGCCGAAGTACCTACCT
>JBAPOI010000506.1:0-7731 GCA_049279555.1 Candidatus Sulfotelmatobacter sp.
GATCAATTACGTGCTGCCCTGGTTTTATGTGCTGCCTGAGAACTTCGCGATCCACGCTACTGGTTGCGACGACAACGACCTCAGAGCCTTCGAGCGTGCTCTCCACGCTGGAGCACAGCAGCGAGCCAATGTGAGGAATCGCGTGCTCAATGTAATCGCGGTTCGACCCGATCAACCGGCCCAGAGAAACATTGTCATCCCAGATGCGAATTTCGCAGCCCTCGCCGAGCAGTCGTTTTACCAGTTGCACCTGAGGGCTCTCGCGCAGATCGTCGGTGGCTGATTTAAAACTTAGGCCCAGTACCGCGACATTTCTCTTGCCCGTCGCAAGAACCATTTCAACCGCTCGCTCCAAGTGCTGATGGTTGCTCGCCATTACCGATTCGAGCAACGGCAGGTTCAGATCGAGTTCCTTGGCTCGATAAGTCAGAGCTCGCAGGTCCTTGGGCAGACACGAGCCGCCAAAAGCGAACCCCGGCTTCAAGTATGAGCCAGAGATGTTCAGTCTCGTATCAGCGGTGAAAATCTCAACGACGGATTCGGCGTCCACGCCCATCTGCTTGGCCAGCGTTCCGAATTCATTTGCGAAAGCAACCTTGATGGCGTGCCAGCTATTGCAGACATACTTCACCATCTCAGCGGAGCGGAACGAAGTTTCAAACACTCGGCCCGGCGCCCAGCTATAGACCTCACGCAAGTGCCTGATATGTGCCGCGTCCGACGATCCGAGAATTGTGATCGCCGGTTCGAGGAAGTCAGCTACGGCTGTGCCTTCGCGCATGAACTCCGGATTCACGCACACCCCGAATTCTTGCCCCAGCCGCTTCCCGCTGGCTCTCTCCAAGGCGGGCACGACGATGCCTTCGGCGGTTCCGGGCAGGACGGTGCTGCGCAGCACGACCAGATGGAATTCTTTCTTCTTCTTGAGGACGTTTCCGATCTCGTTGCAAACCGGTTCGATATGGCCGAGATCGAGTTTCCCGTTGCGAAGACTGGGCGTGCCAACACACAAGAACGAAATCTCGCTCTCAAGCACCGCAACCTCGGGATCTGCCGTGGCCCGTAAGCGTCCGGCTACGTGTTGTTCCGAAATTAGCTGCGCGACACGAGGCTCGATGATGGGACTGCGGCCCGAGCGAATTGCTTCTACTTTGCCCGCACCCGGGTCAACTCCAATCACGTTGTGCCCTTTGTGCGCCAGACATGCTGCGGTAACCGTACCTACGTAGCCCAGCCCGAAGACGCTTATGGAGTGACTCATAGTCAGAAACCAGACCAAAACAACCAGATCAACCTAACAAAACTGCTGGTATTGTGCGGGAAACGCTGGACTACGGGCCTTTCCGCAAAATCGGCAAACTCAACCCTAAACTATTTATTATCAGTTGCTAGAGAGAATTTGAAGCTAATCGAACGCCCGACAGGGGCTCGCAAATCGGGCGTCTGCAACACTCAATTCACATCCGTTAAACAGCGACTCTATATAGTATTTAACACAAGCCTCGGCTTGGACGACGCTTAATTGTGCGCCGTTGCATAAATTCATAGTCTCCCGCAGGTTTCTTCGGCAATGGTGGTCAGCGACCAAGCTTCCGGACGATTCGTCGAAACGCCCACGGCGGTCGGTAGCCGGCGTCGATCCCTGCGGCGAGTCTTTTATTTGGTGGATTCGTTGGATGTCGGAGGGACTGAGACTCAGGCGGTGGAGTTGGCATTGCGGATCCGAGCTTTGGGTTACGAAGTTACGCTGGGCTGCTTGCGAGCAGGGGGACCTCTTCGGGAGAGGCTTCAGGGTTCACCGGTGGCTGTGGTCGAGTTTCATCCGCAAGGCGGAATCGATTCGCCCCAGGGTGTTTACCAGATCCTGCGACTGAGTTGGTTCCTGCGGCGCGGCAGATTCGACATAGTGCATACCCACGATTTATGGTCGAATCTAATGGGGGTTCCGGCGGCGCGGCTAGCGGGAATTCCGGCCATCGTGTCCAGCCGGCGAGACCTCGCGCAGTCGGATTGGTACAGTGGAAATCGGCGTGTGTGGTTGCGCAGAATTCAGAACCTTTCCGGCGCGGTATTAGCGAATGCCATCCAAGTACACGGCGCTTTGATCGCCGAGGATGGATTTGCTCCGAAAAAATTACGCGTCATCCATAACGGAGTGGATCTCAAGAGATTTCAAGTTCCAAGTGAACGAGAGATCCTATTTCCCGATGCAGGGCAGGGTCGGCTCATAGTGATGGTCGGCAATATGCTGTCCGACGTGAAAGGGCATCCATGGCTGATTGCAGCAGTGCCCGCGGTCGTCCGCGAGTTTCCTTCAACACGATTTGTTCTCGTCGGTGACGGAGAAGCACGTTCGGGCTTTGA
The DNA here is from genome assembly GCA_049279555.1 of Candidatus Sulfotelmatobacter sp. Lineage (GTDB taxonomy): Bacteria > Acidobacteriota > Terriglobia > Terriglobales > Acidobacteriaceae > Sulfotelmatobacter. The sequence goes on from JBAPOI010000506.1 coordinate 2,365, forward strand.
AAAGCAGGTCAGAGAAATGGGTCTCAGTCAAAACTTCTTCTTCCTTGGCCGGCGCAGCGATGTTCCGCGCATCCTCGCAAGTTGTGACATCGCGGTGCTTTCCTCGCGCGCTGAAGGGCTCCCGAACGCCGTTCTCGAATATATGGCGGCGGGCTTGCCCACTGTGGTCACTCGCGTGGGCGGCAACGAGGAACTCGTCGAAGATGGAGTGACTGGGCTAATCGTGCCGGCCGAAGACTCGGAAGCGCTATCGGCAGCCCTTTTGAGGTACCTGCTAAACCCTGAGGAGGCCGGCAAAATCGCACGCAGAGGCCGCGATTTTGTGAGCCGCAATTTCAGTTTCGATCAACTCGTTCGCGAAGTGGACGAATTGTACTCCACGCTTTTGAAGGAACGCGGGAGGAGTTCCTAGCCCAATGGAAAACTGGGCCAGCCGTTTACATCGCTTGAAGCGCCTGAACCAGGATGAAGTTGCGACTCGCCTTCGGCAATTCGCGAGTGCGCGCATCGACTGGCTGAAGTTTCGCGCCGGGCAAGATTTCGGCAAGAGTAATCAGGATTTCGATATTCGGCCTCTAGGTGAGTTTTTCTTCTCTTCAACCGATGCGCCCCTTTTGTGCGACCTTCTGCAACGCGTGCTTCCCGCGCAAGCCGTCGACATCGTACTTCGGGCAAATAAGTTGTGCGAGCATCACTTCGACCTGCTTGGGTACAGCGATTTGGATTATGGCGCGAACATCAATTGGCACCTCGACGTTGTCCACGGGAAACAGTCGCCACGCCGGCCGTGGTTCAAGATTGAGTATCTAAATTTCGATCAGGTTGGAGATTCAAAAATCACCTGGGAGCTCAATCGACACCAACATTTTCCAACGCTCGCCAATGCCTATTGGCTCACAGGAAATGAAAAATTCGTGCAAGAGATATTCGCCCAGTGGGAGAACTGGCATCGCGAGAACCCGTATCCTATCGGCATCAACTGGACGAGCAGTCTAGAAGTGGGATTCCGCTCCATGGCGTGGACTTGGACTTTCTTCCTGCTGCAAGGGTGCCCGCTTTTCAGCGCTGAGATTCGCGCGCGATGGCTGGCAATGCTGAATCTAAGCGGGCGCCATATTGAGACCTATCTCTCCACCTATTTTTCGCCGAACACTCACTTGATTGGTGAATCGCTGGCTTTGTTTTTTCTCGGGATCCTTTTCCGCCTGCCGTCGAGCGAGCGATGGCGGGACATCGGCTGGAACATTTTGCTGCGGGAGGCAGCAAGACAGGTGCGAGAGGATGGATTCTACTTCGAGCAGTCCACCTACTATCACGTGTATGCCCTCGACATGTTTCTCCAAGCGCGAATTCTGGCCGCAAAGAACCGGATTGCGATTCCAGACGAATTCGAACGCACACTGCAACGCATGCTGGATGCGTTGCTCGTGCTTAGCCGTGCGGGTATACCGCCAATGTTTGGCGACGACGATGGTGGCCGCTTGTTTGATCCTCGCCGGTTTCGCGCGGAGGATATGCTTGATTCCCTCGCGACTGGTGCGGTTCTTTATGGGCGGGGAGACTTCAAATCTCTTGTCGGGTCGCCGCGTGAAGAGACGATTTGGCTGCTTGGCACGGAGGGGCTGGCCAGCTTTGAAGCGCTGCCTCTTAGCCGGCCTTCGACTGATTCGATAGCGCTTGCCAAGAGCGGCTTCTATCTGATGGCGGACGCTGAATCTGAACAACAATTACTGATCGATGCGGGGCCGCTGGGAGCAGGCGGCGGCGGACACGGACATGCAGATGCCTTGAGCGTGTGGCTGGTACGGAAGGGACGAAGTCTTCTGCGGGATTCCGGCACGTTCGAATATGTCGGCGAAAGTGGTGAACGCTCACGGCTGCGGTCGACCGGCGCTCACAGCACGCTGCGAGTTGATCGACAAGATCAGGCCAATGTCTCAGGTCTATTCTCCTGGCAGAGTTTTCCAGAAGCGAAAGTTCGACGATGGATCACAGGACAGCAATTCGATCTGCTGGAAGCGGAGCATGACGGATTTTCTTATTCCTCGTCACCGGTCACGCATCGGCGATTGGTGTTTCATAGGAAACGCGCGTTCTGGCTGGTAAGAGATGTCGCTGAGGGAAGCGGACGGCACGACCTTGAGTTAGCGTGGCAAGTGGGCGCGGGATTATCGCGCGAGCCAGCCGACGCCGACGTGTTTGCCGGAGAGGGTGAAAGACTGGCGATCCTGGCTACGGAGGATCACGGGTGGTCGCGACGGCTCGTTTATGAAAACTGTTCTCCGGCGTATGGGTGTGCAGAGCCCGCAGTTGTTCTGCGTTTCGCAGCAGAGCAGGCGCTGCCCGCAGAATTTGTGACAATCCTGATTGCGAGCTCTCAGGCGGAGGTAGATCAATCTCAGGACGACATGGGGCGCCTTGTCCGTATCAGCGAGGCCGGCGCGGGCACAACTTCCGTCTTTCGTTATGTTCGACAACATGAAGAGCATCAGTTCGTGTTTGCGCGTGAGGCTGGATCATGGAGTCAAAGCCTCTGGGCAAGCGATGCCGATTTCCTGTACTCGCACCATGACAGCGCAGGTCGGCTTTGTTCTCTCGTGCTTTGCGGCGGCACTTACGCGGATTTCGAAGGGAGCCGTGTAGTTTCCTGTGATCGATGCATAAGTTATGCTGAAGTGATGCGTACGAATGATGGTTTTAATGTATTTTCTTCCCAGGCGCAGGGCGTCGAGCTGGGAGCCGTGCTGGACAGGCAATTCGGCACAGTCAAGATATAGCGGCACGCTACGATCCAAGAGACGGCTTTCTAATCATGTGCGGAATCTGCGGCATCTTTTATCCCGACAGGCAATCTAGAGTCGATGGCGACGCACTCGCGGCGATGAATCAGCAGATTGCGCACCGGGGTCCGGACGACGATGGGTTTTTTGTGCGCGAGAACGTTGGACTCGCCATGCGACGGTTGAGCATCATTGACGTGCAGAGTGGCCATCAACCGCTCAGCAATGAAGATGAAACCGTGTGGATCGTCTTCAACGGAGAGATTTACAATCATCGCGAACTTCGCCAGAAGCTCGAGTCCCTCGGCCATCGATATCGAACTCGCAGCGATACTGAAACCATTGTTCATCTTTACGAAGAATACGGAAGCGAGTGCGTCGCGCACTTGCGTGGAATGTTTGCGTTTGCTATCTGGGACTATCCCAGGCAACGCCTGTTCTTAGCGCGGGATCGGTTAGGCATTAAGCCTCTCTACTACTGTTATGACGGCAAGGGCTTGCTGTTCGGGTCTGAAATCAAGGCGCTGATGGCTTATCCCGGAATGCGGGCGGAGTTCAATCGCAACACGCTCGCCGAATATCTGGCGTTCGGCTATGTTGCGGACGAAGAGACGATGTACGTTGGTGTTCGCAAGCTGATGCCCGGCCATACGCTGACAGTGGATCAGGTCGGCGTTTTGGAGGTTTCGTCCTATTGGGATCTGCAAAACGATTCCCACGACGCGAGGAGGTCTCGCGAGTCCTATGTGCGTGAATATCGGGAGCGATTAGAGGATAGTGTAAGTAGCCACTTGATGAGTGATGTGCCGCTGGGCGTGTTCTTGAGTGGCGGCCTCGACTCCAGTGCGGTTGCGGCTCTCACAACGAAAATTAGAAAAGACCGGATCGAAACCTTCGCGATCGGCTACGAAGAAGAAGAATTCAGTGAACTTCCGTTTGCCCGGTCCGTGGCTGAGCATATTGGAGCCGACCACCGTGAGGTGCGGCTCAGCCGCGTCGATTTTTTTCAGACTTTGCCGCGATGCATCTGGCATGAAGATGAGCCGGTCGTTTGGCCGTCAAGCGTTTCGTTGTTTTTTGTCTCGCAGCTGGCGCGGGAGCGTGTGAAGGTTGTGCTTACGGGCGAAGGCAGCGACGAGACGCTGGGCGGTTACACTCGTTATGCGTGGACGCTGCACAACTCGCGCCTGGATAACATTTATCGTTCGGTTACTACCCCCCGGTTACGGCGCGCGCTGCGGGGCGGAATTCTTGCCAGCCTTCTGCCGGCCACCGCGCGCAGGAAACTCGAACATACGTTTCTGATGCGCGACGGCACATCGTGGCCCGCCTTTTATTTTGATAATTTCTACTCAGCATTTTCTGCCGACGAACAAAATGATTTACTGACTCGCGAAGTTAAAGCGCAAGGGGACGACGCTCATGCGGCCACCATGCGTTTCTGGAGTCAATCGAAGGGTGAACTCCTGCACCGGCTCTTGTACACGGACATCAAGAGTTATCTCGTTGAGTTGCTGATGAAGCAGGACCAGATGAGCATGGCTGCATCCATAGAAAGCCGCGTGCCTTTTCTAGATCATCCCCTGGTGGAATTCACGGCGAGCATTCCGGCAAAGTATTCGCTAAAAGGCATGGCAGGAAAATTCATCTTGAAGTCTGCCGTCGAGGACCTGCTGCCTAAGTCCATCATTTATCGCCGAAAAATGGGGTTTCCGACACCTTGGGCCCACTGGTTGTCCGGCCTGCAACTGGACAGCTTGGAGCGGTTGTTGCTGGAACCGCGGACCTTGAGCCGCGGATATTTTCGAGCTGAAGCGATTCGGTCGCTCTTCGGTGAACATCGCGCTGGGCGTCGAGATCACGGCAACCGGATTTGGCGTCTGCTCAACCTGGAGCTATGGATGCGCGTTTGCCTAGATGGAGATCCGGTTGCAGTGGCGCCCGAGCCGCGCGCCGCAGCAGTCCTGCGATGAACCTCAAGCGATGAAAACCACGCATGAACCTCAGGCGATGAATCTTAATGGCTCGGTTCCCGCATCCCGCAGCGGGGGTGGGGTCACGAGATCGCTGAAGCTCGCGGTCCTGCGCTTGCTTCGTGGGGGCGGAATGTTCGAACTGGTCGCGAACAGCCGCTGGCGGCAGCAGCGATTGCTGATCCTGTGCTATCACGGCATCTCTCTCGAGGACGAGCATCTCTGGCGGCCTGGGCTGTACATAAGTCGACAGCGATTAAGCGAACGGTTTGCTTCCCTGAAACAACGCCACTACACGGTATTGCCTTTGGGAGAGGCGTTGGAACAATTGCAGGCGCAGACGCTTCCCGCTCGCAGCGTAGCCCTTACTTTTGATGATGGTACTTATGACTTTTACCATCAGGCTTATCCTCTGCTGCAGAAGTTTGGATTTCCTGCGACAGTCTACTTGACCACCTACTATTCCGTCGGCGAACGTCCAGTGTTTAACCTGATCTGTTCTTACATGCTGTGGCAGCGTAGAGGCAAGGTGATTGCCGATGGTGAGGAAATTGGTTTGCCGGGACCTCTGGACTTGCGTTCTGAGACTGGCCGCCACCGCGTAGTGCGTGGTC
>JBAPOI010000507.1:0-4909 GCA_049279555.1 Candidatus Sulfotelmatobacter sp.
TTCGCTCAGGATGACAGAGCTTCTTTGAAACGACATGAAACTTTCTCCGCAATGGATTCGAGATTTTGTCGATCTAGCCGTCGATGACCGGCGGCTGGCTGAAGATTTGACTGGCGTGGGGATTGCCGTCGAGGGCATCAGCGGTTCTGTCACCGACACCGTTTTCGAGATGGAAATCGGGACCAATCGACCCGATGCTATGAATCACTACGGCGTGGCGCGGGAGGCGGCGGCCATCTATGACTTGCCGCTTAAGCAGTTGGCCGGTTTCGCTGATTCGGGGGCTAAAGCCTGGTCAACGTCTGGGGAGCCTGACGCGGCGCTGAAGCGCCGCTCTTCCACGCTACTCGACGCAGCGGAAAAATCCTCAGCGGCTAAAGCCGCTCATTCCCCTGGCTCTAGTGGCACGACTGAAGTCGTGCCCTTCCCGGTCGAGCCACCTTCGGCATCTTCACTCGGTGCGTCGTTTCCCATCACGGTCGAGGAACCGCAGCTTTGCCCACGCTTCTCGGCGCGCGTGATTCGCGGAACTCACATTAAGCCATCCCCCGAGAGAATTGCACATCGGCTGCGATTGCTTGATCAGCGGCCGATCAGCAATGCGGTTGACGCGACGAACTATGTTCTGTGGGAGATGGGCAAGCCGACGCACGTGTTCGACATGGATTTGCTCGAGGGTGGCCGGATTATCGTTCGGAAAGCGAAAAACGGCGAGAAATTGAAAACGCTCGATGGGGTGGAGCGCACGCTCACTGCAGAAGATCTTGTGGTGTGCGATGCGAAACGGCCTGTCGGGCTTGCCGGAGTCATGGGTGGGTTCGACACGATGATCACGGAGAAGACGCGGAATGTTTTGATCGAGTCGGCATGGTGGGATCCGGGAACGGTGCGCAAAAGTTCGCGGCGGCATGGAATTCACACCGATGCTTCGCATCGATTTGAACGTGGAGCGGATTTTGAGTCGACGATTTTATCGTGCGATCTGGTAGTGGCGCTGATTCTGGAATCGGGCGGCGGAGAGCTGGTTGGCGACGTGATCGATGTGGTTTCAAAAAAGATGGACTTAGCGCCTGTCGTGCTGCGGCTCTCCGAGGTGCATCGCATCCTGGGCGGAAATCTGACCGCGGGGGAGATTTTTCGAATATTAAAGAAGCTGGGCTTCGGAACGATTCCCGAGGGACAGGCCGACACCCAGTTTCGAGTTCATATCCCGAGCTGGCGACTGGATGTGGAGCGCGAGATCGATGTGATCGAAGAAATCGCGCGGCTGCATGGCTACGACAAGTTCGAGAATACTTTGCCGGCTTACAGCGGCGCGGTGGTGGAACTGCCGCACGCAGCGATGGATGCTGCATTGCGCACGCGGGCGTTGGCGCTGGGATACAACGAGGCGATTTCTCTGACATTTATTTCTCACGCCGACGCTGAGAAGTTTTCGTCGGCTTCGGTGCTCGAGTTGGAGAATCCGCTGAGCGAAGAAGCGTCGGTGATGCGGACGTCGATGGCTCCTGGCATGCTGGATATGCTGGCCTGGAACTTGAACCGCGATTCGGAGAAAGTGCGGTTGTTCGAGATGGGGCACGTCTACGAAATATCAGGCGAGGAGCGGGTTGAGCCGACACGGATGTGTTTGGGCGCGACGCTGGCTGCGGTGAATTCTTCCATTTCTGTTGGGGCCATGCTTGACGTCAGTAAAGGTTCGAAATCCCCACCCAAGCCAAAAGATGGCTTGGATGGGGCACCCTCAGCTTCTCAATTTGCCGAGGCGTTTCGATCTTTAAAGGGCGACGTGGAAAACTTGTTGTCGGCATTTAAGTGCGATGAGATGAGCTTCGACCGGCAGACCGCGGATTATTTTCATCCCGGACGATCGGCTCGGGTTTTGATGGATGGTGTGGTGGTGGCGCAGTTTGGGCAGGTCGCAGAGAGCGTGAAGGCGGAGCGGAAACTGCGGCAGGATGTTTTTTTGGCGGAAATCGATCTGGAAAAACTGCATGAAATCGGGCTGCGAGAGGTTCGGTTTGCGCCGCTGACGAAATATCCGGCGGTGGAACGGGATTTTTCTTTTGTGTTTGGAGATGAGGTTGAGTTTGAGGCGATGCGCCGGGCGGTGGTGGGGCTGCGGCTGAGCGCGCTGCGAGCGTTCGCTCCGGTGGAGATTTTTCGCGGTGGGGCGATTGAGAAGGGGAAGTATTCGATTCTCTTGCGGGCTCGATTGCAGTCGGAGGAAGCGACGCTTCGCGATGATCAGATTGCGCAGTGGTCGGGAGAGATTGTTGGAGCGCTGAAGAAGCTCGGCGGAGTGCAGCGGGCTTAGGCCGCAGAAGAATTCGTGGGTTTTTCTGCGTTCCATAAAACGGTACCCTTCCTATTAGATGGCCTTTCGTCTTGGTTTTCCTAGTCTTGGTTTTCCTAGTCTTGGTTTTCCTAGTCTTGGTTCTCCTAGTCTTGGTTCTCTTACTCTTTCGCCCCTCTGGGGCTTGTTTTCTTCCACACTTTCCTACCCACGGCTTGCGCCGTGGGCTGCGTTCTGACGCCGCTTCGCGGCTGAAATCAGTGCGGCGTCCTACCACCCAAATTGTTAAGGGCCAGTTCTCACGCAGTCTCTAAAAGCCCGCGTTATTCTTGGCTCTGGGGGGCACGGTTGAAGCCGTGCCCTTCCCAAACTGATTTATTAGATAGCTTCTAGTCTTGATTTCGTCTTCTGTGGCTGGATCATTTAAACGCAGCGCTGAAGCGCTGCTCTACCGAGTGCGAATGCAATAGAAAGCCAAGCGCGCAAGCAGTCACAACTTACCTCGCTGCGCTCGGTGGACAGCCGAGGGCGGCTGTCCCTACGTGATTTGTGGTTACTTCCCCGCCGATTCCTGATCGACCTACTTCGTTACTACACCGCAGGCGATGCGGTCGCCGGAGTTTCCGGAGGGATCGGTCTTCATGTCGTCAGCTTTGGTGTGGATGACGATTGCGGTGCCGCCGTTGGTGAAGAGCGAGTGGGGGCCGTCGGTGAGGGTTACGTCTTTGCCCTCGATGCTCGCGTTCGCTTTTCCTTTCGCATCGACGGTGAAGTTCAGCATGTCGCCGGCGTGGTGGCCTTCGGGATTTTCAAGTCCATGCTTTTTGCTATCGGGATTGAAGTGCGGACCGGCCGACTTGAAATCGGGTGCATCGCACTTTGGGTTCTGATGAAAGTGGATGGCGTGCTCGCCGAAGGGAAGATCGTGCAGTTGCAGCTTGAGCGCGACACCTGCGCCTTTTGGCGACAGAGTGACGGCGCCAACGTCTTTCCCCTGAGAATCCTTGAGTTCAACTTTGGTTTTGGCGGTGCAGGGTAGAACTGCTAGGGATAAAACGACGGCGAGGCCGATGAGGGAATGTGCAATCGGTTTCATGGCGGAATTATATCGCTAATTTTGCGCAGACAAGCGATGATCGTCCACAGGCGGGTAGAGTATACTGCGAGAAAGTTCGAAATTCTAACAGGGAAAAGTGCAATCATGGCTTTGAATGCGGTAGAGCAGGTGGCAGATCGGGTTCCGGTAGACGATTTTCAGATGCTGGAAGAGAAAATTTACCGCACCATTGAGTTGTACAAAGCGGCGCGTGAGGCGCAAACCGGGGCGGAACGCGATGCCCAGCGCTTGCGACAGCAACTGGAGGAACGGGACGAGCAGTTAGTCGTATTGCGGCGGGAAGCGGTACAGTTGCGCAAAGAGCGGGAAGAGATTCGCGGACGAGTGGAGAAAATGCTGCAGCAGATTGAGTCGATCGCAGAAGAGCGCGCGAGTTAGAGGAGTGGGCGTGGGGCTTCGCCAGATGTCAGCGTTTTAGATGGACGATGAGGGTGGAGTCGATGGACACGAAAAGCAGGTTCCTCGACTTCGCTCGGAATGACATGTGTCGGGGTGAATTCAAAGGACGATTATGGCTACGGCGGCTAAGGATTCCACGTTGAAGGACGCGCAGAACACAAGCGTGCGTGTTGAAATTTTCGATCAGGCGTACAACCTGCGGGGGTCTGATCCGGAATATATCTTGAAGCTGGCCGAGTACGTGGATGCGAAGATGCGGGCCGTGGCCGAAGCGACGAATACCATCGATACGGTGCGTCTGGCAGTGCTGGCGGCGCTGAATATTGCCGACGAGTACCATCTTCTGAAGAGAAAACAGGAGAGTGGGGCAACCGATTACCAGAAGCGGGCGCATCTATTGGCGGATGCGCTCGATGAAGTATTGGAAGAGAAACGCAAGGCTGGGTAAGTCTCAAACGACTGCGATCACTTTTTTTCTTCTGGCTTTTCTTCTTGACGCGGACCGGCGTCGCTTTATAGCAAGAAACAACTCGCTGGAGAAGACCGAAATGGGCCCGGATTGCAAGTCCGAATCGGGCGGCAGCATTACTTTGGATGCAAGTGACCTGCCAACTATTTGAGAGTCCCCTCTTGCTAATCCACGGGGGATTCTCCTAGCATCACAGGTGAAAGCCGGCCTGCGGGGTTGGTGATGGCGGTAACCGATTTTTGAACCAATGCTGAATGAACGGGAGCTCGACTCGAACTAGGATCCGGTGTGCGACGCTCCGCCATGCGGAGATGCCTAAAGGGTCTCGGCGGGTTCCCAACGTCTACCTGACGGTTCATTCTCGGCCCGTCACACGGCACAGTGGGTCGGCTTGATTTTTCTTTCTCGATGCGTTGAGCGCCCGCTGCGCCCTGTCGATTAGACGAGTTGGCAATTTCATCTGTGCGCTTCCTGCTACACTGGCGCAAGTAGCGAAATCCTGATTTTCTGCATCCAACATAACTGTGTATCCGCAATTAGTGCATTTCGGGCGATTTTTCCTTCCCACTTATGGCTTCCTGGTTTCGCTAGGGGTGCTAATCGGGTTGTACATCAGTGTGCGCAATTC
>JBAPOI010000508.1:0-7168 GCA_049279555.1 Candidatus Sulfotelmatobacter sp.
ATATACAGTTGCATACCCATCGTCATCGGACGCCAGAAGATGAGGAGTCGTTCTCGCGAGAAATTCGAGAGAATCGAGAACATATTCTTGAACTGGCCGGGGTAAATCCGGTTCATTTTTGTTATCCCGGCGGCGTATATCAGCCGGCTTTTCTACCCTGGCTGCGAGCTGATCAGGTGTTGTCGGCGACAACTTGCGATTCTGGACTGTGCACCAGCCGTAGCGAGAGTTTGTTGCTGCCTCGCTTTGTCGACAGCCAGAGCCGTACGCAACTCGAGTTCGAAAGCTGGACTGCAGGAGTCGGAGATTTGCTGGCACTCCGAAGGAACGCCGCGCAGAAGTATGTTCCGCGAGACTGATACGATTTGCACGCTCTGATTCGCACGCTCTTATGATCGCTAGGGATCTCGCAAAAAGAACACTTCTAGGTAGCGGGTTGCTCCGACTAGCAGCGGGCATCCATGGCACAGGCGCGGCGATTCTGATGTATCACTCCGTGCAGGAAGATCCGTCACTGCAGGCGGATTCTCTAGGCGGAATTATTCATTCCCGACGAGTGTTTCGGAAGCAGATGGAGTTGTTGGCGAGAGAGTTTCATCCGTTGAGTTTGGACAAGTTGGCGATTCTGCTGCGCGCAGAGGAGAAGATTCCCGAGCGTTCTGTAATCGTGACTTTTGACGACGGCTATCGTGATAACTTCGAAAATGCCATGCCGATCCTCGATCAAGTTGGCATGGAGGCGGCTTTTTACGTCACGGTGGAATGCGTCGAAAAGCGCCGTCCGCCGTGGCCGAGTCGTGTGCGTTATGCCTTGCGCACTTCGCGACACGAGACGTGGAGAGATCCCGACGGCGCATTATGGCCGCTGGAGATCGCAGCGGACCGTGATCGTGCTTTTGCGAAGGCTTGTGAGTACTGTTGCAAGTTGGCCGGCACGTCGCAGGAGGCGCTGGTGGATAGCATCGCGACTGAATTGGATGTCGGCGGTCCTCCAGGATCTGACGAACTCATGATGGATTGGAATGAGGTGCGGAAACTAGCCGAGCGACGGCACACTGTGGGATCGCATACGCTGTCACATCCGAACCTGGCGCAGCTTCCGGTCGTGGAGGCGCGTGCTGAACTTGCAAGCTCACGCTTGTACTTGGAAGAGCAATTGAGGCGACCGGTAAAACATTTTTCCTATCCTTGTCCGGCTCTATCGCCCCACTGGAATGAGCAAACGGTTCAGGAATGCCAACATGTGGGCTACGAGACGGCAGTCGTGACCGATGGTGGCTTGGCTCGAAGACACGACAACCCATTATGCCTGCGCCGTATAAGACCATCGAAAACCGTTGAAGGGCTGCGCTGGAACCTGGAGTGGGCTTTTGCTGGAAGGAAGATGTAGTCGGACCAACCTACACTTCTTAAAGGACATCGTTTGGCAAGAGTGCTGATCCTCGACGGTCACAGTTCCGCGGCGCTAGCTTTCGTCCGTTCTGCAGGAAAAGCCGGACATTGGGTTGCTGTTGGAACAAACGTCGGCGCATTTGCCGCCGCTCAGCTCTCGCGCTACAGCAAACTCAGTTTTTCTTATCCGATTTCCACGGAGGACATGCATGGTTTTGTCGAAGCAGTTTTAGATTTTATCAATCAAAACGCCGTGGATTTGGTCGTGCCAGTTACAGACTGGACACTCTTGCCGCTCTCCGAATACCGAGAAAGGTTTAAACACATCTGCAAGGTTGCGCTTCCGCCTGCTTCGTCGATCGGACAGGTTGTGGACAAGTATCAGACTCTTCGGATTGCGAAGTCGGTCGGGATAAAGATTCCGAAAACTTGGCTGATCGAGTCGCCGGGCGACCTGGTGTCTCTTCGCGGAATCAAGTTTCCACTAGTGGTCAAGGACCGCTTCTCGCTTCGGTGGCACGATGGCCGCGCAGTTTTCGGCGGCGTTTCGTATGCCTATTCAAGAGAAGAACTGGAGATTCAGGTGAGCCAGCGCCTCATGGCGGCGGGGGACGTGCTGGTGCAGGAATTCATCACTGGCGTGGGGATCGGATTTTCCTGTTTCATCGCCAGTGAGGAAGTTCGTCTTCCGTTTCAGTGGAAACGCGTGCGCGAGGTTGATCCGCGCGGCTCCGCCAGCAGTTGCCGCGAGTCGATTTCTCTTGACGAACAGATTAAGAACGACAGCAGCCAGTTGATCCGGAGAATTGGGTTTGAGGGGATTGCGATGGTCGAGTACAAGAGAATTGCTGCAAAACCAGACCCGGTCCTCATGGAGATTAATGGCAGGCCATGGGGGTCAATCGCGCTTCCCATCGCGAGCGGCGTAGATTATCCGCGATACCTGATTGACTGGTATCTGCAGGGAGCATTGCCGCCGAAAAACAAAACCTATCGCACGGGCATTACCTGCCGTCGCATGGTTGGAGAACTCACTCACCTGAGCAATGTTCGCGCGGGAAAACCGTGTAATTGGCCGGTGCCGTATCCTGGCTTTTGGAGCACCCTTTTGCGAGTGGCGATGCCGTGGTATCCGGGAATGTACTACGACGACTTGTGGTTTTCCGACCCGCGACCGGGAATTAGCGGCCTTGCAAATTGGTTTCGAGTGCGGACGAAACGGATGCGGTCCAAGAAAACTCAGGTGGAGGCCTGAGGTTATACGTTTGAATGGGGAAATAGATCGTGGGCCAGGCTTCGGATGCATGCCTGAAGCATTCGATAACAATCGAGAGTGACTTCGACATTTCCGAAATATGGGTCGGGGATTTCCATTTGACGGGAGTCCTGGAGACACGCGCGCAGCATAAAAACCTTCGACATGGAGTCCGGGTAAAGAGTTAACAGTTCGGCCTTGTTCTGGAAGTCCATGGCGAAGATCGCGTCCGTTTCCTGCACCATCGCAGCAGTGAGCAAATGCGCACGGTGTTCTTCGAGGGAGACTCCGAGTTTCGCAGATGAAGCCAGAGCCCATGGATGCGCCGGGTTGCCCGGTGTGGCGTGCAAACCCGCGGAGGCGATGTGCACCGATCGTTCATCCGCGAGGGAACCTAATTCTTTACGAAAAAGAGCTTCCGCCATCGGGCTCCTCATGATGTTTCCAAAACACACGAAGAGGAAAGAACGTGACGTCTTTGGAACCGTTTGCGAACTGGACAGACCCAGCATCTCAAGAATTTTAAGCCGAACGTACGTATTGCCAGCCGCGGGCCCAAGGCGAAGGTAGATGTCACGTTCCTTGAGCAGAGAATTCGGCGCGAAGCTGCGGAGAATCGTTCGGTAACCGTGTGACGATTTGAGGGGGCTACTCATGCAGTGCGTAATGTTGGGAAATGACTAAAAGGATTCTCATTAGTGCGGTCCGCGTAAGCTCGCGAGGGAAGGAGCATTCTGCTGCGACGCCGGTTTGCTAACAAGATGGTACCCCAGATCCTCCATGACTTCGCCCCAGGCGCCCTCGATGGCAGCGACTGATTGTTCCGGCAAGTGCGTCTTCCAGCCGCCAGCCGTGGCCGAGCGCACAAAAGGTTTGTCGCTGCGAGTTTCCCGGGTGAGCGCCCACTGACTTGCCTGTTGTTTCTCCAACTCTCGCATGCGATCGGAAGAGCTTAATTCAACCGCGCGCTGCAATTTCTCACTGCTACTGCTAACCGATCTGAAGGAACAGTTACTCAAAAAGTCAGCAACCCTGGCCAATTCTGTTTCCGGTTGTTCTTTCATACTCTCGTAACGCAACATGAGGAACCTCGGAGATTTCCGACGCAAAAGCATCCAGCTCAGAACGTGGTCGGACCAGGATCCCCACTTCGCGTCAAATTCGCCGTCGATAAAGCGTGGAACGAAATCTGCGATGGCGTAGTCTTCAGGAATGTTTCCCGCTTTGATGTTGTGGTGGTAGAAAGACACTGCGACATCGCGAGGATCGCGAACGATGTAGATGATCCGGTGGTACTGAGGCTGGAAACACTCGTGACTTTTCAGAATGCGCGGACGCGGCAACCGTCGCAGAATGCGATCAGGGTTGAAGTAAATTTCTGGCAGACGCGATTCGATGTTTGCAAAGGTTACAGGTTCCTCCTGATAGATCAGGTTGCCAATGAGGAACCGCGCCCAGGTATTGCCGGACCTCGGATAAGAGACAAGGAAAACATCGTCGGGAAAAACGGTGAGATTTCTTCCCGCCATCTGACGGCCAGTGAGCACGCGTCCCAGTTGCGCGATGGTTCGTAGCGTGCGCGGCCAGCCCCCGTTGGAATTTTGCATAGTCAAGCCGGGGTTCCGCTCCGCATCCGGGTTAACAAGGAAAAAAATCTATTCGTTGTTCGCGGAGCAATTCGCAGACCGAGTAGTACCAGATTCAATTTCAACCTTCGCGAATGCTGGTTCGCCTCTGAAAAGAGTTCTCTCGCTCTGTCGAATCGCCGCTGATGCAGTTGGAATTTTCCTTCCTCAACCAGGTAACGCGATCTGATCTCCCGTTTTCGTTTCTCCACTACGGTACGATCCGAATCCTTGAGGGGAAATGTTCGGCTTATCTTGTCGAGGATGGTCCAATAACCTTCAGCCATCTTGGAGCTGGATTGGCTCAGCGAACCCGGACGGCCACCATTTAACAACGCCTGGACTTTGCGGCTGTAGCCGATCTTCGCGCCGTGAAAAGCTGCGCGCACCCACATTTCGTAGTCGTCGCAACGCAGCAAACTCTCGTCGAATAAGCCGGCGTTTACGAGTTCGCTCTTTCTGGCGACGACGGTAGAAACGCAGATCTGGCATTGCTCGGTGATGAGCGCGGCGAAGGTCGCGGGCCCATGCGACGGACATGCATCCATAAAGTTGCGCTGGTCCCCGATTCGGAGGCCGTTGCAGTAGACCATGCCGAGCGTTGGGTCTTCAGCAAACAATTTCATTTGCGAAGCCAAATGCTCCGGCAGCCAGCGGTCATCGCTATCCAGAAATGCCAGAAATTCGCCGCGAGCCATGCCGATCGCAGTGTTTCTCGCGCCCGCCGCGCGCTTATTCTGCTGCACGATATATACGATTCTATCCTGATAGGGCTGCAAGACACGCTCAAGCTCAACCGTATCAGGTGCACCGTCATTCACTACAATCACTTCAAAATCCTGGTACGTCTGCGAAAAAACCGAATCGAGGCAACCCGCGATGAGATCGGCCGTGTTATAGGCCGGGATGATGATGCTGACCTGTGGACTTTGATTGGACTTGGCGGTTTCCATGACCTTAACGATCAAGAACTATGAAATACGTTTTCCTTTTCCCCGGCAACAATGTGATTGACCGCTTCGACTCCCATCATTACGGAGTGATCCATGTTGCCGATTTCGTAACGCCACGCGCCAAACCGTCCGCGGGAGTAGATTCCGCGCTGCATCAATGCCGGCTGCAGGATGCCCAACGCACGATCGCGGCCGAGGGTCGGAATAGGATAGGAGTATGCGACAGTACGAGAGTATCGTGAAACGATGTGCTCGCGATCCGCCTCCTCCAGAATCTTGACGCGAATCAACTCGGCGACCACGCGATCCAGAATATGCTCCGCGTTTGGCGATTCGCCCACCCGGAAAGACATTTCGCACATCAGAGAACTATAACGCTCCGTATCTCCGCCGGGAACGTTAAAGCGAGAGTAGTGCGAAAAGTAAGTGCCACGATAGCAGGGCATGCTCTCGTCCGCGAAATAGATCCAACATTTTCCTGTCTCGATTTTCTTCTTCAGGCCAATCCCTAGCACCAGCAGGTTATTGTGTTCGAGATCGGCGGCAGCCTTGCGCAATTCTTCATCGACCGGCTTCAGCGCGCGCACTAGAAGATCGATGGGCACGGAGGAGATCAATGTGTCATAGGTGTCCCCGGTGCCGTCGGCAAAGGAAACTCTGCGGCGGCCGCAATCCACTTCCACGAGTTCTTTGCCGAGATGGATCTTTCCAGGAAAGCAGTCGGCCATGCGACGGTAAATTTCACCAGTACCTCCGTGAAGAGGGAACTTGAACTTGCTGTTGGGGCCCCAGCCCACATCGTCGCGCTCCAGCAAAATACTCTCAAGCATTCGTTTGAGGTCGGTCACCGCGACGCGCTCGGCGATCCACGACTTGGACATGTTCTCGAGCGGCGTGGTCCAAACCTTGGAGTTGTAGGGAAACATGAAAGCTTTCGCGATGCCTTCTCCGAAGCTGGCCAGAATCCACTCTCGAAAATTCGTAGCTTCTTTTAGTTTTCCTTTTGATGCCGCTGCAGCAGCGCCCAAGATACATTCCACCTGAACCGGCTTCGGAAGATATCGCAGATTGTTCTGCAAAGGATAAGGAACCCACGACTCGCCACTTACGATCCAACTTTCACGCACCAGCTGGTTTTCTTCGCTGCCCAACATTCGATCGATGAGCTTGTCGAAGTAGGGATAGTGCGAAAAAATAACGTGCCCGCCTTCATCCCAAACGAATCCATGGGAATCGACATGGGAAGAAGCATGCCCACCGACGTAATCTGATTTTTCATACAACACCCAGTTATCGTAGCCAAGTTCGTTAAGACGATATGCCGCACCTAGCCCGGTCGGTCCCGCCCCAATGATCGCAATCTTTTTCTGGTTCATGGGTATCGAATGCCAAAATAAACAACCCTAATCTTGAAATGCTCAAACTTCCGCGAATTGGATCAAGCTGGTCACGGTTCCTTCTGGAAAGTTTCCATCAATGCGACCCCGACTGAGTCGAATTGTTTTCCGCTGGATAGTTGCGCCACACGCCAAAGCCGGCCTGTGCGAGTCATCCACGCCATCCCCAGACCGTAGGGAATCAAGCTGAGCAGAATCTGAAGAGCCACTTCCGAATAGGTTCTAGCGAAGAACCACTGGCGCATTAGAAGCAGCACCGCCACGCACGGCAGGCATAGCAAGAGCGGCAGCGAATAGGCTTCGCGGAGAAAGGTTCCGACGCGAACGTCCAGGACGCGACAAAGATGTCGCGGCAAAAAGAAGAGGCCGGTGCAAGTCAAAGGAATGGCCGTTCCAAGTGCATCCCCGACGATTCCGAAAGGGCGAATCAGAACCACGCTGAGAATGACGTTGGCGATTGCCTCCATTCCTGTTACCCATGCCAGGCTGCGGTGACGGGCCATGCCATACAAAATCCGGGACGAAGCGGCTTGCGCCATAATGAAG
>JBAPOI010000509.1:0-18744 GCA_049279555.1 Candidatus Sulfotelmatobacter sp.
GTGGCGGTTATTGAAGGAAACGAAGACTCGAAATCTGGTTCTCGCCTACAGGAACCGTCTATGAAGGGCGGAAGAGCGTATTGCCGGACGGCCTGCCGACCCTTGGCGCTCCTGACCAGAGGGCGGTAGGTTGCCAAAAAGCAGCGATTCTCTCGATCTTCGTCTCTGACGCTTGTCACAGTATCTCAGCTTGACTCAGGAACAACGAGGGTCAATTCTAACCTCGGCTGAGAACCACCGTGGCATAATTGCCCTAATTCGGATTACTCTTCCAGCGGGCAGTGAGACACCGACGAGGGAAGTTCCTGCGAAGGAATGCTGCTCAGTGTTGCGACACTGGCTACCGACGAACCCGCATCTCACTCCCAGCGAGCGATCCGACATGAAGACATTTATTGATGAGGCGTGCAGTGGCCGCTCGTAAGAAAGTCAAAGGCCTGAGGGCCCGCAGCACCTGGGTGCAAGAAGTAAGAGAGTTTCGTGTGTTGTTCGACCAGAACGATAAGGATTGGGTGGGCACCAACGATCTAAAGCGGAAGATCGCAGATCACCTTGCCAACAATCCCGGTACTGGACTCACCATTGTCCTTTTCAACGAAATCGTCAAATGGAAACTCGACAGGCAAGAGGCTCGAACCCGTCACACACGAGGCGAAAAGGTCACAGAGGATTTGCTTCGTGAGATCACGATCTGCGCTTTCGGCCTCCGGCATACAGATCGAGACTCCCTGACGAGAGCACGCCTGATGGTGCTGCAAGGGATACCCGGCGTCGGAATTGGTATCGCTTCCGCCATTCTTGCGCTCTCCTTTCCAGACGAGTACGGTGTGATCGATGACATCGTCTGGAAAGTGATCTATGGCATCAAGAAAGAGTCGTTTTGGATCGCGGACTACAGGAAATACCTTGAGGACTTGCTTTCCGCCTCATCGATTCTCGGTTGGCCGCCTCAAGAAGTGGATTTCTTCGCTTGGAAAATGGGTCGGAAGTAGCATGGCGTCGCCACATGTTCGGCAGCGCCTTGTCTCGTGAACACGTCGTCACAGATCAAACACCGTCGCATGTCCTGACTGAGGGCGACGAAAATCTTGCTGATCACTTCGTCGTTTCGCGACCGTTGCATCGCGCCTGCCTTCGCTCTAGTGGTCATCGTCTGGTTGGAAATCCTGAGAGACTCAAGTAAGGACGATTTTTCTTCCGTTTGCCCCCCGCGCATAGCAGCCGTTTCCGGAAACGCGAATAGGCTAGTCTCATCATCTTGAGGTCGCCACCACGATCTCGCCACTCATCCATGAACGTTGCTACTAGACGATTCTCGGCAGTCTCAAGCTCCCGCATGAGGGTGAGGGTGCGGTTCTCTTCATCGTTCCACTGGCGCTCAAGCTCGATGAATTCGAGCTGTGCTCCCTCATATCGATCTCGCTCATCTGTTCTCCACTGAGTTCATTTGGTGACGAACGTATAAGTTCGTCACCAACCCGCTCCGGCTGAACTCGACCGCGCAAGGTCAATAACTTCAACAGCTGGAGCTAGCGGCGGCAGGGAGCCTCTGTCACCAGCCCTCTCCCGGTTAACCAATTTGCAAACAAGGCTTCGAGAAATGCCCCACTTTTTGGAAACCGCCGTCAGTGTCATTCCGCTGAGTCGGTCGCGGACAATCGCTGCACGATCTATGTTCATTGGTGCGCGTCCGATTCGTACCCCATCCAGCTTGGCTCTTCGCATGCCAGCCAAAACCCGTTCCCGTATTAAGTCCGATTCCAGTTCTGCAATCGAGCCAATGAGCGTCAAGAACAGTCTTCCCATTGGTCCGCTCGTATCCACGTTTTCTCGTCGGGAGATGAAGACGACACCCAGACTGTCGAACTCGTCCATCACTTGAAGGAAGTGCTTCACACTTCGTGCGACTCGGTCGAACGCGGCGACGAGCACCACAGAGAACTTCTTCTTCCGTGCATCCGCAATAAGCGCGTCCAGACCGGGGCGTCTCGCTCTCTTCCCTGAGACTCCGCTGTCTCGATACTCCTGCACGACTTCCAATCCACGCTGTGCCGCAAGCTCGCGCAGATCATATAGCTGGCTTTCGACATGCTGGTCAGTGGTGCTCACTCGGACATAGATGGCGGCGGTCTTCATCGCGTAGAGTCCTCCCTTGGTCTTTAGCTCTTGGATTGAGCCGGACTGTGTTTGCCTTCGTTAGCGCGTCGGCGCAGCCGATCCACAGCCGCATCGCAAACGGTTGACTCCGGGCCGAAAAGGTTCAACTTTGCCCCGACCTCATCGTCAAGTAGTTGACCGATTTCGTGGTCATCGAGCTTGTCGAGTCGCTTTGTCAACTCGCCCCGAATGAGGAGAGCCGCTGCGAGTCGTTCCGCACGATTCGCAGAGTTCATACGCCTCCGCTGCTCCTCGATGAGTTCTCGAATGGTCACCCCTTGCCCCCAATGGAAATATACGAACCAACCGCGAAAAACGGCTAGAAACGGCGAGGTGTGTTACCGAAGATTTCCATGCAAATCCAGACGTTTTTTCCATCCGGTTCGTATATTGCGAAGAGAGGGGACAGAACGATGTCGTCTGCGAGGACAATGACCACGCGACCACCAGTGCCGACCGAATCCATTGAGTGCCCATTGTGCTTGGGTGCGGGCAGGCTGAAGCGAACCGAGATTCTGGATCGCCTCGGCGTCAAGGACTTTGCCCGTGTAGCACAACTCAGTGCGGAGGAAGCGTTTCGGTTGCTCCAGAGCAAACACGACCGTGAACACCAGGAGGTATGGTCTCGCTTCGAGACCGAACTGGCGAAGAGAACTGCCGAGATAAGGGAGCACCACAAGGACGAACTGCGGAGTGCCCTGTCTGACAGGGACGATCTCACGCGGCGAGTTGAAGATTGCCTAAGAGAAGTCGCGCAGCTTCGCGAGCGGAATCAAGAACTCGAAGGCGAAATGTCCAAGGCGGCTCGACGGGGAAAACTGGAAGAGATCAGCTTCGAGGAAGAGGCGCGGACGTGGGCGGGTATCCAGGTGAGTGAGAAGTTGGCACGCGGGGGCGATTACATCTTGTCGTACCGTGATCCCAGCGGCGCTCCGCTGGAACCGTGCATTCTCGTGGACAACAAGGACAAGGCGACTGTCAGCGAGAGCGACATCAAGAAACTGATCCGTGACGTCAAGGAACGTCGCATCCCGGTCGGGATCATCGTCGCGAGGGAGGAAAGCCAGCTTCGTCAGCACGACCGGGAACGGCGCTGGGGGCAGGAAGACGGAGTTTGGATTCTGCGAACGACTCGCCACTGGCTGCCCCGAGACCTCGAAGTGCTTAAGCCTGTTTTCGAGCGGATGAGAACCGAAGGCCCCGACTTTCTCCACAAGAACTCGGCGCTGGCTGACGAAGTCCGCCGCACGTTCGTTGATCTGGACGAAATCGAGAAAGAGTTAAAGAAGGCAGCAAAGGCGGTCGAGGCTGCATCCGCGATGACCGTGAAGCACAGATCACGAGTGCAGGCGCTTTGTGATGACGCCGCGCTGCCTTCGCGTTGCGAAACGGCGTGTAGGCAAGTCGGGGAAAAGGACACATTGGAGGAGGGGCAATGAAGGACATCGTGAGGTTTCTCACTCGGATGCTTGTTCTGAACATCGTGTTGGTGCCCATCATGGTGCTGGGCCCCCTGTTTTATGTGATTCCGTTGTTCTACATTGCCGCGAATCCGCAAGATAACTTCTCCGGGCTGGCGCAGCTCTACTTCTGGCTCGGCCCGCTGTCGGCGGCATTCTGGATGCTGGTCTCCTGCCATTGGCCGACCGTCCGCAGGGCGCAGCGGGAAGGTCGCCTAGCAACTTGGCGGGAAAGCGAAGGCGGCATAGTCTGCACCGTATTGAAAGCGTTCGTGTACATGGTGCTCGGGCTGCTTGGATCGTTCGTCTTTGAGATCACGTTCGTGGTCGTTTTCCGCTTTCGCCCCGGCAACCCGTACAGGGATATGCTGTGGTTCACGATTCTGCCATTCGCGACCTTTGCCCCGGTTATTCTGCTTTGGCTTAGTCGCAGGATGCGGGGCAGGAAACAGGGGGACTTCATCAGCCGGACAAAGAACGACCGCGAACTGCGAGACCAGTTGCGAGCGGCTTCTCTCTACGCGAGGAACTTGCGCAACAGGAACGCGCCCTGCCCGCAAGAGGAGGGATGATGGACAACCCCATCTTCAGCAATGCGTATGTGCTCACGTCCCTTTTCTTCGACAGGAAGGCGAACATCGCGAGCCGGAACGTGGGTGTGACGTTCAGTCTGCACGAAGCCGAACGGCATAAGGCGCAAGGTGTTGAGAACGAGTATGAGACCTTCCAGATTTGCTCGAACTGGCAGGAGCATGCCGCCACAACAGAACTCGTTTTCGCCATGCGCGAGTTCTGCGACATGGTCAAAGAGTTGCAGCAGGATGCGGAACTGCGGTGATTACGAGAATTAGCAAATCCAAGTTTGTTGCAGGCTGCCAGTGCGTCAAACGGCTTTACTGGCAGTTTCACGAGCCGGAACTCGCAGCGGAGCCGGATGCTGCCGATCAAGCAATCATGCAGCAGGGGCACGAAGTCGGCATGCTTGCCCGCCAGTTGTTTCCGGGCGGCGTCGAAGTCCGCAGCGACCGTGGTCTCGACGAAGCGATCCTTGCCACGCGAGAGCTAGTCACGAATCGCGAAGTTCCGGCGATCTACGAGGGAGTATTCGAGCATGGCGGCGTGTTGGTGCGTGTTGATGTGCTTCACCGGCGCAGGGACGGTCGATGGCGTCTCGTGGAAGTGAAGTCCACGACAGCGGTTAAAGAGCACCATCTTGATGACCTCGGTATTCAGTACCGCGTTGTCTCGCGGTGCGGGCTGGACATTGGTTCCTGCTGTCTGGCGCACGTCAACAGGAATTACGTCTGCAAAGGCGGCTGTATCGATGTGTGGAGGCTCTTTAAGGTCAGGAACCTGACGCGTCTAGTCGAGCGGTTGCAGCCGAAGCTGATCTTCCAACTCCGGTCACAATTCACCGTTCTGTCGATGACGAAGGCTCCCGACATTTCGCCCGGTCGTCAGTGCAACGATCCCGTCACATGCGAGTTCTACGAACGCTGCAATATCCCGCGCCCAAACGATCACATTGGATACCTGCCGAGGTTGCACGCGAGTGCCGCCGAGGAGCTTGAAGAAATGGGCGTCGAGTCGATCCGCGATATTCCAGACGACTTCGATCTGACTGAGATTCAGAGGCGAGCGGCTACGAGCGTGCAGACGGGCGATCCGTGGTATGACAGCGAAGCGCTGAAGGCGGAGCTGTCGACGCTGAGTTATCCCATCTCTTACCTCGACTTTGAAAGCGTTAACCCAGCGATTCCAAGATTCGCGGGAATGCGTCCTTACCAGCAGGTCGTCTTTCAGTTCTCAGTTCATAGGCAGAAGGAACTCGGCGCACAACCTGAACATTGTGAATTCCTCGCGATGGATGCAAGCGATCCCCGGCGCGAGTTCATCGGGTCGTTGTGCAACGCACTTGGCGAGAATGGCAGCATCGTTGTGTATAACGCAGGATTTGAGTCCCAGCGGCTCTCGGAACTCGCCGCGTGGCTGCCGGAGTTCGCCGACCAGATTAGGGAAATTCAGGCTCGCCTTTGGGATTTGCTGCCTGTCATTCGCAACCACGTCTACCATCCAGCCTTCGCGGGTTCGTACTCGCTGAAAGCTGTGCTACCCGCGCTTGTGCCCGAAATGAGCTACGCAGGAATGCAGGTCGCCGACGGTCAGGATGCTGGGCTGGCTTGGGAATCGCTCGTCAGGGGAAGCTTGGATCAGCCCGAGCGCGAAAAAACTCGGAAGGCTCTGCTGGAATACTGCGGGCAGGACACGCTAGCGCTGGTTAAACTCATAGACAAACTCCAAACACGCAACTAACCGAATCGTTGGGCGTAATGCCATGTACTTCTCTACTAATGCTCACGGAAAAATTGCTTACGTCATGCCCAGCGCCTTCATTGCTGCGGTCATCGGATCAGAAAAGAACACGGGATCGACCCGCTCCACAATCTCGCCCGAAACTTCGAGAAAATTCCGTTTGTTTTCCAGCGGGATCAATGCTTTGCGTGCGCCGTTGTCCATCGCAACCTGCAAAGGTTCGGCCAGTGACCGCATCGGTTTAATGTTTCCTTGGATGCTGAGGTCGCCGAGGATGACAAGACCCGGTTGGACTGGCAATCTCTTTAGCGCCGAATAGATAGCGACGACCAACGCAATGCCAGCTTCGCAAGCGACATGATTGCTGAGCAGATCAATGGCTTCAACGTGGAAATCGGTCGTATCGACCTGCTGGCCGACTCCCATTTTGACCTTCTGGCCCATCAGGTATGCAAAGGCCCGGTTAATAGACTCCCGCATCAGCCCTTCAACTCCACCGGCGATCTTGAGCTTACCAGTACCCGGCGAGCAGCCAACTTCAAGACGGTAGAGGCCGACCTTGGCGTGGTCGTCCACCGAAGACGTGTACACCGATCCGGGAGCTAGAGGGTCGAGCGAGATCATGTCCCGTCCTCCCTGTTCTGGGACACCGATGAACTTCTCTTCTCGTGTTTCGTTGTCGATTAGCGAAAATGACGTTTGATGAAACTCAAAGGAACCCATCTTCTTAAGTTGTTCCTTTACCCGTCGCCGACCTTCGATAGACAACTCGACCAGTTCGGATAGCTCTTCCTTGGAAAGATTCCCATTCGGGTAAATCAGTTTGACCAAACCGGAAACGGTCTTCCTCACCGCTTTGACATCACGCGACTTTAAGTGCGCTCCCAGCGAAAAATTCCGGTCGAGGACTTCGGTGAATGTGTGCTTCCGCAGCTCTCGTAGCGCCTCCGCCAGATAATCCACGACGAAGCCGTAATGATTGGTGAAGAACTCCACCTTCATCTTTGGCATTTCCCAGCCGGGGATGTAGAAATGGATTCGGTCGAGGAACGCCATGTCCTCTCGGATTACGTCGGGCATGGGCATAAACAGGTGCGAAGAACGCACCATCACTTCTACCGGCTGATTCGTGTTTCCAAACATGGCGATAGAAGCCATGCCGGACAGCGAGTCCTTCCCGCGAGCGAAGGTCCCAGACTCGCAATAGGTCTTGAGCGTCGTCACGACTTCCTTGGGCATCTTTTGCAGATCGGCCACTTCATCGAAACCGATGGCATCCCAAATCCCGACCAGACCTATCTTGCCGCTGGCCATATTGAAAAACAGATTCGCTACGGTCGTTGGTCCAGTGAGCAGTATCGTGTAGGGCGACAACTCCTGATACCCGTAGCTCTTCCCCGTTTCACGTGGGCCAAGCTCCACCAAGTTATAGTTGGTCTCGGTCAGAGGTATCAGCCGTGCCAAATAATGCAATTTCTGGCGGCGATTGAAGTGCGCCGGTTCGAGGCCTATGGTGCGGAGCAGCAGGTCGATCCATTCGTCAGTCGTAAATTGGCTGCGGCCTGTCCGATACTCTTCGAGGTCGAAGGTCGCCACTTGAATCGGTTTCAGGCTGTCAATCCAGAACGGACTGCGCTTGCCCTTCTGTTCTTCATCGAAGGAATGCCGAATATCCACCTGCGCCCAAATCCCGCCCATCAGTAGGCGGTCGTAATCTCGCAAGAAGTGTTCAGGTATGTGGACGTACTTGTTGCCAAAGTTCTTCAGTTCAGCCCAGTGCTTATCGTCCTCGGAAACGTAGCGAACCTGCACCTTGTCGATGAGAGTGTGTTTGCCCTTGTCCTTGACCATCGACTGTGCCTTGTTGGCTTCATCCGGGTGGACGAAGTTCGAGGCGAGGGTGTTGTTGACCACCTTCAGCCCGGCGTCGATAGCCACGGGATCATCGGTGGCACAATATTTCCCCAGCAGGTACTCAAGGACGAAGACCGGAACGTTGGCCCCGACTTTCACCTTGCGAACCAAGTCCTTGCGAACCACCTTGCCCGCAAACACCGAAGCAGCTTTTCGATCTAGTTCAGGCACGCTTGTCCTCACATAGAAATGGCGACATCAACCGTCAGTGGAACCGCCAGTTCTGCTCCTGTAGTGGCATCGAGCAGATACACCCCCACTGTTTTCTGGGAAATTTCTTCGGACAGCACCACCGTGACGGTATTCGGTTCGATTCGCTTGTTGTCATTCTCCGCAATTTTAAGCTTCACTTCGCCCGTCGCGTCTTCGAATCCGTACGAGGCACTAACGGGGAGCGAAACGCACTTTTTGTTGGATCGTAGTTCAATCCGCACCTTGGGCGGTTCAAATCCGAACAGGCTCGATTCGCTCTGGATTCCGGCAATCTGCACGGAAAAGAACCTCGTGGTCAGTTTCGCAGTACCGGGCGTTAGTGTCCACTGAATGCCCGTCGAGGCGGCTGAGGGCTTCACCGACGAATGCATCACGACCACGGGAACGATCAGTTCTTGTGGGGACAACCCGCCATGAAAATAAGCTCGCGCCCCACCCTTCGACTTGAAGACTGCAAAAGTCCACGGGGTCGCAATGTCGAACTCGCTGTCCACTCCCAACGAAGCCAACGAGGTCCTCAGGTAAGACGGTTCCGAGTTTCCCCCAACGCCCACCCATACCCGACGATGCATGTCTTCAACCTTGCCACCGGGGGCCTCGATCTTCGTGTCGTCCCCGATCTCGTCGGCGAACAAATGACCGTGGTCGGCTACCAACACGATGCTCTTGATCCCGTGATCAGCCAGCACTCTCACGCCTCGCCGCAAATGACTCAGCACGCCGTCGATCTGAAGCCGGGCTTGGGCCATGTTGTCCGCTTCGCCCAGTTCATCGATCTCCTGCGACGTAATCAAAATCAACTCAGCAGCTTGAATGCCTTCCTTGACCTTCCTGGCTGGTTTGGGAAGCAGGTCTTCCAACTTGGCGTCAAAGACCGGTACGCCCGCATTTTCCTTCAAGAACGCTACCCGATCCTTGCGATCCTTGATGACCTTGCCGCCAATCTCCAGCGCCAGTCTCCCTCCCCCTAGCGCGATCACCTTTGCGGAGTCTTGAGCCTTCGGCAACAAAGCCGCCATGCCGATTTCGGTGATCGTGGGAATCATTCCGACGGCCGGCTGAATCTCCAAGTTGAAATCGTCCTTGAGCAATAGACACAACTCACGAGCCATCTCGAAACGGAGGGCGTCTACCCACACGTAGGCGACCTTGCCTTCGCCCAGAAGCGGCCTTACTTGCTTCTCGAAAACATCCCTCTGTCGAAGCAGTCCTTTGATCGGATGCTTCGCCTTGGAAAACTGGACGATGAAGTGTTTGGCCAATTCCGAGCCGACTTCGGTGTAGCGTTCCTCCGCCTTCGCAATCACCTTCTCCAACCCGTGATGCTCTTTGTCGGCGGCGAAATCGAAGTTGTAGTGCCGACTCTCCATGTTCCGATGATTGGTGTCGAGCAAACACCACGGTTCGTCATCATCGGCATACGCTCTGACAAGAGCGGGAACTGTAGTGGGAGCCGTCTTGAGCGCTTTGCCCACCCGATCAGCTTCCATCAAGACCTCACCAGCCGAGGAGATCAGCGCCCATCGAGCCTGAATCGCCGGAATCACGTCGCTCCAGAATCGGGACAGGCGATACTTGGACAGTTGCAGCAAGTCTGGGGTCGCTGTCTTGAACAGTTCGCTTTCTACATGCACCAGCAAAGCTCGTTCGACGCACAAGAAGGTCTCATTTTCCCTGAGTAACTCTACGGGCAGTTTCAGCTTGTCGAGGCTCAGTTCGTGTTCGACTTTGTTGGCTACGGTCACGTAGCTGTCCCGTACGTCCCGGCTGTTTCGCCATGTTCGAGCGAGTCGTACGCATGCATCGATACCACCAATACTCGCGGCCACAGGGACCGACGATAGGGATGATGGGACTTGCTTCTTAAGGGCGGCGAACAAATCCGTCAACATCACATGCCGCCCCAACCTGACCCTCCAATTCGACAGGTCTACGGAGGCGGGAAATTCGATGTCGAAGCTGACTTGCAGCAAGTGACGCAGTTCCTTATGGGCTTCTTTCTTGCTGATCTCTTCGTCGTACTGATCGCTATGGACGAATGCCAAAGCGACTTCCTGCGGATTAGCTGTCCCAAAGATCAGCATCAGTACGCCGGTCGAAATGTCCTTCCCCTGATCGGCCAAGGAGTTCAGATCAGCGAGCGAGAGCTTGCCCGCTTCGACCTGCCGCACAACTTCGGCAACTTGATCCTCGCCCAAAATCGGCAACATTGAATTGCGAGCCACGACGGATAACCGGGTGTTGCAGGCAGGAGGTTGTTGCCGAGGTTGCATGATGACGCCAGCGCAGTCGAGTTCGATTAGCGCACTGGCGGTTTCGGTTCGTTCAATAGGCACGTAAACGACCAGCCGAGGCGGTCGTTCGTCGTCATTGAGTAGATGGTCGATATCGTGTCGCAGCTTGAGGAAGCTGCCGTCGTACCGGGCCACAGTCGTGTTCGGCAGGGAAAGCTCCGCAGCAGCCATGCCGTAAGCTTTCTCTGGGTCGTACCAGACCACCAGTCCCTTCTCCTCGACCTGCTTGGCAATCAGTTGCACGAGATATTCAGTCACGACAGCCATTACTTCACCAGTCCTTTTTGGCGAAGTTGTTTGCCGATGGAGGACCATTCATACTTCCCTGCGACGAGTCCTTCCCAATATTCCTTGGCTTCTTTCCACGGGACGAGTTCATGCAGTGGAGCGATATTGAGGACTACGCCGTCGTTAAGATCGGGTTCCAAATGCAGGTTTGCAGCCCGACGCAACTTGTCCTCGAAGTCTCCCAGTTCGGAAATGAAGTCTTCCTGTTGTTCGACTTCTTTGGCTAACCGTTTGGCTTCTTTACCTGAGTCGCCCGCTGCGGCCTTTTGTTGGCGAAAAGCGTCAAGGCGGCTGGCCTCCATACGAATCTTCGGTTCGACATAGTTCACCAACACCTTAAATAGCGAGTCTTTATCCAGCCTGTGATAGTACAGCCAGAGGCCATAGCTCTTCTTGGAGGATTGTAGTAACCAATAGACCGGGGCCCTCCTGCGACTCTTGGAATAGCGCGAGGCGTGGTCGTCCCAGAAACCGCCCTTGCTAGGCTTGCGGAAGTACTCTCGTAGTTCACTGACGCCGAGAATTTCGCATGCCTCGTTCTCGATGGCATCGGCTCGATCTGCCCAGACAAATTCAAAAACATCGCGAAGATGACGAATAATGTCGTCTGCGTGTTCGGCGTCATCCACCAGAATGATAGCTTTATGGTCGAACGTATTTCCGTCTGCTGCCGCCGCTTCAGGATGAACCGGGAGAGCATCGAAGCAGGGAGTCGCCTTTCTCGGAGAACCAACAAACGGTGTCGCGTGCCACCGCCCAAGGCACATACCAAGTGCATAGCTAATTACACTGTGTGTTAGCGCAGCTCCACGACAATCAGGCTCTGGCACAACAAAACTTGTTTCGTTGTCGATTTCGGACCGAGCGGCGTTCGGGATTGCTGCGAGCCCGAACAAAATGTCGTTGATCTTGGATTGATTCGCGGCAATGATCTGGACTCGTTTGAGCACAAACTCCTTCACCACAGCCGCAAAGCCGGCGTTGCCGGCGAAGGATGTCCAAGACGACAACTGCTTAAATCCGTCGAAATAGAGGCATGTTTCATCAAGCGCCAACAACTCCCTGCCGCATCTAAAGTTTTCAGCCTGAAGCAAGATCAAATGCTTTTTCACACCTGTATCTACCTCTGCGAGCGGCAAGCTTTGCACAATCCCAGCTTGGTATTTTGGTCGCATTTCTTGCGCACCGACCAAGATTCGACTCAAATATCGAATAAGCGATGAACTCGCACATGCCGCAATAAATAGAAGGTCGTCATCGTCGTCTGAATGTGCAAAGCAACCCATGCCAGAGACGCCGAAAATCGAACCACTGGGCAACGGGCTTAGCATCAATAGGTCCGTCCTCAGCGACCATGTCAAACCCTTCCTGAAGTAGAAGTCTCTTGCGGCAACCCGGCGACTCCAATGCGTGGTCGTGGCGTCTGCCATCACAGCAGATTTGATCTCTTGCCCGTCACCCTCCCAATTTACGTAAAGATGATGATCTGCGGCGTAAGGTGCGAACTCGCCGCCTTTGGAATACGGTATCCACTTTTTACCCGACTCGACATTTGCAAACGAGCGTCCAGACCACTGCGGATCAACCTCGTACCAACAACGAAGAAATCGGAAATCGTCGGTCGTCGCCAGTCCCTGCTTCGCTGTTCCTAGTGAGGCTTCGAGAGAGCGCCAACGTGCAAAGACCTTAAGGGCAGTTGGTGAAGCCCAGTAACAGAAAGGTGATCCCGGAATGTCATGCGCTGAACTGCACCGAAACAAAAATGTATTCGCGGGCATGTTGCCAAGCGCAACTGTTTCCTTCGCCTCTAAGATACGAATGTTCTTGTTCGTCAACTCCTCTCGCATAACATTGATGGACAGGGGAATGGTACTTGTATCACTAGGTCCAAGCACATACATCGCGGTCTCAACCATGGCCGAGTCCAGCACGTCGATGCCGAGGTCTACATAAAGCGTGAGCCTATTCGTATCAAGGATGGACTCTACTCTCCACTTCTCAAGTGTAGGAAGATAGAAGCCAGAGCGACTCGAAATGCAGCCGAGACATCCGTCGCGTGTTAACAAGTGCGAAGCTCTGTCAATGAATGCTGCGAAGAGGTCTGGCTTACTGATCGGATAATGGGCGGCAAGCATCGGACGGCAATTCGGAGTGGGGTCTCCAAAGGGTGGGTTCATGAGTGCCACATCGAAGTGTTTGTGGCACAAGTCCACTAAAGCGAACCCACGAACCGCATCATCTGTGAATAGCCGCCGCTGAAGGTGCTGACCATTGTGGGCTTTCTCGGCGTACAGGCGGAGGGCTTCGATAACTCTTGCCTCGGCCTGCTCAAAGAACAATTCGTCCGTGATGTCAGAAAGATCGAAAAACGAAGGCTGTTCGGGCCTACCAGAAAGGCGATCCATCGCGGCTTGAGTGAAGAGGAGTGGCTGGCCCTTGCGATCAGTAGCTTGGCTCGTCTCTCGCACCCACTGTTGCTTGGCGGCAGTCAAGACACCCCGAATTTCTTCCTCGATCTTGAGAAGCGCACCGGCTTCGCCAGCCAACTTCATCTTGTCGAAGACAACTTCAACCACTTGACCAAGGAGTTTCGGTTCCAGTTGGCTAACGAACTCCCTGAGTATCTGTTCTTCTCCAGGCATCGGCTCGGCGCACACGAAATTTGAACGGGTGATCGTGGGTCGATCTTTCTTCAGACCCATGTCCTGATAGGCTCGCTGGCAACGAAGCCACAGTGCCAGAGCGGCAATCTGGCTAGCCCGTAAGTCAATGTCGATGCCGTATACGTTGCGGGCGAGAATCAACCGAGGAACATCTCGCCGCAAGTCCTCCAGTTTCTGGTAGTCCTTCTGGAGTGCCGGACCGAGTTCGGTATCGGCGTACGCTTCGTCGTAAATCGTGAGCAGCAAATCAAAGCAGTACAGCAGAAAATGACCGCTGCCGGACGCCGGATCAAGAATCCTAAGGTCCCGTGGGTCTTTCTTGGGGCGGTGCAAGATGTAAACCGGGAGCTTGAGTAGTTCTTCCTGCGAAAGATCGCCCCGCCCCTCGGCAGCGTCCTTCGGCGGTTGTTCTCCTTCTTTAAGGAAAATCTCGGAAGGCCGATGGACCAAGTACCGGCACTGGTTCTTGAGCGCAGTGTCACTCTTCCGCATTTCGTACCAGATGCGGCCCAGCGTGTTGTCCGTCAGAAATTCGACGACGTAGCGGGGCGTGAAGAACTGATTACGGAAAGCCAACTCGTAGGAGTTGCGGGGAACCATGCTCTCGCTTCTTGAGACATCTCGCAGTTCTTTGGGAGTGAAATACTGGTAGACCCAGCCGAGGGTCTCGTCCTGCGACCAAATCTTCGGCCATTCCTCCCGGAGTTCCGCTTCTTCAGGCTTGATGCCGCCGCCGTTAAGCAGGTCCAAAACTTCATCAAGCGTCTTCTGTCGAGGATAGAGGCGATTCGCCGGATCATTGGGGTTGAACAACACGCCGATCTCATCGGAGAGCAATCCGCCCAGCCAGTCTAGGAAATGCCTGTAGGCAACATCCTGATGGCCCGTGTTGAACAATCGCTCCTCATCTGGGTGGTCTGCGAGATAGAACTTCACGCCATTAGAGTTGATGCCTCGGCTTACTGCCTCACGGAATTTCTGCCCGCCGAGGTAGACTTCACGGGCCTCCATCATCTTGTAAGCGCAGAGCCGGTTCAGATGCGTGAAGGCGATTTCCCGCACCAACTGATCTAGGGATTCTTTCGGCTTGAAGCCACGAGCTTTGACGTGCCCGAAGTGATCGAGAATATCCTTGCGTGCCGCCTGCTCCTCTTCGGTCAGGTGGGGCATCTTGGCGTTCGGATCGGCGGTGACCTGATCCTTTCTTGCGAAGATGCCGTACTTCCCCTCAAGCTCCTGCGAAACGGAGTCTTCGAGCAACTTGCGGCAGTGGGTCACGACATTGCGGAGCTTGTTGCGAATGTCTTGATTCATGCCCTGCCATTACCCGTCCGCAGGCTCGATATGGCCTTCCAAGATTTGTTGGGGCTAAGCATCCTCACTCCAAAATGATGATCGCGCCTTCGTCAATGAACTTCTGTAGCGAATCACGGATGAGTTCGAGTGCTTTGTCTAGGTCCGCCTTCGTCTGAATCGGGCGATTGAACAACTCCGACACTCGAACCTTTCGCACAGGTGCTTGCTTCTCAGCGCCAATCGACAGTTCTTGCAGCTTGACCAGAACCGATGACTTCAATCCGTCCACAGCGCAGAGATCGGACTCCATCTCGGTCAGACTGGCCTTGCCCAGCGACGTGCCATTCGCCACAGCATTCGCGTCCTCATCAGTGCCAACTCTTCCCGAGAGCGACAGCAATAATGAAGACGCTATCTCCGGGTTCGTCGCTTCCAGTTGACCCCATTCGCTGCGATTCTTGATCTCCTCGATAGCCGATTCGTACGCTTTCTTTCGACGTTCAAATAGATCGATGTAGGCACGCTTATAACCGTCCAGAACAGCGGTGGTGCGTTTAGCGATCTCGTCCAATGAGTCGATGAACTGCTCGGAACCTAACAAGGTTTTAAGTTCTTGGACGGTGGCGGCGATTTTAGGCGATGGGCCATAGGGAGCAAGCCTCTGCCAGACTTCCCCGACCGACAATCGGGATTGCCGCAAGAGCGCGATGGCTTCGGCGTCCAGCGACTCCCGCATCTTTCGAACTTTGTCTCTGGTTTCTGCAAATTGCGATCCGTTCTCAGTGAGGATGCGCACGCAGTCCTCGGAAGAGGAGGACTGTATTCCCATGAGAGTTTGCTGGAAGTCCGACAAAAAGGACTGAATTGGAAGACCGTTGGCTTCGGCGGTGGCTTTCAGCGGGTACAGTTTTTCCAGTTCTTCGGCAGCCACCTTCTTGAACGCCGTGGCTATGGCTCCTTCTTCGACATCGACTTCCACGCCGGTGATGTTCTCCAATTGCTTCACCGCTTCGGCAAGTGTTTTGAGACCGACCGATTGCCGAGGAGAAAACAACGATGAACGGAAAGCCGGATTGTTGGTAAATGGTGTTCGGGACGCCGGGTCTTGGTAATTGTGAAAGCGGTTGCCCTGATAGGTGACTTCGATTTCACCGGCCCTGAAAAGCGTGGCGAGGATCAGCCGCAGCATGTCACGTTCCCAACCGTACGGCGTGCCACCAAATCTCTTTTCCAGCACCTTGCCCATACGACTGTCCTTGTTGCCGTAGCTGTGTTCGCTCTTCAGGTAATCGAGAACTTCCTTGGCGACAGCGGCGTTCGGGTTGACGATGTTCTTGGGACCATCCTTGACGACCAGTCCTAGCCCTTGATCACCGACGTAGAAGACGTTGGGCAGTGCCTTGAGGTCAGCCGCCTTGAGGATATGTTCGGCCTCGTCGCCCTTCAGGGGACGAGAACCCATTTGCAACTTCGGATACAAGTCAGGCACAACCTGCCCGAAGAGTTTCTTCAAGATTTCGCCCAAGCCTTTTCCCAAGGCGGACGCATCCTTCTGCACGCCTCGGAACATGCCTGTTCCACGTTCCATCGCCTCGGTCAGTTTGTCCCGCAAGCGCGTTTCGAAGCC
Organism: Candidatus Sulfotelmatobacter sp.; assembly: GCA_049279555.1. Taxonomy (GTDB): domain Bacteria; phylum Acidobacteriota; class Terriglobia; order Terriglobales; family Acidobacteriaceae; genus Sulfotelmatobacter. The sequence goes on from JBAPOI010000509.1 coordinate 16,226, forward strand.
GTTCTTGGAGTTCTTTTCATCCTGAAGACAAGTTGCTTCGTCCGGGCTAATTTTTTGCTGGGCACTGAGTTGGTTGTACTTGTCCACCATCTTTCGTGAAGCGTGAAGCTGGCCGACCAACTCATCGATTTCGGGCGTCAAGCAGAACAGCCAGTAGAGATCGTTCTCGTGGGACTTCTGCTGGCTCTCGGTGCGAATTTCCTCAATGCGTTTGGTGAGTTCGTCGGCATCCTCCGCCACGCTCAGATTCAGCGGAAGTTCGCCCTCATCGCCAATACTGGTGCCATCAACCGTGATACCGATGCGGAACGAGCGGTTCTGAGAGCGGAAGGTTTTAAATTCCGGCTCATCAAAGATTTGCTGGAGTGCGGCCCGTGCCAATTCATTCCGATCACGAGGTTTCGGTTCGAGATGGCCTCTGCGTTCGGTTTCCCAGTTCTTTTCTTGAGCGGTCTGGAGCTTCCAGCCTTCTTCGGTGTTGCGAATAAACTGGGCGGTATTCAGCCGCTTGACGGCGGCTTGAACCTCGTTCAGAGGCGTTGCCTTGCCCACTTCATCGACTAGCACGGCGGCGAGGTTCGCTTCCGTGCGGGGTAGGTCACGAATGAATTCCAGAAGGCAGATGGCCTTGGCAACCCGCAAAGCCCAACCGTGATCTTCGGGATCGTTCTTGAATCGTTCGGCGACTTGATAAATGTCGGTACGCCTCTCGTTCGAGAGGTTGCCCTCCACTAACTCAAATACCTTGTCGAGCGTGACAAGTGCCCCAATTGACTTCCTAGCAAATGCCGTCCGATCCGACACCAGCATCTCATACGCTTGCTTGATGATCGTGCGGTTGCTGCCGCCGTAATGTCTTGGAGCGCCCGGCTGAAGTCGAATTCCCGACATGATCCCGATGCAGAGATCGATGTAGTGTGGCGGGTAAGGGTAAAAGTGAACGAAATCACTTTCGTTGATGTCGGTGGGGCGCGTCGTGCGTTCGAGCCGTAGCGCGGCGTTCAACTGGCCTTGGTTTTCGGAGAAGAGTTTCTTCAACGGCTTCTCGGCTTCGGGTTTCTTCGCCAAAACACGCTTGGTGGCCACTTCCCGGATGTCGGACGGAGCTAGATCAACACGGTAGCGAAATCGGTCCTGCAACTTAGCCAGTTCGACTCGTTTGGAATCAATGGCTGCAACCACTTCATCCAGCTTTTCTTGGGATGTCACCACGATCCAGCAAGGAGCGATGATCTTACGCTCCTTGAGCAAGTTCTTGCCCACCTTGCCGAACTCCTCGATAGTCGCCCGCAAGTCTTCGATCTTGTCACCGCTGCGAGCGACGTGTTGGCCTACTTCATCGATAATGAATGCCAGAGCTTTACCTTTACGACGGCGTCCCCAGAGGTCGAATGTACGTTTGACCACCTTGCTGACGGAGATCGACGCGTCTCGGTTGCGTTGCGAGTGCGCCCATGAATCCGCAGAAGGATAGAGCTTCGGATCAAGCTGATGCAGAATGGCACTGGCTCGTGACAGCTTCTGCGCCCCGGCCCGTACTGTTCCCCAGTCTTTATTCAGAAGAGTCTTGCAAGTGGCGATGAACTGAGGCAATTTTCCTTCGGCTTCGAGTTCGATTTCCAGTTCTGCAATGTCAAAGTCTTCCGAGTACCCAAGCTCGCGCAAGAGAACGGTATACATCAACTCGGCAATTCGTTGGGTAACCTTCCTTGTGTCGGCTTCCTTGGCCACTTCAAAGAGGATGACCTCGGTCGGCGTCTTGGCGTTAATGAGATCGAGCAAGGCGCTGCTACGGGTATCGTCCAGTTGTTGCTTGAAGAGACCACCGAACTTGGTGCCGAGAACCTTCCGGTTTTCTAGTGCGTAGCCAAGGTTCTTGGCAAACGAACTTTTGCCAGACCCAAAGAACCCCGACACCCAGACACCCACACTTTCGTGAGGATCGCTGGGAGCCTCAGCGACGGCTTTGAGGAGATCGTGGTACTGCTCACGGATGCTATCGGTGGCGACGTATTCCGTGATTTCATCATGGACCGATTGCTCGTCCGCCTGATCGACTTGGATGATCTCTTCGATCTTGCGACTGAGATCACGTGTCAGAAGATCGCCAATTGTCTTCATTTGGCTACCCTTTTCCTCAGCCATAGATTTTCACTCGGTAGTTGCCAAGAGCATCCCGGTCTTTCAGGTCCATGAAGCGAAGTCCCGTTGTGCCCTCGATGGAGCCGGGATAGAAAAGGATTGCTGGCACCTTTGTTTTTCCGTGCATCTTGTCTAGGAGCATCGACATGTGGAAAATCCCCGGTGACATCGCTGCAACACGGGTCAGAAAGACGACCGAATTTTCCGAGCTAATTAAGGAAAGTCGCAATGCGAGCAAATCCCATAGGGGAATCCAGACCTTGCTCGACAAGTACGTGGTCACCTGCTGCTGGGCTTCAACATACCCTCGCTCTTTTTCCAATTCGATAACGGCCTCTAACCCTTCATCGTCGTCCTTTTGATGAACTTTTTCTAAC
>JBAPOI010000510.1:0-2169 GCA_049279555.1 Candidatus Sulfotelmatobacter sp.
CTGCTGAAACCCAGGATGAAAATCACAGCCTATAATCAGCATGACGTTGGCTCCTCTCACGAGCCTTGGTCTTGTTTCATCGCATACCAATCTACTCGCGATGGGCCAACGTCGTTATGCAATCAAATCGGGCGGTACGCCCGGTGAGGAACCTGCTGTCCCCGCTGCCCTGCCTCGGAGAATAAAACCAAGACTAGGAAACCCAATAACTAAAAACCCAAACGTTGGGACAAAATTACCCCCGTAATCCCTCGCCGGAATGGGGGTTACGCCATTTCACTTTGCCGCGTATAATGGAAGGGAAGGTCGTGTGCCCTAATGCTGCGCAACGCTCCCAATTCGCATTTGCCCGCCTGCTGGCTACACTCGCTAGTGTGCCCGCGGCGCTATCGTGCAAATCTGCCTTCGCGACTGCGTCCCAGCCTCTTCGGTAGCGACTAACAATTCTCCATCTGACTGCCTCAGTTCTGCGCGTGCCTGAACCAGAGCCGCGCGATCCCGAGTTGCAATGACTGAGTTGCAATAGGAACGACAACTGGCCACGAACCAGTGGCTGCTGCCCCACGGAGGATTCCATGACTACCGACACCATGACTGCTGTCGCCGAAAAAAAGATCGCCGAAAAGAAGACTGCCGCTTCCGGAGCCGCTCGATCTGCTGCTATCGGACCCGCAGTTACCGGACCAAAGATTAAAACAGCCCTGCCCGGCCCCAACGCGAAGCGCGTGCTCGCCGGCGATTCGAAGTACATTTCGCCTTCGTATACACGCTCGTACCCTCTGGTGGCCAAGAGCGGCCGCGGCATCGTTGTCACCGATGTGGATGGGAATGAGTTCTATGATTTTTCTGCCGGCATCGCCGTGGTCTCGACCGGGCACTGCCATCCCGATGTGGTCGCAGCCATTCAGAAGCAAGCGGGCGAACTCATTCACATGTCGGGCACCGATTTCTATTACGAGAACATGGTCGAACTTGCGGAGCGTCTCTCCAAGATCGCTCCCATGCCCGGCCCGCACAAGTTCTACTACGGCAATTCCGGAGCGGAAGCCATCGAGTGCGCCCTCAAGCTGGCCAGATATCACACGAAAAGATCCAACATCATTGCGTTCTTTGGCGCGTTTCACGGACGCACCATGGGCGCGCTGTCGCTCACCGCGTCTAAGCCGCAGCAGCGGCGGCGGTTCGCTCCCCTGATGTCGGGAGTGACGCACGTGCGCTATCCTGACGTATACCGCGGATGCACGGGCGGTCAGCAGGATGCCGATGCCTTCGCGCTTGGTTGCGCCCGCTTCATTGAAGAAAAGCTTTTCAAGACCACGCTGCCTCCCGAGGAAGTCGCCGCGATCTTCGTCGAGCCCGTGCAGGGTGAGGGCGGATACGTGGTCGCTCCCACCATCTTCATGCAGGAGCTGCGGCGCATCTGCGACCGTCACGGCATTCTGCTCGTGCTCGATGAAGTGCAGAGCGGCGTGGGCCGCACGGGCAAGTGGTGGGCCGTCGAGCATACCGGCGTCGAACCGGACATGGTCTGCATGGCCAAGGGCATCGCATCGGGTATGCCGCTGGGCATCACGATGACTCGCTCCGAAATCATGGACTGGGTGCCGGGTTCGCACGCATCGACCTTCGGCGGCAATCCGGTTTGCGTAGCGGCCGCGCTGGCCACGCTGGATGTGATCGAGAAAGAACACCTGCTCGACCACACCACGGAAGTGGGCGCGCACATGATGAAGCGCATGGAGAAGTGGCCCGCAAACCTGAAGCTTGTGGGCGATGTCCGTGGCCGCGGGTTGATGATTGGGGTCGACATCGTGAAGAACAAAGAAACAAAAGAATACGGCGCCGCCGAGCGCGATCAGATTATCGAGCTCGCGTTCGAACATGGAGTGCTCTTCCTCGGCTGCGGCCCAAGTTCGATCCGGCTATGTCCGCCCCTGGTGGTGACAAAAGAAGAAGCGGATGTCGCCGTCGACGTGCTGGAGAAGTGCATTCGAATCGTGGGCAAAGAAGCGTAGTTCAGTTTCGATTCTTTAGAAACAAGTCCTGCGGATGCCCCATCCTTGCCGCGCCTCTTGCGGCAGGGTGGGGCCTTTGACTTTCTAGCGGCTATTCAAGAAATTCGAGGCCAACTGGAGCGGCCCAATAACCTGCACAGACTTTGCCCTAGTT
>JBAPOI010000511.1:0-2725 GCA_049279555.1 Candidatus Sulfotelmatobacter sp.
AATGTGGCCGGGGGGAGGTACCACAACATAAGACTGGAGTTTCGCCATCATCGAGTCTGGGAGGGCGGTGGCACTAGCTGAGGTGCGGTGAACATCACTTCTTGAGGTTCTCCACCGCCATCTCAAGCAAATGTTCGACGCCGTCTTTGTCCGTGCCGTGCAATGTCTGCACCGACCGCAGGAGGGCGAGAACTTTTTCGATGGCTTCGAGGGCGGATTGGTGATTGCATGTCGGTTTCGGCATGGTGAGGTGTTATTCCTCTTCCTCGTTCGCTTCTTCCTCATCAATTACCGCCGTCAGTTTTAGAGGCTCGACGCTGGCCACCTCAAAATCACCGTCGCACTCCAGACACGATAGAAGTTCTCCTTCTTCGAGTTCCTCTTCCTCAACATCAATCTCGCTCTTGCACTTTGGGCACACGACCATCATTGTCTCCACTTCGACTGAGATACGGGCACGCTGTCTAGCTTTCATGTTCGGGGCTCCACCGCGCATAGTCAAGGACTGGCAGAGGAATGACGGTCGAAGACCGTCACTCAATGGTGGTATCGTAGGCGAGCATTGAGATCACCGGAGACCCCCGTGAAGCCTTTTGAACAAAACGAGCCGCTGACCGACGCCGAACTCGACCGCCTCGGGGACTTCCTCGGTGCGTGCAAGGGCGGCAGGGCGATGAACATCGAGGAACTCGACGGATTCTTCGCCGCCCTGATTGCGGGACCGGACACGGTCATGGCCAGCGAGTACTACCCCGAGGTCTTCGGCGGCGATATGGCCGACACCTGCGAGTTCGGCAGCCTCGATGAAGCCAACGAAATTCTGGGGCTCATGATGAGGCATTGGAACACCATCGCAGGAACGCTGTTCAAGGGCGAGGTCTACGTGCCGCTGCTGCTGGAGGACGAGGCTGGCAAGGTAAATGGCAACGACTGGGCTCAGGGCTTCATGCGTGGGATGGAGATGCGCCAGTATGGCTGGGCGGAGCTTGTTACGGACGAGGAGCATGGCGGGTGCCTGATCCCGATGATGATGCTTCGCCATGAGCACGATGAAGACCTTGATTTACGCCCCGGTGAGATCACCCCAGAGAAGCGCGAAAAGGTCATCGTTGAGATGGCAGCGGGGCTTGTGAGGGCGTATCGGTATTTTCAGGAGCGGCGACGGGAGCACATCGGCTTTATGGCACCCCGGCGCACGGTCTCAAAGGTTGGGCGGAATGAAGCGTGCCCGTGCGGCTCGGGGAAGAAGTACAAGAAATGCTGTGGTGGGGTGACCGTGAACTGAGCGCCAAGACCTCCGGACATGTGGTGGCCGCAGGTTTTGCAGCGGACTGACCGAAGTGCCACAGCCATCCCCATTCGCAATGTCACCTTCGAATGGCAGGGAGGAACCCCGGCAGGTTGGCGACTCTATCCCTTTGCCTCGTTACATGCATCCGTTACCCTACGTGCTGCCGATGACCACCCGCTGGGGTGAAGGCGGAATATCATACAACTCTGCTGACCGGAAACCCGCGTTGCGGAACATGCGTTCAAGTTCCGAGAACGTATAGGCATCTCCTTCGGGGGTGGACGCCAGCATCGTCAATGAGAACTCCGCTGGAATGCGCGGCGAAAGTCGGTCGTCGTTGGGAACAAATTCCAGCACCACCGCACGCCCTCCCGGTTGCAGTGCCCTGTGTACCTTGTGTAACAACGCCTCGTTCATCTCCTTACTGAAGTGGTGCAAGAAGCCTGTGAGCAGTACGATGTCGTAGCCATCGCCGAAATCGACCTCAAAGGCGCTGCCTTCAATGACGTTGTAGCGACCGCTGACACCCGCGTTTCCTGCATTCTCTCGTGCCACGGCCAAGACATTCTTCCAATCGAGCGCCACGATCTCCGCGTTGGGATTGTGCCGACCCAGAGCAATTCCATACATCCCGTGGCCAGCAGCAATGTCGAGCACTTTGCATTTTCGCGTGGAATCCTTACCGAGTAATTGCGCCACCAACTCAGCATCCATGGCAGCAATAGGTGCCATCGAGCGTGCAAACTTTACCCACACCGGATTCTCTGGAATCAGAGTGCCCTTCGCGTTCACGGTTCCGCCTTTCCGTACACACCCGGCAAGGTTTCGGAAGTTCTCCATCAGCTCAGGGTCGCCGAGAAACAAGACTGCGCTTCCCAAGTAGGTGGGCGATTTGCGATTGAGAAACATGGCGGCGTCTTGCGTCACCGAATACCGTCCTCCCTCCTTCAGGAGGTATCCCTTGATGGTCAGGTAATCACAGAGGATTCGGACGCCACGGGTGGATGCTTGCAGGCGAAGCGCCAGCGACTCAGCCGTCTGTCCGCCCTCGGAGAGTACAGTGAACAGATCAAGCTCAATCGCAGCCTTCAATGCAGCGCCCTGCCTGTAAGCGTTCATGCAGTCGATGAACCGTGCGGGGAATGATTGTTCTGCCGCCGCTGAGGTCTGCTGAGGTTGCCGGGAAATAGGGATGTTGAGCTGTTCGTTGCTGGCCATGGTGATCTCCAGAGTTCAATGACGGTGTGGGGCAAGGCGCAATCTGTTTGAGGGCTGGCGGTGGCGGTGGGTTTTACCTTCGGGTGAACATATCGTCCCGCCGCAGCCGACCGTCCCGGACAATATAAATGCGTTTTCGGGGAGCATGAAGGGGATTCTGTGGCGGATTGACGGTGGCGGGGAGGCCGATAATACCGCCTCCGTCCAGTTCGAGAG
>JBAPOI010000512.1:0-3447 GCA_049279555.1 Candidatus Sulfotelmatobacter sp.
AGCTTGGGCACAACTTTTCAGATGGGAACAATCGCACTTCGTTTAACAATCGAATATCGCGGATACAGTGCATCGTGTATTTATAACGAAATCACCATCGAAAAATCGGCGCGTGAGCAATTCTTTACTTTTTTCTACGAAGAGAAAACATTCGCTGCCGTTTCGCCTGTCATCCAAAGGGAAGCGGGTAGATCTGTGGTCGCCCAGCAAATAAGACGCTCTACCGCACACGCTCATGCGCCTGGAATTTCAATCGCGGTTTCGAACGGGAAAGATCCTTACGCTTTCCTCTGGTGGTTCGTCCACAGGGGCGCGCTTCACGCCTCTATTTTTGTGGCTGGCTATAGGGCTTTGCATGCAGGGTTGCGCGAGGAAGCAAGCTGCTCCGCCGCCAAACGGCGAGGCGCTCTTCGCGAAGAAGTGCGCCAGCTGTCACAAGGATGGAGAGGATATGCGCGCTCCCGCTCCCGGTGCGCTGCACCAGATGTCGAAGGCGTCGATCCTCGCCGCGCTTGAGTCCGGCCGGATGAAGTGGGAAGGGAAGTTTCTATCCAAGGCGGAAAAGTCCGCAATCGCCGATGCCGTCGGTGCTCCAGATGCTGCTACAGCAGAAGTCATAACAGGTTTTTGCGCCCGCGATTTGGATCCGCCACCGAATCCTCCGGGTTGGGCAGGTTGGGGAGGCGATGTGGAGAATAGCCGCTTTCAGCCGACTCTCGCGGCCGGATTGAACCGCGCCCAAGTCAAGAGCTTGAAATTCAAATGGGCATTCGGCTTTCCCGGGGCCGCGGCCACCTTCGGTCAGCCGACCTCTTACGACGGGAAATTATTCGTAGGCAGCGAAGATGGCAACGTCTATGCGCTCGACTCCGCGACCGGATGCCCGTGGTGGAGATTCAAGGCGTCGGCCACGGTTAAAACGGCAATTTCCGTCGGCGAGAAGGGAACCACGGCGTTCTTCGGCGACACCAACGGATTTGTTTACGCCGTGCGAGTGGCCGATGGATCTTTGGTTTGGAAAGTTCGCCCGGATTCGCATTCCGCGGCGCGCATCACGGGATCGCCGCTATTAGTGGGCGCAACGCTTTACGTACCGTTTTCTTCCGGAGAGGAAGGATCGGCGGCTGACCCGAGTTATCCGTGTTGCACATTTCGCGGCAGCGTAGTTGCGCTGGAGACATCCTCGGGAAAACAGATATGGAAGATCTACACGGTCGCGGAAGAACCAAGAGCTACGGGCAAAAGCGCTGCGGGCGTGCAGTATTGGGGACCATCGGGCGCGGCGGTGTGGTCCGCGCCTACCGCCGACTTGAAGCGCCACCTTATTTATGTGGCGACGGGCAACAATTATTCCGACCCGCCGACCGATTCGTCTGACGCGGTCATGGCCTTCGATATGAAATCGGGGAAGAGGGTGTGGTCGCGGCAATTTACCAAGAGCGATTTGTGGAATGCGGGCTGCGTGGCGGAGAAAAAAGACAATTGTCCGGAACAACACGGCGACGATTTCGATTTCGGAGCGCCTCCCATGTTGCGATCGCTCGGCGACGGCCGCGATGTTCTGCTGCTGGCACAGAAATCCGGGGTGGTTTATGCGCTCGATCCCGCGCACCGCGGCGCGTTGCTCTGGAAGAGCCGAATCGGAAATGGCGGGCCGCTCGGCGGCATTGAGTGGGGCGGGGCTGCCGACCGTCGCTACGCGTATTTTCCTATCTCCGATTTCGACTTTGATCATCCGATTGGGGGCGGAGGGTTGTTTGCGCTTGATCTGCGTACTGGGAAGCGGGTTTGGTATGTAGCCCCGCCTACTCCACAGTGCGCGGGAAAAGAGGGGTGCAGCGCGGCGCAGATGGCTCCTCCCACTTTAACTGCGGGGATGGTATTCGCCGGTTCTCTCGATGGTCACTTACGGGCTTACGATACGCGGGACGGGAGCGTGCTGTGGGATTTCGATACGGCTCAGGATTTTCGTACGACCAACGGCATTAAGGCGCATGGAGGTTCGCTGAACGGGGCCGGCCCAATGATCGTCAGCGGCATGGTCTACGTGAATACCGGCTACACCAACGCGATGGCGGGGAATGCTTTGTTGGCTTTCTCGCCCGATTCCAAGTGAGCGCGAGACGCAGATCAGCGCCGGGGCGCTTGTAAGTCTTAATGGTCGATCCTACGTCTAGTTGCTCCAGTCGTGCTTTAGCTTACCTGCAAGCTTCTTTATCTCGTTTTCCCGCGCGATATTCACGATACCGCTGGCATCGTCGTTGAGACTTTCTCGCAAAAGAATCAGAAGACGGGCTTTGACTTTTGCCCGCTCCGCGATGGGCGAGGGAACGCGGATGGTAAGGTGCTCCGCACATGTCAGAGGGCTCCCGCTGCTCGCAGCCGGACGATTAACGAGTGGTTCTCCCGATATTTGTTCCATCTCCTGCGCGCTAACGAAAACAGAACTAAGGGCAACGAGAAGCATCGTGAAAAGAATGTGTGGCACATCTCTACCTCCCCGTGGGGATGGAACGAATCCAGTTCGCTCCATCGGACGAGAAAGATGATGTTTTGCGCGAGGGCGTTGTTTGCTACAGGAATCGGGTTCCGGAGTTACTGCGGTTCTGGTATGAAGCGGCGTTTGGCAGCGTATCCCGGCCCTAGGCCAGAGCGGAGCTCGCTCCGGGATAGCCGGGGCGGCTGTCCCCACTTGAGCACTTAGATCTCCTACCGTGGCAAGGGATCTTTCATATTGGTTAGTGCGTAGGCCATCACGGCCATGGCTGCGGCGTTTTCGCGGAGTTCGCTGGGAACCACTTTGTCGAGGGTGTCGGCGGCGGTGTGGTGGTAGTGGAAATAGGTGCGGCTATCCTGAAGGATGCCGAAGGCGGGAACTCCGGCATCGGACATGGCAGTGATGTCGGCCCCGGGAGAATAGGAACTAGGCTGCAGGACGCTGGCGCCGATGCTGAGGAGAACATTTTGCACGGGGCGGAGCGATTCGATGACGGCGGTTGGGGCCTTCGCGTCAAAGCCGAGAGGATGGGCGGCGCCCGAGTCGCTCTCGATGGCGGCGACGCAGTGGGGGAAGTCGTTGGAATATTCGGCGGTGTAAGCCCGGCTGCCGGAGCCTCCGGTCTCTTCGTCCATCCAGGCGATGACGCGCAGGGTGCGAGCCGGGCGTAGGTGAAGACGCTGCAGGACTTCTGCAGCTTGCATGGCGACGACCACGCCGGCTCCGTCGTCGATGGCGCCGGTGCCGAGGTCCCAGGAATCGAGATGTCCGGAGACGACCACGATCTGCTCGGGATGCTCGGAGCCTTTGAGATCGGCAATGACGTTGTAACTGGTTTCGTCGGCGAGCTTCTGCGGGGTGAGAGTGAGATGCATGCGCACCTTTCCTTGGGCCGCGAGGTGGACGATGAGGTCGGCATCTTCAGCTGTAACTGCGGCGTCGGGGATGCC
>JBAPOI010000513.1:0-1634 GCA_049279555.1 Candidatus Sulfotelmatobacter sp.
GCCTCGTCCGCCGCATCCGCGCGGAGGGCTTTACGGTGTTGATCGTCGAGCAGAACGTGCAGCAGGTGCTCGATCTTGTGGACCGCGCCTATCTGCTCGAAGCCGGCCATATCCGCCTCTCCGGCAGCGCCGCCGAACTGCGCCGCAACGACGCCATCCGCCGCGCCTATATGGGCCTGTAGCAAGGCCGATGCAGTGCCGCCTTTCGCCGATCTTTCGCCGCGATGCCGCACCGCTCCTTCCCTTCCCCATCGGCGGGGAAAGGGTTGAGTGGGAGGCTGACGAGGCTCTAACAGGACCCAGGCATGGACATCTTTCTCCTTGAGGCCATCCTCGACGGCATCCTGCTCGGCGGCGTATTGGCGTTGCTGGCGCTCGGGCTCAACCTGATCTTTGGCGTCATCGATGTCGTGTGGATCGCCTATGTCGAGCTGGTCATGTGCGGCATGTATGCGATCTGGTGGCTCTATGTATTTTTCCACTGGCCGTTTCTGCTCGCCTGCGCGCTCGCGATCCTGGGCGTCGCGGGTCTCGGCCTCCTGGTTCATCTATTGATCATCGAGCCGGTTCTCGGCTCGCCGCCGATCAACCAGCTGTTGGCGACCGGCGGTCTGTTGTTCTTTCTGCAAAGCCTCGCGACCCTGCTGTTCGGCACCGATTTCCGCAATCTGGGCCTGCGCCTGCCCTTGATCGAATGGGGCGATCTGTCGATCAGCTTTGCCCGGCTCCTGGCTTTCGCTGCGGCATTGCTCGGCGCCGGCGCGCTCTATCTGTTCCTGACCCGCAGTTTTCTCGGCACCGCGATCCGGGCGATCGCCCAGGACCGCGAGATCATGGGGCTGATGGGAGTGAGCCAGCGGCGGATCTATTTTACCACCTCGGCGATCGGCGGCGGGCTCGCCGGGTTCGCCTCCTGCCTCCTGGTGCTGCAATATGACGTGCACCCGTTCATCGGCAATTCCTTTGGCCCGATCACCTTCATGATCTGCGTGCTCGGCGGGCTCGGCAACATGATCGGCGGGTTTATCGCCGCCTTTATCATGAGCCAGATCATCTCGATCGGCGGCTATTACTTCTCGATCGAGTTCTCCTACGTGCTGGCTTTTCTGCTGTTCATCGTCATGATCTTTGTCCGGCCGCAGGGAATCCTCGGGCGATGAATATGGCCCGGCTGGCCGCGGCGGCGGTGCTGGTCCTGCTCGCGCTGTTCCCGTTCGCGGCCTCGGAATACATGCTGCACATCGCGATCCAGATCCTGATCTGGGGGTTTATCTATACCGCCTGGTCGATGATGGGGCGTTTCGGCCTGACCTCGTTCGGCCACGGCGCCTTTCTCGGGGTCGGCGCCTATATCCCGGCATTGCTGTGGAATTTCTACCGCATCTCGCCGTGGTTCGGGATCCCCGCAGGCATGGCAGCGGCGGTGCTGCTCGCCTTGCTGATCGGCTACCCATGTTTTCGGCTGCGCGTCGTCGGCCATTATTTCGCGCTGGTGACCCTGGCCTTGAGCCAGGTCGTGCTGTTGAGCCTGATCGCGGCGCGCGACGTGACCGGCGGCTCGCTCGGCATGACCCTGAATACGGTCGGCGATTCCTGGGTCGCGCTGCAATTCGCGCGAAAGGGCTATTTTTACG
>JBAPOI010000514.1:0-3323 GCA_049279555.1 Candidatus Sulfotelmatobacter sp.
AAAAAGATCCGTGCAGCTGGAAACGTCCGGACTTTGACATTCGTCGGTTTAGTGAGCGCTCTGGCAACGTTCGTGAATCCTTACGGCTGGAATTTGCATGTCCATGTCTACCGATATCTCACGAATCGTTTTCTCATGGATCACATTAATGAGTTTCAATCTCCAAATTTTCATCTTGTGGCGGAGAAGTGTTTCGCAGGACTGTTGTTGCTGACATTAATTGGGCTGGCAGTTAGGAAAAGAGAAGGGGCGAGGGCCGACTCGAGTCAGGGGCTAGTTATCCTATTCGCTGTGTATGCCGGGCTATACGCGTCGCGCAATCTTCCTATGTCGTCATTGCTTTTGATTCTGGTGATTGGACCGTGGCTGTCGTCATGGTTCCTCAGCCTCGCAGAACAAATGGGGGCACGTCCGGGCCGGTTTTCATTGTTCAACTTTTTGCAGCGAATGCAGACGGTTGAGTGTGGTCTCCGCGGGCACCTGTGGTCGGTCGCGGCCGTTGTGCTGGCTTGCGGCATTGCGGCGAATGGCGGAAAGCTCAGCGCGACGACAGTCATGCACGCTCACTTTAGCGAGAAGCGCTTTCCAGCCACGGCTGTTAGCTACCTGCAGGAGAAGGATATTCAGGGGCCTGTGCTGGCTCCCGACTATTGGGGCGGATACCTTATTTATCGTCTCTACCCTGGACGTCGAATGGTAATCGACGACCGCCACGATTTCTACGGCGACGAGTTTCTGAAGTCCTACCTGAAGATGGTGCATGTGGAGCCGGGTTGGGATGGGTTTATCCGCGACCACGATGTGCGCTGCATCATTGTTCCTAGAGACTCTGCGCTGGCGAGTATTCTGGCCGAGACTGCCAGCTGGAAGGACGTGTATCACGACGAAGCAGCGGTCGTCTTCGTCCGGACAAGTTAAAGGATGAGCAATCTATGTTGGGTTTTCTAGGGTTTTGAATTTTCTAGGGTTTTGAATTTCGGTGGTGGTGCAATTTGGCTTGCGCGCCGGGCCAGTCAAGCGGGAGGTCCTTCGCTCCGCCTGAAAAGCGGCTGCACTCAGGATGACGCCGACGGTAGAAGTGCACGCTGCTTTTTCAAACTGACCCACTACCTAGGTTACACACAACTTCTTCGGATTTTGTAAAAATTAGTAGTCGTCGTCGCCTGCCTCTCAGATCCGTGCCAGAATTCGTCACGCAAGCTGTCGTCGAGCTGCTTCACGCCGATCGCTTACAGTTCGCGCACGCCTGCAATTCAGCGAACTTACCCTGGGAAACCTAATTTCCACGTTCCGAGGAGAAATCTGATGAACCGTATTCTCTATAATTTCCGCCGACTACACTCTCTTTCGCTTTTCGCCTGCCTGGCCGTGCTGAGCCTTTGCGTCGCGGCAGTTACCGCGTCCGGGCAAGTCAGCTTAACCCAGATCAGTTCCGACCCCTTTACGGTTGCCCCCGGCCAACACGCAACGGAAGTTGAGCCTCACGTACTGGCAAACGGTACGACGCTGGTTGCCGCGTTTCAGACGGGACGCATTTCTCCCGGAGGCGCGACGGCCATTGGCTGGGCTACTTCAACCAACGGCGGCTCCACCTGGACACACGGATTTCTTCCCGGTCTGACCAGCGGAAATGGCGGCGGACCTTACGCCGCAGCCAGCGATGCCAACGTCGCATATGACGCCAAGCATGGCGTGTGGTTAATCTCCACCTTGCCTATCTTGAACCAGACCACCACCACACCCGGCGTGGCCATAAGCCGGTCCACAGACGGCATAACCTGGGGCAATCCCGTGCTTGTCGGTCCTATGGTGACCGCGTCCGACAAGAACTGGGTCGCGTGCGACAGCACTTCCACGAGTCCGTTTTACGGCAATTGCTACGCGGAATGGGACAATCCGGACAACGGGGACCAGATTCAGATGAGCACTTCCATCGACGGAGGCCTGACGTGGTCAGCCGCGACAACCATCAGCGGCGCAGGCACCGGCCTTGGCGGGACACCGCTGGCGCTGCCCAACGGCACCGTGGTGGTTCCCATTGAAACCTCGGGAATGTCTGCCTACACCTCTACCAACGGAGGCGCATCTTGGACGGCGTTGGTTTCAATCTCCAACGTTCAATGGCACACCGATGCGGGCGGCATTCGCAGTCGGCCGCTGCCCTCCGCAGCAGTCGATGGCGCCGGCAAGGTGTATGTCGTGTGGGAGGATTGCCGCTTCCGCTCCAGATGTTCGACCAACGATTTGGTCTACAGCACTTCTACGAATGGCACAACGTGGTCTGCGGTAACGCGCATTCCAATCGACGCTACCACCAGCACGGTGGACCATTTCATTCCCGGAATTGGCATTGACCCAACGACGTCGGGATCCACCGCTCATATTGGGGTTCACTATTACTACTATCCGAAGAGCAGTTGCACCCAGTCAACCTGCCAGCTTTACGTGGGCTACATTTCGTCGGCCAACGGCGGATCTACATGGAATACTCCAGTAAGTCTGGCTGGACCGATGACGCTCACGTGGCTGCCCAGCTCCCAGAACGGCTTGATGGTGGCGGACTACATTGCGACGGCCTTCACCGGTGGTGTGCCCTATGGAGTATTTGCGGTAGCCGCAGCCAAGTCTGGCTCAACCTTTAATGAGGCTATTTACACGGCTCAGGGATTGACCGCGGCCAAGGTCGGTCCGCAGTTGTCTTCGGCGGGCGACAAACCGCTACACCATCTATCGGACCCGCTTGGTGAGGAGCTTCCGGAAAGAGGCATAATCCCGCCGTCGAAGCGGGCAACCAGGAGCAGTTCGAAGTAAGGTTGGCTTGCAATCAGCGCGAAGGGCGGTACAATTCGAGCGCATAAGTGTTGAACAGGAGACGCCGAATGCCGCCCCTTCGCCGGTCTTTGTTTTTTCCTAGAGTCAGAGTTCCCTTCTTGTCTTTGCTCGTCTTGATTGCGACGTTCGCCGACGTATCGCGATCCCAAGAGACTCAGGCTCCGGCGTCGAATTACGATAAGGCTATCTTTCAGAGCTCGATTCCGGGTGATCAGCTTGCATTTCTGAATCATTTCTCGGGGTCGGCATCAAAGGACGCTGCGCGGGACAAGCAATTCCGCAAGCTGGTGCATAGCATTGTTCCCGATTGGATGTTTCATTACGGCTGGGACATGACGCCGTATGACGCATTTGAAAAGGTGCTCAAGGATTCGAGCCTGCCGGTGCAAATTCGCGACGGGCGTTACTTTACGTTATCGAGCCGGAGCGGTCCTTATCTGCGGGGCCGGGGATTCGTATGGATTGACATGCAAGAAGGCATTGCATTGGGC
>JBAPOI010000515.1:0-2013 GCA_049279555.1 Candidatus Sulfotelmatobacter sp.
GGACTTGTTGTTCCTGCTGAAGCACCTGACGTTTTTGATACTCTGCCCATGCAATCTACACCGACTTTTCTAGGCGATGGCCGCTTCTTTCTGTCGGTATCGGCCATCGCTTTAATGCTGGCGGGAGTTTTCGCACTACTTCTTGGTGCGACAGGAAGGCTCTTGCCACACGACGAACAGTTTCTTGGCATGGCTGCTCAAGACTTGTGCGCCATGCACGAATGCCGAATCGTCCACTTCATGATCCATGATCGTGTTTCCTTCGGTGGTTCGTTGATCGCCATCGGCCTGCTTTATCAATGGCTGACCTCACTCCCGTTGCGGCAGGGCCAAGGATGGGCTTGGTGGCTCTTGCTGGTATCGGGCGTGGTTGGTTTCGGTAGCTTCTTTGCCTACTTGGGGTATGGCTACCTCGATACATGGCACGGGATCGCAACTCTGGCCCTGCTTCCTTGCTTTTTCCTCGGCCTTATTCGTTCCTACCGGACGTTTAGCCATCCCAAAAACATTCGCTGTTTGATCCAGCCAGGGGTCCAATGGCCGTGGACCTCTGGGCCGGGGGTTGGCAGAGCTTGTCTCCTGGCGACTGCTGCCGGAATGATCTCTGGTGGATTCACGATTTTTGTAGTTGGGATGACAACTGTTTTCGTGTCCCAAGATTTGACCTACATGGGCGTGGAAGTGGAAGAATTGCACAACATTAACGAACGTCTTGTGCCACTCATCGCCCACGACCGAGCAGGATTTGGCGGGGGAGTTTGCTGTTGCGGGGTTACTCTCTTTTTCAGTGTGTGGTGTGGGACGCCTTCTGTGAACCTGTGGCGTGTCCTCGTTCTGGTCGGGATCATCGGGTTTGGGACGGCGATTGGTGTCCACCCCGCAATCGGGTACAACGACGCCGTTCATCTTGCACCGGCAGTCCTTGGGGCTGCTCTATTTCTGGCCGGGTTAATTCTCACCTTCCGACCGATGGTGAAGACGAATCACGGCGTATTGATCGAGGACACGCCATGAACGACAACCGATCTCCCGTTCCAAGCCTTCGTGAATTGGGAACTGACTTGCTTATTGTAAATCCGTGGCAAAAACTGCTCACCATCGCTTATCCATTCCTCTGGTGCGGGGCATACTTCGCTTTCGCCGTCTTGGGCTATTGGCCGTTGGCCGTAGGCTCCTTGGTTTGCTTGAGTTTCGTGACCTACGGCTCCACGTCACACGACCTTGTTCATCGCAACCTGGGTTTATCCAAGAAAGCGAATGATGCGCTCCTCTGCTTGATCGAGTTACTTGCAATCCGAAGCGGCCACGCCTATCAAGCCGCCCACCTTCACCATCACGCACGCTTTCCCGATGCGGGCGATATTGAGGCGACAGCCGCAGGCAAGTCATTCCTCGGTGCAGTAGCGGAAGGATTCATCTTTCAAAGCCGCATTTGGCTTGTTTTGCCTCAGTCGAATCTGGAAAATCGCTCCGTTCGGGTTAGCATAGCCTGTACGGAGGTTTCACATGAACAAGCCGCGTCGTCATTTTCTTGGCACCGAGAAGGTTGCCATCCTCAAACGTCATCTCATCGACAAGGTTCCGGTCTCCGACCTATGCGATGAGCTCGACATCTACCCCAACCAACTCTACGGCTGGCTCAAGGAGTTCTTCGAGAACGGCCATGCCGCCTTCGACAATGGCCGCAAGTCCAAGGCCGTCGAAGACGCCCAACAAACGAAGATCCGGCAGCTCGAAGCCAAGCTCGTCCGCAAGAACGAGGTCATGGCTGAGCTCATGGAAGCTCACACCGAGCTAAAAAAAAGTCTTGGGGAAATCTAAAGGGCCGTTGGGTTCCCCACGACACCCGCGACCAGCTCGTCGATTTCGTCCGCGCCTGGAGCGACAAGACGGACATCCCCGTCTGTCGCTTCTTGCCCTGGATCGGCATCGGCACCAGCAAGTTCCACGACTGGATTGGCCGCTTCGGCAAGGTCAACGAACACAATGCCTGGGTCCCACGCGATCACTGGC
>JBAPOI010000516.1:0-1785 GCA_049279555.1 Candidatus Sulfotelmatobacter sp.
GTGTAATCCATAGATTCTGCTGACGAGCCAAAAAAATAGAATCAGCAAAACTGATGTGAGTTCCGGGGACAGTATAGAATGGCACTAGTTTAAGGGTTCGTTGCACGATAATTGTTCCGGTGTTGAATCTCTTTCATTTCATGCCTCGGAGCGGTCATGAGCTCGTAGTTTTTCGGTCTACGTTTGCGACACCGGGGTTCACTTCGACCAGGCCGTTGTCGAAGAGGGGTGTCGGTCATCGCCTCGTACAAGTCGCTTATCAGTCGGAGCCGTTCTGCCCTGCTGACCTTTGCTTGGTTCAAATGAGGTTCCCAGTTGCGCAGAGCCTGTAGGCTACCCTTGAAACTTATCTCCCGAACCACTAGATCGGCCTCTTTAGCTGCCTCGAACATCAGTTGTCGAATACAGTTATAGGCGATAAAGTGCATCAGAATTTCTTTGCGAATCATATCCGGTGTCTGGCACCGCAGCACATCCATCCCCATGGTCGTTTTGATGTCGCGGAAGAACAACTCGACATCCCAGCGCTGGAGATAAAGATCGGCAAGCTCTGTTGCGGGATATTGAGTGGCATCCAGCAAGGTGGTGACAATATAAAAATGCTGAACCCTGAAGCCCGGATAGGGCACAGATACCTTGATCTGTCGCAGCGTTATCTCTGCCGGGAGAGTGTCCCATTCCTCCTTGGAATATGACAGGCTGGCATTGTAGACGGGGCGCTGCCACGTAATCAGCAAATCATCGGTTCCGAGCTTCTTCAGGCTGCTGAGCGTTCGAACAGGCGCTCTTCGCGCGAGGGTCACAACACTGTCGACGCCTTTTTCCTGAAGCCGGGCGATGTCAAAGTAACTACAGAAACCCTTGTCGCCCAAGAAGATGTCCCCTGGCTTGAACGTCTCCCACAGTTGACGGAACAGCCGTAGTTCGTGGCTTTTTTTGTTGCCGAGGGCATAACTGAGCAAGGCACCACCTGTCAGCGAGAAACAGGCGCAAATACGGGCTGTAGGGAAGCCGCACCCTGGTTTCTGGCTAACCGATTGTGGCCAGACTTCCTGATTCTCGGCAGTATCCGGCATGCTCACGCCCGTGCCGTCGACGACGATCACTCGCCGATTGTTCAGCCGACCCGTTCTTGACGTCCGGTTTTGTTGTCTGGCGGTATGATCGAAGATGTCTGTGAGAGCCCGAATATCGAGTTTCTTGCGAGCTGTGCAATAGGAAGCAGTCGAAGAGGACGGAAAGGCGATCCCCTTGAGCGAAGCGTAGGATTGAAGCTTGCGAACCACTTCCTTGCAACCACCATCAGCATCAAGTACTTGACTGAAGAAAGCCCAGAAAGTGTTTTCCTTGGAAAACAGTCTTCTGCGGCTCATTACCCCTTCTCTCTCCGGTTTAAGAAGAGTCTTGGGGATGAACTTTTCAAAGATCTCGCCGATTTGCTTGAATGATTTCCGCTGCAACAATGCCAGCTTGTCGGCAAGTTTCTGTTGCTCGGAACGAGGCTTGCGGCGGAGGGTCTGGAGATGGAAACCTGGTAACATTGGCGTCGGATTTTTCATGGCGCATTATGCCATTTCGAGCCAATATTTTCAGCTAGTTTGATATGGAAAAGTACCTTAAACTAGCGCCATTCGGGACATCCCGTATTTACAGCAGTGGTTCATCTCTGAGGGATCTTCGGGGACATACAACATGAAGAAGGGTGGCACACAAATTTATTGATATGACCTGAATAATGACCTATTGCGGCCTTTTCTATTTGCGGGCAGGGGATACGCCTTGCCC
>JBAPOI010000517.1:0-1964 GCA_049279555.1 Candidatus Sulfotelmatobacter sp.
TTCGCTACTCGCTCGCGGCGCGCGCGTGCCGATTTGTGGCGCGATCTCGCAGTACAACAACACAACGCCCATTAAAGGGCCTTCGAACTATCTCTCGCTTCTGATCAACCGAGCCACCATGAAGGGCTTCCTAGTGTTCGACTACGCCGATCGATACCGCGAAGCCGCTCGTGAAATGGCTGGGTGGCGCGCTGCAGGAAAACTGAAATCGCGCGAAGACATTGTCGAAGGATTCGATAAATTTCCCGAAGCGCTTCTCATGCTCTTCAAAGGCGAAAACGTCGGGAAGCTGATGATCAAAGTTGCCGACGCGTAAGACATTTTCAGCTGCACACTCGAACGCCTGTGCTTAAGCGCAGGAATCGGAGACTACGATGCCATTCGCACTGAATCAGGGAGTGAAGATTTACTGGGAGGAAACCGGGCAGGGCACGCCCGTCCTCCTGATCATGGGCCTCGGCTGGCCGTCGTATATGTGGTACCGCTCCCGGCCGCTGCTGGCCGAACAATATCGCGTCATCACGTTCGACAATCGGGGCGCGGGACGAAGCGATGTGCCCGCGGGTTCCTATCCGATCTCGCTGATGGCTTCCGATGCGGCCGCAGTGCTCGATGCGGCGGGCGTTGACAGCGCGCATGTGTACGGAGTTTCGATGGGAGGAATGATCACCCAGGAATTCGCGCTGGAGTATCCGAAGCGCGTGAAGTCGCTCATTCTCGGGTGCACCGCCTCGGGAGGACCCGAAGCTGTGCGCGCGGAGCCCGAAGTTCTCGAAGTTCTGATGCGCCAGGGAATGACGCCCGAAGAAGCCGCGCTCGCCATCAATCCTTACATCTACGACAAATCTACGCCGAAAGAACGGATCGATGAAGATTTGAAAATTCGCCTTCAGTGGCCGCCCGCTGCCGAAGGGTTCACGGGCCAACTGCAAGGCATCATCATGTGGGAAGCTTACAGCCGCATCTCTCAGATCGCCGCGCCTACGCTGGTGATTCACGGCGACACGGATCGCCTTGTCCCGCCTGCGAATGGAAAAATGATCGCCGGGCGTATCGCCGGCGCGAAGCTGGTCTTAATCCCCCACGCAAGCCACATTTTTTCAACCGACCAGCCGGAGCTCTCGCATCGCACTGTGCTCGAATTTCTCGATTCGCAGGCCGTGCATCACGCGAGCGCCCCGGCCTAGAATCATCGGTTGATCTAGAGATTCGAGCCCATTGGGCTGCTAACTCCCCGACGACAAGCGCTCCAATCGGTGCAATCAGGCAATGCTTCCAGGTATATAGTTTTTGGAGCGCGGCTTTTCTGAAGGGTTCATCGGCAATTCCGACTTGTTTCGCAGGTACGATCCAAAATGAACTCAGCCCTCGTCATCATGAAATTCGGCGGCACCTCCGTCGGAGACGCCGCGTGCATCTCGCGTGCAGCGCAGATTTGCGCGAAGGCGGCGCGCGAAAGCGCGGTCGTCGTGGTTGTCTCGGCAATGAGCGGCGTCACGAATCGCTTGATTGAAGCCGCTACACTTTCGGAGGCCGGTGAAGGCCAACGAGCGCTCGAACTTCTCGAAGAAATACGCCTGCAACATTCGTCGGCTCTTGCAGAGCTGATTCCTGAAGAGTCGGCACGAAAGCGCCTTACCGCGCGCATGGATGAGCTACTCAACGACGCCAAACGGTTGTGCGAAGGCACCGCTCTCCTTCGTGAACTTACGCCGCGCTCGCTCGATCTGATCTCCAGCCTCGGCGAACGGCTTTCGGCTCCGCTCCTTGCATCAGCGATATCGGCGCTCGGGATTCGAAGCGAGCCTGTGGAAGCCACCGAACTGATCGTCACGGACGGTTTTCACGGTGGGGCAGAACCGCTGATGGATCTCACTCGCGCGCGCTGCGAAGCGCGCCTCCGCCCGATGTTGCAGCTAGGAGTGATTCCGGTCGTCACCGGATTTATCGGCTCGAGCCAGGAC
>JBAPOI010000518.1:0-2001 GCA_049279555.1 Candidatus Sulfotelmatobacter sp.
CCTTCGAACTGCGCTACACCAATGCCTATATTCAGTACCTGTTCGACCATAAAGACGCGGAACAAGCCCGTTTGGTGTGGCGGCAGGCGGCTCCACGTTTTGGCCTTTCGTCCTACTTGCCGACGAGCAGAAATCTGATCGTCAACGGAGATTTCAGCCTTGACGTTCTCAACGGCGGTTTCGACTGGCAGTATGAGAAACAGCGGAGCGTGACTCTCACCCTCGATCCCAGCGATTTTCACGGTGGGCGTCGTTCCCTGATGATCACTTTTGATGGGCCAGGAGTAAACGATGCGGGCATTCGACAGTTCATTGCGGTCCAGCCCAATACTCCCTACGAATTCTCCGCCTATTACAAAAACGGAGAGCTCGAGGGCGCCGGCGGCCCGCACTTCACACTTCAGGATGCTTACACTCGAGAGGTCGTCTACGATAGTGATGAACTGAAAGAGGCCGGATTCTGGAAGTCTGCCTCCGGAGAATTCACTACCGGAGCCGATACCAGCCTGCTCGTACTGCGGGTTCGGCGGCTGCCGGAAGGCAGTCCGATCCGTGGTAAGCTCTGGGTCGACGATTTTCACCTCACGGCCAAGCGGCAGTAATTCCTCCGAGTGGTTTGATTCAAATTGGATGTTTTGGTCTCGATGTCAATTTCATGAACGCACCCAGCACTGCCGTCCTCCATCGCCGCGAACAATCGATGCAAGCCGCCCGCATTCTGCTGTACGGAGTCTTCGGTCTGCTCCTGATTGGACCGCTGGCCTTCGGCGCCGTGGAACCGTGGTCGATTTTTCTGCTGGAGACTGCAACTGCCGCGCTGTTTTTGTTGTGGGTCGTTAAGCAAGTTCTCGACGGCGAAGTGAAGGTTCGGTGGAACCCGCTGTTTCTTCCCATGGCGGCGTTCGGCTTTCTCATATTTGTCCAGCTCGTCTTCCGCGTTACAGCCTATCCGCACGACACCGTCGCGCTCACACTCCAGTACTTCTGCTACGGAATGCTTTGTTTTCTTGCTGGGCAGACTTTACTTCGTGGCTCGCAGGCGCGCAGTCTGGCGCTCATCTTCTCGCTGTACGGAGCTGCACTGGCGGCGTTCTCCTTGCTGCAAGGCATCTCCCCAAACGGCCGGCTCTATTGGGTTCGCCTGCCGCGCATGGGCGGTTGGATCTATGGTCCTTACGTGAACCACAACCACTACGCCGGTCTGATGGAAATGCTCGTGCCCATCCCGCTGGTGTTATCGCTGACGCGCCTGGCTTCGAGCAAAGCGCGCGCCGCGGCGGCAAGTGCGGCTGCGGTAATGGTCGGGACGATCTTTCTTTCCGGATCGCGCGGCGGGATGCTCGCGATTGTTACCGAGCTGGTGATTCTCGCAGTGTTGCTCATAAAACAGAAACGTGGCCTCCGCACTGCCATCGGCATTGGCGTGTTTATGGCGCTCGTGATCGGGATCCTCGCCTGGATCGGAGGCGGCGAACTCAGCCGGCGCATTGCAACCGTCAGCCCGGAACGTTCCGAGATCACTAACGATCTTCGCGCTCACATCAACCGCGACGGACTGCACATGTTCCTGAAACGGCCGGTGCTGGGCTGGGGTTTGGGAGCCTTCCCTGTCGTCTATCCGCAGTTCCGCACCTTCTACACAAATTTCTTCGTGAATGAGGCTCACAACGACTATCTGCAGCTGCTCATCGAGATGGGAGTCTTCGGATTCGGAATCATGCTCTGGTTTCTGGTCGTACTTTATCGAAGGGCCATCAAGAAGATCGGGAAGTGGGAAGCGGAAATGAGCGGTGCCGTTGCCTTGGCATGCTTACTCGGGCTGAGCGGCATCCTGGTGCATAGCGCGGTCGATTTTAATTTGCAAATTCCCGCCAATGCCGCGCTGTTTTATGTTCTCTGCACGGTTGCAGCTTCTGATCCCTTCGCCCAACCCGCCCGCAAACGACGCGCCGTTCGCAGCAAACCGCCTGAAGAGGTTCTGACGCAGGAGCAGGCTTTGCC
>JBAPOI010000519.1:0-2403 GCA_049279555.1 Candidatus Sulfotelmatobacter sp.
GCTTAAGCCAAAGACGATCGTACAGACCGGCGTTTGTAATGGCATGTCATCGGCCTTCATGATGCTCGGCCTGGTCAAGAACGGCGGCGACGGGAGCTTGCACGTTATCGATTTACCCGCGGTCTTCAACCCCAAGGATGCAGGCTGGACGGTGAAAGGAAAAGTCTACGGCGTCGTCATCCCAGAGGGCAAATCGTCGGGCTGGATGGTCCCCGATGCCTACCGGGATCGGTTCGAGGTTTGGACCGGGGATGCCAAGGTGCTGCTGCCCAAGATGGTCGATAAAGTCGACTCCATCGATCTCTTCTTTCACGACTCCGAGCACACTTATAATCACATGATATTCGAGTTCCGTGAGGCCAAACGCAAGCTGAGGCCCGGTGGCTTGATCGTGGGCGACGACGTATCCTGGAACGCCTCGGTCTGGGACTTCGCCGACCAATACGGAGTCCCGTCGTATAACTTCAAAGGCGCGGTCGGCGTCGCCTTTTTTTGAGGGCAAGCCGGCCCGAGCGCCCCGGGGGAGGGGCGACGATAGGTCGACAATGGGCAGGTCGCGCGGCATGCGAGCCGACGCTGTGCGAGCGTGAAAAGACATGCGAAAGCGCGAAAGGGACTCTGCCAAGCTTGCGGCACAACGTCGCCCCTGGTATTCGCTTAGACGATTGAGGAGCGCGCCACTTCACCTGTCGGCGAAGGTCATGCGCCGAGTCATCAGATCGGGGAGCGCTATGTCTGCACGTGCGATGTACCCGCTCGCTGGGCCGCCAAGCCAAGTTGATCAGAGATTTCTGGACGAAATTCGACGGATCGGCATCCATCCCTTTATACACGTCAGCGTCGGCGACGACCCCGAAACAAAATACTTCGTATCGTGCCGAACGCAGAACGAAGCCGCAGGCTTTGTCGCGGAAGTGGCGGCAATGCCGCGATTTGCTGAAAGCTTGCTGCTGCGCGGGGTCGAGCGTGCTCTGCAGCAGGAAATCTATGAAGCAGCCGATTTGTTCTATCGCTGGACCCGATCGGACGGCGCCATTGCCGAGACAGCTCACATCTGTCGTCCGGACGGTAAGCTCGTGCACCCCATGTATAACTACCCCGTATTCGTATTCGGCGATGCCACTGCGTCAACCGGAAGGGAACAGCGCACGCAGATATTGCTTGGTGTTCTGGATGGCTACGCCGGAAGCGAAGGCAACGACGCACTGCGCTTTTCCATCATCGAATCGCTGGCGCTGGCGCTTGGCCGTGCATTTGGCGCTGCCGCTCGGTATCACGAAGCGCTATCGGCCGTCGGCAAGGGGCTGCAGGTCAATCCCTATTCAATTCACCTGAAGGCGGCCAAGCACACGCTGCTGCTCAAATCGGAAGGCAAGCGCGTTCCGCCTCGCTTGGAAAAGTTTGCCGGCGACGACAACGCCTATCTTCGACAATTTGTCTGTCCATTGCCCTTCGAACGCTTCGACATCGGGCCGGACGGACAAGTGCTAGTCTGTTGCGGTCACTGGCTGCCGACTCACATCGGCAATTTCATGACTCAGCCGCTACAAGACGTACTTAATTCGCCAACAGCGAAGGCGATTCGGCAATCGGTCACTGACGGTTCCTACAAATATTGCAATCACCTTGAGTGCGGAACGATGGCGCAGGACACCCTGCCCAGGCGCGATGAATTGCAAAATCCGCGCACCCGTAAGGCTGTCGCCACGAAGAATTACGAGCTCGATGGGGTTGACGAGATTATGTTCGCGTTTGATCAGACCTGTAATCTGTCGTGCCCGTCGTGCCGAGCGCACGTAATTACCGAAAAGGCATCGCAGTCGGTCGAAAAGGCGCGTGCGGTCGAGCAGAAGCTTCTGCCGCTTCTACCGAGCCTGCGGACCCTTCATATCAATCCCGCGGGTGAATTATTTGGCAGCAAGCCATCCCGACGATTACTCGAGCTTATCAACGACGAGCGCTGCCCCAATCTAAGCCTGGACATTATCTCAAACGGGACGCTGTTCAGCCGTGAAGAGTGGAATAAGTTTCCCGGAATCCACAAAAAGGTACACTCAGTCCGCATTTCGATAGATGCGGCAACCAAGGAAACTTTCGAGAAGCTGCGCCGGTTGGGCAAATTCGACGTGTTCGTGAAGAACATGCGCTTTCTCCATGAGCTGCGTCTCAGTGGCGAGCTGCCGCAACTGAAATTCTCTTTCACCTATCAACTCGACAACTTCCGGGAGATGAAGTCATTTATCAACTTCTGTGCTGAGATGGGCGCCGATTTTGCCATATTCGAGCGGCTACAGAACATCGTCTTCACGGAGGAAGAGTACCGTCGCAAGGCCGTTCATTTTCCCGATCATCCGCTCTATGGCGAGTTCATTGAGGTGATCAAGGATCCGGTGTTCCGGACGG